>CAZEBR010000021.1:0-19925 GCA_964510375.1 Hadarchaeota archaeon (SeqCode) | reverse complement strand
CTTCGGTGACTCTTGAAATAACCATCTTGAACATTTAGCCGTAAATCATTGCGGAAGACAACGCCCCCTCACGGGATAATTTTTACCTAGCGGGTCCTAATTCAAAACCGGGTTACGAAAATGCGAAAGGTATTGGTACCCATAGATTCGATAGAATATGAAAACACGCTTAATAGCATCAAAAGTGCGATTAAGTACGCAAAGGGCTGCAAGGTCGGACGCGAAGAACCGGAGCTAATATTTTTACACGTTCTTACGGGCGATAAAGCGACAGATAGGGAGAGGATCGACGAGGAGTTCGAGGAAGTGAAGGAAATGTGCGAGGATAGGGGAGTAAGCAATATAAGAACTATCAAACAGGAAGGTACGCCCGACGAAGAAATAATTGAGACGGCGAAGAAAGAAGAAATCGACATGATCGTGATAGGGTCGGGGAAGCTAAAGAACAAAAGCACCAAAGACAAACTCAGCCGGTTTTTGTACGGCAGCGTCACGGAAGATGTCCTGCACGAGACCCCATGCTCCGTCTTGGTAACCAGAACTCAGATCGGAGAGAACAAATAGTTAAATCTCTAAAAGGTGCGCGTTTTTCATAACATCCCGTCCGTTCAAATCGAGGGACTCCCTCACAGTTTAAGCGTTCCCCGCCGTCCATGCTTTTTAGGTAGATTGAAATAGTTGATTAATGGTGCAGATGTACGGAGACATTTTTGAAGAGGAAATGGCGAAGGAGACCGTTTTTAAGGACCAGTCGAAACTCTCTCCCGATTACGTTCCCGAGGAACTCGTCCACAGAAAGGAGGAATTCAGGAAACTCACCCAGTTTTTTAAACCCGTCCTGGAGGAGGGTGCAAGCCAGAGGGTCCTCGTCACCGGTTCCGTGGGCGTCGGAAAGACAGCACTGACCTCCAGATTCGGGCAGGAACTCGAAAGTGCGGCAAAGAAGAGGAATCGAAATCTGACTTACGCCCACGTCAACTGCCGTAAGCAGGGAAGCCCTCAAATGGTCCTCCACAAGCTGGCGACCGAATTCCCGCTGAGCATCCCGAGGAGAGGATTTGCCCCCCAGGAGATAATGGAGCAGATAGTCGATTATCTGGAAAAGAAGGACGTCTACCTCACAGTGACTCTCGACGAACTGGACCACTTCGTGCAGGAGAACGGCCCGGATTTGCTTTACTCCCTCACCAGGGCCACCGAGGAATCGGGAGCCCCCAACAGGCTCAGCATCATGGCCACGGCCTACTCCCCCGACTTTCTCGACGAGGTCGACGAGGCCACGCGCAGCACCTTCATGCACAACCTGATCGAGCTCGACAAGTACAGCGCCGCGCAGCTCTCCGACATACTTACCAGGAGGGTAGAGGCGGCCTTCAAACCCGACATGGTCAGGCAGGAGACGGTCGAGCTGATCTCCGACATCGCTTCCCGCCGCGGAGACGCGCGCTTCGCTCTCGAACTCCTATGGTACGCGGGAAGGTTCGCAAGCCGGGGGGAGGTACAGAAGGTATCACCCGACCACGCGCGGAAGGCCAAGGCCGAGATACATCCCGAGATAAGGAAGGACGTACTGTTCGATCTCAACAAACACGAACTCCTTTTTCTGCTCGCCCTCTCGAGGCGCCTGAAAATCTCCGACAAGGCATACGCCCTGACCGGGGAAGTGGAGGACGCCTATCACGTCGTTTGTGAGGAACAGAGTGAGGACCCCCGAGCACACGTCCAGTTCTGGAATTATATAAAGAAGCTCGAAAATCTGGGTGTAATAGACACGGAGCCCTCCAGCGAGGGTCACGTGGGCAGGAGCCAGAAAATCACCATTTCGGATGCTCCACCCGAGATGATGGAACGAGAAATTGAAAAGATACTTGATAGAGTTCGTCAATAATTAATTTTGCCCGAGGGGTGGTAGTCTAGGTGGTCGAGGACACCAGCTTCGGGACCTTACCGGCGAAACAGCTGGAGATCCGGGGTTCGAATCCCCGCCACCCCATCGTTACCCCCCAAGAATTTCGGTTAGAAATTCTCACGGAAAGCAGATAGATAAAATCCAATACAGCAGGACGGATAGAAAAATAACTAGTAAGCTTCAAAGTCACATCGAGTGTCGAGGTGTCTTGTTTGAAATACGATGATGTCGGAAGCATGCCATTGCCGGAGAATGTCGGACCGGAAGAGCTTGAGAGAGGAATCTCCAAAAAAGAGAGCTGGGCCAAGGAACTAATCGACGATCTGATGGAAGTAAAGATCGATTCCGGTGTAGAGGTACCGTCCTACCCTCAGATAAGACCCATGATCGAACAGTTTAATTCCTTGTTCAAAAAAGATGAGCGGTGCGAGGAGGAATTTCTTCTAAAAAAGGGAACTCGTCTACCCGAGCTCGAGATGGCTGGAGAAAATGCCAAAAAGGCCTGCCTGACCGGTCCGTTCGAACTCTCCCTGTCCGAATTCGGAGAGCCCAGAGAAAAGGAGATGAAAAAAATCGGAACCAGCCTTAAGAGGCTGGTGGAAGGCGAAAACCTCGAGGTCGTGAGTATCGACGAACCCAGCCTGGGTATCAACCCACCTTACGATTTCGACGTGGAAACCCTTATCGAGGCCTGGAATAACGTTTGTAGTGTGGACGCACTCGTGGAAATTCATCTTCACTCGCTCTATTTTCAAGAAACCGTATGTAGAGCCGAGATAGATGTGATCGATTGCCCCACCGCCGGAAACAACAGGAACTTGAATCTCGTCGACGAGGAGATGTTGAATGACTACGGAATGAAGGTCAGGGTAGGTATATCCAGGACCGATGTGGTCTCCGAGGAAGACGCCAGTACGCCGGAGGAAGTGGTCGAAAACTTAAATGCAGTCAAAGGGGTCCTCGGAGGAATGATCGAGTACTGCGGGCCCGACTGTGGGCTGGGCGGCGTTAAATCCCTCGAAATGGCCCGGAAAATACTCGAAAAGACCTATGAAGGAATAAAAATTTATAGGAAAAAATGAGGATATCCATTTTCTAATAGTTAATAGTTCCTAATCCGTTCCTTCACTTAGGCTGAGCAGATCGTCTTCCGACATCTCGAAGACCTCTTTGGAAATCTCCTCCAAATCGCTCTCGATGACTTCCTCTATTCGCTTCTGCACTTTTTCCTTCAGCGTAATTTTCAGGGCCTTCCCGCTACCGGAGAATTCGACGGACGGAACGCCCTCGTCCCTCACTTCGATGTTACCCTTGCCGAGAGTGCACCCGGACGAGAACTGGACTCCGTCCACGATGCAGGACACGGGAGGGTCTCTACCGGTCAAGGCCAAGGCCTTCTTTTCGAAGGGGTCCTCCCCTATCTCGCGGTTGGCGATCTTTCCCATCCTGTATCCCACGACGACGTATGGTCCTAGATGTCCGTGAAAGTCGGACAGACGAGTCAGGATTTCTGCTCCATCTTCATCTTCCAAATTTCTCACCTTCCTGCTACATTAGTCCGCCACCAACTCCCCGCTTTGGCGAAACCAGAACCGAGATGGCGAATGCGGCGGCGGTAAATATGACTATGGAAGCCCCGACAGGGAAATTGAACTGGAGGGAAAACGTAAACCCGAGCAGGCAACAGGTCGCCCCTACGATGGGTGAAAATATCAGCACTTTGTTTATGTCGTAGAAGAACTGGCGCGCGGCTGAGGCTGTGTTGACAATCAGCGCGAAGACTAGCAAGCCCCCGACGAGTTTGAGGGAGAACGCCACGACCATGCCGGTCATGCTCAGAATTAAGAAGAAAAACGGATCGGTCCTGATTCCGGAGGCCTCGGCCATCTTTTTATCGAACAGAAGAGCCATCAGCTCCTTCTTGAAGACGATCGTCACGAAGATTATGGAAAAGGTCAGAGCTCCGATCAGAAATATTTCCATCCATCCCAAGGCGAACACGCTTCCCCAGAGTATGGAGAGTGCCGATCCTGTCGCCGCAGCACCAGGCTGAAGGTTTAGAAATACGAATCCGAGCGCAATGGTCACTGAAAAGGCTATACCCGTGACGACCCCCGGGCTGAGTTTGGCCTTTTTCGAAATCGGTCCCAGAAGGAAGGATACCATCAGAGCGAAAGCCACGGCGCAGAGGATCGGACTTATTTCCAATAGTAGGCCCAGAGCCGCCCCCGCAAACGCCGCGTGGGACATGCAAAAACCGATCGAGGAAAGGTCCATCTGAACCACGAAAGTGCCCGTCAGGGAGCAGGCGACTCCTACCAGTGCCGCTCCCAAGATCGCCCTCAAAATCAGGCCGGAGGGGAGAGATATCAATTCGAAATCACCCCTTTTCCGTAGGCGGACTTCCAAGCCTCCGAGTCAACGATTTCTTCCGGTTTTCCCTTGGCGACCACGTTTCCCTGATCCATGAGCACGATGTTGGAGGCCCTGTCCGGAACTGATCCGAGGTCGTGGGTAACCATCACGACCGTGACACCCTTTTCCTCGTGGATCCTTTCTATCAGATTTCGTATTTCTTCCTTCGCGGTTATGTCGAGATTGGTCAGGGGCTCGTCCAGAAGGAGAATTTCGGGCCTCTGAGCCAGCACTCTCGCAAGAAGGACCTTCTGCTGTTCACCCCCGGACAGCTTACCTATTGGCTCTTCCGCAAAATCGGCCACTCCCGTGAATTCCATGCACTCCCTCGCTATCGACCTGTCCTTCTCCTGTGGAAACTTGAGCAGGCCGAGCTTTCCGTACCGCCCCATCAGGACCACGTCCTTGACCAGGAAGGGAGTGCTCGGATCGAAGGAAAAGTTCTGAACGAGGTATCCAACCCTCTTTCTCACCCCGGTTCCGTCGTTACTGATTTCCTTTCCCAACGTTCTTACGGTGCCGGAGGAGGGATTCAACAGGCCGTTTATAGTCTCTAGCAGGGTCGTTTTTCCGGCCCCGTTTGGCCCCATCACGCAGACGAAGTCCCCTTCCTCTATTTCGAGATCTATACCCCTTATGGAGGGATACTTCTCCCCCTCATAAACCGTGTCAACCCCCTCGACCTCTATGACGGCCAAATCTATCTCCTCCTTATGATTATTGCCTCGACGGCCGCCACAGCCACCGATATGATCAAAGCTCCTAGAAAGATATTCCTTTGAAGCTTAACGTTTTTCAAATCCTTCTCAGTACGGCCAAGGGTACTCCCCTCACTTTCAAACTCGTTCTTTTTTTCTATGAGAACCTCCGCATTGTGGGTAATCATCTCCACGTAGTCTTCCGTCTCCTCCGTCGCACCGGGAAAGTTGACGAGGACGGCATGTTTCGCTACCGTTTCCTTGGCAACCCCATCTCCGAAGTCCACACCGCTCGCATTGTTACTGACGACTAAGGCGCAATTTTCGGCCTCTCTGGTTATCTCAAGAGCCCTCTTGGCCGAAAGCTGTTCCGGCGAGGGATAGGTCTCGACAACATTGAATCCTAGCCACTCCACAAAACCGCTCTGAACGTCGCGGCAGACCACCTTCACATTTTCGATTTCGGCCTCCCGAGCGCTTTCCTTAAGGTCCTCAGAACGAGAGGTTATCGCCGAAGCGAGTTTGTTTTCATTTTTTTCAAAAGCCTCAGCGTACTCGGGAAATTCGGAACTCAAAACTTCGGACACCTTCGCCACGTATTTCTTCCCGTTCGGCGGAATCCCCCAAGGACCGAGCATTCCAAACTTTTCCATCCGGACGTTCTCGTTGCCCGAGTTTTTCACTAAATCCTTCAGCCAAGGTTCGAAACCGTTCCAGAGCATGAGATCAGCCTTCGAGACAGTTTCGATGTCCTTTGGCGTCTGATCGTAGTGACCGGGGCACGCGCCTGGGGGAACGATGGAATGAACTTCAATCTTTTCCCCACCAACTTCCTTAGCAAAGTAACCCAGATTTGAAGCAGCGGCTACCACCACCGGTTTTTCGTTTGTCGTATCTTCGGCCGACGTCGTGGCGAGATTCATTCCTCCTATTAGCATGGCTACGAATAGGAATGCCCCAACTTTTTCTACGTTCATTTTTTCACCATCTTCCCTTCATAATCCCATTTTTGGAGGGATTTAATGGTATTACTTTTTTCCATAAAAGTATTACTTATTATCTCTTTGGAATCACAATCCGTGCCCGACGAGAAAAAAGTGTGCCTCCAGAATAACTCACATTTACGGAGGTAAAAGGAATCAAAACTCGAGTTAGAGCAATTGTAATAACTTCGGCCAAACATTCTAGCACTGGAGGTACGAAATATGCTGGGCGAGACCTCGTTGGCTTTTCTTCTAACGATACTTGCTGGTCTTTCCACCGGCATAGGTTCCCTAATCGCCTACTTCATAAAAGAGCCAAAGTTTTCTTACCTCTCATTTCTACTCGGCTTTTCGGCGGGGGTCATGATTTATGTATCTTTCATGGAGTTGCTTGCTACCTCCGTAAATGAGATAGGTTTTATAGTGGCTAACGGCGGATTTTTTGGCGGAATCGCGGTCATATATCTGGTCGACAAGTTTATCCCGCATGTTCACTTGGACACGAAGCCCGACACTTTTCACGAATCGGGAAAGTTTGATGAGATTAAGGAGAGGCTGGCGGATGCTGGGGTTCTGACCGCTATCGGCATAGCCATCCATAACTTTCCCGAGGGTATGGCCGTCTTCGCCGTTTCTATGGAGGACCTCTCCCTCGGAATCACTATCGCACTCGCCATTGCGGTTCACAACATCCCGGAGGGGATTGCGGTATCGGTCCCGATATACTACGCTACCGGGAACAAGAGAAAGGCTTTCGGGTATTCTTTCTTTTCGGGTGTAGCCGAACCGATCGGCGCCGCAGTCGGATTTTTAATTTTGATGCCGATACTAACGGATCTGGTACTCTATCTGACCCTGGCATTCGTAGGAGGAATCATGGTTTTCATAAGCTTCGATGAACTCCTTCCAATTTCAAAGGAATATGGAAACGAACACTTATCCAGCATGGGGCTTTTCTCAGGAATGCTAATAATGATGGCAAGTCTAGCAATCTAACAACCCCGAGCTTTCCAACGAATGTTTAAGTATAAGAATCCATATTTAATCAACCCAATCTTACAGATGAAACACCTAAACTGGAGTTCAGGTCGAAAATGGACGAGGATATTAGAAAGAGAGTAATAAACTCGCAGAGGAATGAAATTACCGAGTACCACATATACAACAAATTAGCCGATAGCCTAGATCCCGGGAAGAACCAGGAAATTTTGAGGAAGGTAGGCGAGGAAGAAAAGGAACACTACGACTTCTGGAAGGAACACACCGGGGAGGAGCTAGAGCCCAATAGGCTCAAGGTCTGGTTTTACTTCATATTATCGAAGATATTCGGCATATCCTTCGGAATAAAACTGATGGAGCTCGGCGAGGAAAGCGCCCAGGAAACCTACGAGAAGATATCCGAGGAAATCCCGGAGGCAAAAAAGATCGTGGAAGACGAAGACAAGCACGAAAACGAACTGCTCGATATGCTTGACGAGGAAAGACTCGAGTATATAGGATCCATAGTGAGAGGGCTTAACGACGCCCTGGTCGAACTGACCGGGGCCCTAGCAGGATGGACCTTCGTGCTGTCACAGAACACGGATCTTATAGCCTTGACGGGACTGATAACCGGTATAGCGGCTTCACTCTCCATGGGTGGTTCCGAATACTTGGGCTCCAAATCGGAGAGCGGTCCGAAGAACCCTAAGAAGGCATCAATCTACACGGGACTTTCCTATATAGTCACTGTAGCACTTTTGGTGTTTCCCTATTTCGTGCTCTCGAACGTCTACTTTTCCCTAGCCCTAATGATATTCAACGCGGTAATCATCATAACCATCTTTACCTTTTACGTTTCGGTGGCGAAAGGGATATCTTTCAAAAGCAGATTCTTGGAGATGGCTGGAATAAGCTTGGGAATAGCCGCTCTCACGTTCGTAATAGGATTCTTAATCAGAATGTTCTTCGGCATATAGGTCTAAGCCAGCCTGAATCTTCAAGTCTCCCCAACGTTGATTTTTCCCGAAACGAGGAGTAAGTTTTTTCTCCTCGAAAACAAACAAAGTATGGGTGACGTTTTGGAAGTAGTCAATACCGATTTCGTTACGGGGAAAGAGATTAAGGAAGTACTCGGCCTCGTCAGAGGAAACACCGTCAGGGCGACCCATCTCGGTCGAGACATCAAGGCCGCTTTCAGGAACCTGACAGGAGGGAAGGTAACGGAGTACTCCGAGATGATGACGGAGTCACGTGAAGAGGCCCTCAACGAAATGATACAGAAGGCGGAGGAGATGGGTGCGGACGCCGTGATAAATGTAAGATTCATGACCAGCTCGGTAATGGGCGGAGCCTCCGAAATACTGGCCTACGGGACCGCCGTAAAACTGGAGTGATTTCGTTGAATCTCTGGAATATCGGTTTTGCGTTTCTGGCCGTCGGAATCGCCATCCCCGCAGTTTACGCCCTGTACAAATTTGTGCTGTCACCGATCGCCTGGTACTGGCGGTTGTCAATTATATTCATTCTCGTCGGTCTCGTGTTTCTTACAGCCTCCGCTGTCAAAGATAGACTCGAGGCCTCGCCGCCCGAGGAGAAGGTATGATCCCGTCTTTAAAAAATTGGATAATCCTCACTGATCTATTATTTTTCTAACCACCGGTCGAGAACGGAAACGGAAGAGCGCACATAAAAAAGAAAAGAATCGAGAGATGTGAAAAATCCGATGCCGTGTAGTCATCGCAGAGAAAGTACGCTCACTCAAAGTGTTCCACCAAGCTCTCCAGCCCTCTCCTGAACACTTCGGCGATCGAGTTCATCGTTTCCTCTTCGGCTGAGAGGTCCGTCAGATCGAATTGAGCGCACCATTCCACAAAAGTCTCGTCGCTCGCCGTTACCTCGGAAAGGCTTATTGTGGCGACGTAGTTTTTTATCGGCTGTGGCGTCTCGAGGAGCGTGTACGTGTACTCGCATTCCAAGTCCGATTTCTCGAGCAGCTTTTCGATGATCTTTCCTCCATCCTCCAGTGGCAATCTACGTACGCTACCTACCCCTCCTCGGCCTTCGGTGAGTTCGCTCTCCTCTATATCCGGATGCCATTTTGGGAGCGAGTTGAAATCTCCTATGTACTCCCAAACTTCCTCCCGGCGAGCACTCACGACGGCACTTTCGTAAACCTTCGGACCAATCACGCTTTTTTGAGGCTCGAATTTTGTAGACATTTTCACACTTCCTTTTCGCCCGTATCCCGTCCTTATTTTAGATAGGCGCAGAATATAACTGTCGATACGCCACTATCCGGGGACCTTGAAGAAAATGGGTAATCCTTCAGCCGTACGTTATTTCGAGATCTATCCTCTCCCAACCATCGCTAATTTTCTCCTTGCTTCCGGACCTTTCCTTTTCCCTCTGCAGGTTGGAAACTGCACAGGTTATCATCGAAGTCAGTATTTCGCGTACGGTTTCACCAAAAGATAATAGCAAAACTGGGGAAAGGACAAAACGAAAAACAATGAAAGGAAAGGATAAATGGAACGAAAGGTATCGCAGCGGAGGGCCTAGGAGCAAGGACCCCTCGGATGTTCTGGTCAGGTGGGAAACCGCCATGACCGGAACCAGAGCCCTCGATGTGGCATGCGGGGCAGGCAGAAACTCCCTATTTCTCGCCAGCAAGGGTTACTCGGTCGATGCCATAGACTACTCGGAGGAAGCCCTGAAAATCGCTCGTCGTAGGACCGACGAGGAAGACCTCGAGGTAAACTGGATCAGGGCGGACTTAAACGAGTACAATCTGCCGGTTGAAACCTACGACCTCGTTCTGGTGAGTCACCTGCATCCGGAGGGAAATCTCAAAAAGATAAAGGAATCGATCAAAGACGGCGGCTTCATCCTGTACGAGCACCACGTCCAGGCGGACCAGCCGGTGGAACACGGCCCCAGCGACGACAGATTCCTGTTCGAACCCAACGAACTCTTGGATTTATTTTCGGAATTCCAAATTCTCGAATACAGAGAAGGCATCGAGACGCACGATGACGGCAAAAGATCGGCCACGGCCCGTCTCGTCGCAAGGAAGACCGAAGCCAAAGAAAAATCCCTTCTTCCCCTCCCACAAAGGCCTAGAAAATAAAGTTATCGCAATGAATGACCTAGTAAAGGTATATTTAAAGGATTCGAAAATTAGATAAAACAAAGGTTGTGGAATCAATGAATTTACCGCCGCAGATAGCTTGGATTGTCCCCTTTGTGCTCCCCTTCGTCATAGGAATAATATTGGGAGCAATAATACGAAGGGCCGCAAGGCTGATACTGCTGGTCGTCGCCCTAATAATCGTTCTTTCCGCCGCAGGATATGTAAGCGTGAGCATGAAGGAAATTTACAACAGAGCTCTGGAGATCCTTCCGCGGCTGATAGATACCGGCGAAGGCTTCAAGGACGCTTTACCGTACACTTCCACGGCGTTTCTACTGGGTCTAGCCTTGGGCCTCTGGAAGGGTTAGATCCCTTTCATCATTTCATTTCTTTAAATCCAATTTTATCTATCGATTTATTTACCGGACGGAAACGCTCTTTGCGAGATTCCTAGGATGATCTATGGGCAAATCCCTTTCTCTGGCCATCCAATAGGCCAAAAGGAAACCTATCACAGTCGCGTAAAAACCGAACTTAGAATTCGAATTTGGAAATTCGAACGGGCCGGTCCACGGTGAAACCCTAATCGATCTAGCTCCCCTAGATTCGACCTCCTTCACGTTGGAGATTATTTCCGTATTCCTCTCCGGTATGAGGGATATCACGGGCGTGCCCTCCTCCACCAGAGCCAGCGTTCCGTGCTTCAGCTCGCCGCCCATCATGCCCTCAGCATGTACGT
Organism: Hadarchaeota archaeon (SeqCode); assembly: GCA_964510375.1. Taxonomy (GTDB): domain Archaea; phylum Hadarchaeota; class Hadarchaeia; order Hadarchaeales; family JAGGTB01; genus CAYLJV01. Next base: position 9,070 of record CAZEBR010000021.1, on the reverse strand, counting down.
AAGATATCTCCTTGAGTTTGAGCGCAATTTCCCTCGCCACGGGGTAGGTCTCCCCCCTGCCTATCACATAGATATCGTCGCTATCCTCAAGTTCCTTCGCCAGATCCATAATCTTGGGCTCGTTAGTCTCGATAACCTCCCCTATGCTTTCGGCGAGGGCCGAGAGATCGTCCTCCCGTCCGAGTTCGCCCGCCAGCCTCAGGAGAAGATAAACGTGATTGATGAAGGTCTTGGTGGCCGCTACGCACAGTTCCTGTCCGGCCATTATCCTGAGAGTAATATCGGACTCCCTCGCCAAGGTCGAGTGAGGGACGTTAATGAGCGAGGCTACGTCGCCGCCCCTTTTCTTGGAGAACTCCACAGCATCGAGAACGTCCCTGGTCTCTCCGGACTGCGAGATAGCTATGACGAGCGTATCCTCGTCGACCCTTTCAAAGTTCTGAAATTCGGAGGCTATCAGCGTCTGAGCATCAACCCCTGCCTCGTGCAGGAAGTATACCCCCAATAGCGAGGCGTGATAACTCGTCCCGGAAGCCGTAAACAGCACCTTTTCGTGTTCCTCGATGGATTTTACCAGCTTCTCCATCTCCCCGCTCTGCGAGGATTTCAGAGAGCCCTCAAGCCTCTTCAGGACCTGCGGTATCTCCTCTATCTCCTTTTTCATGAAGTGTTCAAATCCGCCCTTCTTTGACTCCTCCTGATTCCAGTCGAACTTTTCGGGGGTCCTAGTCAGGCTTTCTCCGCTCGAAGTTTTGATCGTGTAATCCCCTCCGTTTATCACGGCGTATTCGTCGTCCTCAAGGAACAAGGCCTCGTCCGTCCTCGTCGAAAAGGCGTATATGTCGGATCCCAAGAAAACCTCGCCATTCCCGACACCTATGGCCAGCGGCGAGCCCCTCTTGAAGGCGTACATATTCTTTTCTACAGAGTCCAGAAGGACGACGGCGAAGTTTCCTTCCGCCCTCTCGAAAAACTTTCTCAAGGCATCCTCCACTCCCCTCTCTTGACACTTCTCTTCGACATAGTGGGCTATGACTTCGGAGTCCGTCTCGGAAGTAAATTCGTGCCCCTCAAGTTCGCCCTTGATTTCCTCCCAGTTCTCGATAATCCCGTTGTGGACTATGGCGAATCTCCCATCACAGGAAGTGTGCGGGTGGGCGTTCTCCTTGGTGACGCTTCCGTGGGTACACCAACGGGTGTGCCCGATCGCCGCATTTCCGTCCATCTCATCCAGATTCAGCTTCTCATCGATCTCATCGATTTCCCCCACGTCCTTTCTTACCGATATTTCCCCGTCGGATAGCGTCGCAATTCCCGCGGAGTCGTAACCCCTGTATTCCAACCTCTTCAAGGAGTTCAGCAGATATCCTCCCACGGCCTCGTTTCCGAAGTAAGCAGTTATCCCACACATATTTTCGGCCTCATTGGAGGTGTTTCCGTCTATGCTTATAAATAATGTTAAACAATTACTTTTACCATTACAAAAAATATTATAATGACTTTTAACAGAGTTTCATTACGATGTCGAGGAAGTTGCTCGAAGAGGACGAAGAAGGCTACCGGCAGAAGGACATCAAGCTCCTTGAGGAGAACCAGTTGAAAAACTTGAACGATCAGACGATCAAGGTACTCAAGAAGATCTCGGCGACGGAAGCCTATCCAAAGATGATAGCGGAGGAGTTGAACATGCACGAACAAAAGGTCTACTATCACGTTCGCAAGCTGGAGGACGCCGGCCTGATAGAGGTCTACAAGAGGGAAAAAGTTGGCGGCGCACTCTGCAAGTTCTACCGACCGACCTCCGAGGCCTTTGGCTTTAGCCTGACCGACGAATGGAAGAGGGTCCAGATGGACAGGTCGAGCGTTTCCAGCAAGGTGATGGATTTCTTTTCGGAATTCGTGGGCGAAGGGACATTTCAAGGGTCGATTGTAGTCGGATCGCCGAAGGAACACGGGCCCTTCATGACCTCATCCAGAGACGGTCATTACGCCGTGCAGCTCGGAATTTTCCTGGGCAAATTTTGCGATCTTGAAGAGCGATTCGTGGTGAAGCTCGATACGGAAGTCAAGGCGGAGGGGGCAAACGATAGGCATCTGATGATGGTGGGAGGACCCATCACGAACATGGTTTCCCGAGACCTGAACGAGAGCCTCGATGTGAGGTTCGACTGGGAGCAAAAGACCTGGGAGATTTTTTCAAACATCACGGGAGAGAGATACTCCGGCGAGAACACGGGGCTGATAGCGAAAGTGTGGGAGAATGGCTACGCAAGAATTCTGTTATCGGGCCTCGACTTCGAAGGGACGAAGACCTGCATAATCGGTATTACGCAGAAACCCGAGGAGATCTTGGAAGATTATGAAAAGGACGAGGAGTTCTACAGAGTTATAAAAGGACTAGATAAAGACGGCGATGGGAAAACGGACGCCATAGAGATCTTAGAATAGTCTATTCGTTTTTTTTCTTGATTTTTCCCTTTATTCAGATACATTATTGCAGGCCACGCGAATAAAAATAATTCAATTTTCGGAGATTAGTTTATGAATAGTGCAAGGATCTCTCGATTAATTGAAAATTCCATATTTAATGTTAAACGGAATGTCTTTTAATTTTCCAATCGTGAATTCAAGGTTTTTTTACCGGTCAAAACTAAAACTCCACAGAAGAACGATGGGTATTAAAATCATCAGAGCCAAGTAGGACTAAAATTATTAGGAATAAATGGGACTAACCGGTAGGTTGTCAATGAAATTTCAAAACATAATGGAAGAAGAATGGGACTACCTGATAGTGTTGGACGCCTGCAGATTTGATTTTTTCGAAGATATTTTTGAAGAGTATCTAAGCGGGACCGTCCAAAAGAGAAAGAGCAGAGGTTCATCCACCCTCGACTGGCTGGTCAATTCCTTTCCCGATAAGTATGACATATCTTACTTTTCCGCCAATCCCTACATCAACAGTAAGGGAGTTCCGCTCAACGAGACTAAGTGGGGATCGAACTGCAACTACAGCTGGAACCCGACAGAACACTTTTCGAAGATCATCGATGTCTGGGAGTTCGGCTGGGACGAGGACCTAGGAACAGTCCCCCCGGAGAAACTAAACAAGGCTTTTCAGTCGAGGGATTGTGACAAAAGATCAATTATACATTACATGCAACCTCACGCGCCCTATCTATCCAATGGAAATGGTAGGAAACTCAAGAGAATAAAGGCAGGATTCGATGAAGTGGACAACAATGGAAACGACGGTGGTTCGCCCGATCCGATTCATTGGATCACATCCAAGTTCGTGAATTACCTAGAAAAAAAGGAAATCGCAACAAAATTAGGAATGTTACTCGATCTAGAGGCCGATACAATTCTAAATGAAGTAACGGAAAACGGAACGGAGGAAACATTGAAAAAATACTATAAGGATAATCTGAGGATAGTGCTAAAATACGTCTCCAAGCTAGTCGATAGTCTCGAAGGAAAAATTATCGTGACCGCGGACCACGGCGAGGCATTTGGTGAACAGGGTATATGGGAGCATCATGTCGAAACAAGAATACCCCCCTTAATCGAAGTTCCTTGGGTCGAAATCGAAAAAGAATGACCTGTTTTTCAGTAAACTACTTCATGAAATGAAATAGTTTTTAAAATTAGAAAATACCCTCTCCTTTAAACTTGGAAGTCACCCCAGCTCATCCTGGATATCAGTTTCTCTTGATTCTAGAATGTCCACGCCATAGTGTAAACCGAGCATTCCCCCCACTATCGTAATCAGCCAAAACCAGACGAGCCTGTCGAGGAATACTACCGTAGCAGCTATTTGAGCGTTGATTCCCAAAAATACAAGTACGGATATGAGACCTCCTTCCACCAATCCTAGCGATCCTGGTGTGGCAGGAATCGAGAGTAGGAGAGTGCTTAACCCCATCATTATGACAATTTCTAAAACTCCAATCTCGTAACCAAGAGCTTTAAAAAGAAGGAAAAATTTCGCTATGTCAAAAAACTTCACTGACAAAGATAGAACAAAAGCTTTGGTAAAAACTCCCCGGTTTTTTAAGCTCCTTGTAAAGGCCTTTCGGAAATCTTCAAAAACTCGCTCGATTTTATCCGTGTACGGTTCAATCCTATCGATCTTTCTACCGAGCCAATCCAATAGCCTGGCGATTGAGTCACCGCCGGAAAATATGCTTCTGATAAGGAAAAACACCAAACATAATAAACCTCCAAACGGAATTAGGAGGAATATTATCCAAGAAGGAGGATCGCCTATCAGGAGGAAGAACAATAGAAAAGAGAACACTACCGTTCCCACAAGAACGGTGAACATTACGGAGAGTTCAGCTATAACGGTCGCAAAACCCTCCCTCATCTTTATCCCCTCTCTATCCTTCAGCAAATAGGCCCGCACGGGTTCCCCACCAAACTTTGCTAGAGGGGTGGCATTATTGACTGCCAAACCTACCACCAGATATTTGAATAGAGAGAAAAAGGAAACATCATTTCCCCTTTCCTTTATAAAAAGGTTCCAGCGAAGCGTCCAAGCTGAAATTGAACCGATAATACAGCCCATAGCCAAAGTAAATAATTTCAGATCGAGCCTTTTGATGCTATAAATTATCTTACCCCAGCCGACGAAGTAAAAAACAATGAAAAAGAAGACTATTCCGAGAGCTAAAAGGCCTCCGGCTCTGAAAATATTTTTCGAAAATCCGAAATAAGAACCATTTTCGGTTTCCTTGTTTTGATTCTTTTCGTCTTGTTCTCGGGATTTCTTATTGTCCGACATTGTTTACACTATCCAAATCCTATTTCCTATCATATCCGTGTCAGAGACGATAAATTCATTCCCCTCTTCTTTCCTCATGTTTCTCCCGACTCTCCCCAATTACATTTTGGTAAATCGGAAAATTGGATGAAATAATAGAAAAAGTATACTATGTCGATGTACCCCCAAACATCGATTATTTTTAAAGTACCATCGGGTTAGTCTTTGTTGAATATTCGCAGGGTGATCAACACTTAGAATAGCTCTGTTGACTGATACGTACAAGCCGCACACAAACGGCGGGGTTAGTTCCATCGACCCACTCCCGGAAATCCTGGAAAACAAGGGGACACGAAGTGGAAATATTTGCACCGAGCGGGGACGAGGGAACAAATACCTCCCGCTCCATACCCTTCGTGTTCAATCCCGAGTACGAGATTGGTTTATCGAGGGGCAAAAGCCTGGAAGATGAATTTGATCAAAAGAAAATAGACTTAGTTCATATACATACTCCTTTCAGTCTGGGTGCGGCCGCTTTGAGGGCCTCAAGGAACAGGGAGTTGCCTGCCGTGGGTACCTTCCACACGCTGCTCTCCGAGTACATCCACTATGTCTCAGAATCAATACCGGACTTCATCAAAGACCTACTCATAAAAGGTACTTGGAAATACGTGACCGAATTTTATAAAAAATTCGAAATCGTGACCGCACCCTCGACACCGATAAAAGAAAGGTTGATGGAGAAGGGAATCAAAAATATTTTTGTCCTGCCGAACGCCGTGGACGCCGACCATTACCATCCGGCGGACGATGAGGAAAAAAAGGATTCATTCGTACTGTTTGTCGGGAGAATCGGAAAGGAGAAGAAACTGGAAGTACTCATAGAAGCCGCCCCTAAAATCCTAGAAGAGTTTCCGGAATTGGATTTCGAAATAATAGGAAAGGGATTACACAAAAATTGGTATCAAAACCTCGTGAAGGAACGGGGGTTGGAGGACAAATTTAATTTTCGCGGATACGTCGCTGAAGAGGAACTGGTAAAATCATATCAAAACTGTGATGTTTTTGTAATTCCTTCCGATACGGAAACTCAAGGCTTGGTCGCCCTAGAGGCAATGGCGTGCGGATCGCCGGTCGTCGGAGCCAGAGCGGGAGGGTTAAAGTATACCATCTCTCACGGATCCGATGGGTTTCTATTTTCCCCGGGCTCCACTTCGGAGCTCTCAAAGTACGTCATTAAACTTCTAAAAAACGAGGAAATGAGAACGGAGATGGGTAGAAAAGCAAGAGAAAAGGCGGAGAAATTTTCGGCGGAGCGAATAGGGGACAGGTGGATCGATTTCTATTCGAAAATCCTCGAATGACTAAAAATCGGAGAGGACCTTTTCGTAAAGTTCCGCTTCCCCTCGAGCTATCTTTTTCCAGGAAAACTTTTTTGCGCGTCTCCACGCCCTTTCTCCCAACTTGCGCCTCAACTCGTCATTGGAAAGTAGCTCCCTTATCCGAGCTCTCAAATCGTTCGGATCGTTCGGCGCTACCAATCTTCCGGCGTCCCCCACGACCTCCGGAATACCTCCCACCCTCGTCGCCACGACGGGCTTACCATAGGCCATCGCTTCGAGAAGAACTATACCAAAAGATTCGAATTCGGACGGAAGCACCAAAAACTTACACCTTTTCAGCAAACGATTTTTTCTCTCTTCCGACACGTACCCAAGGAGCTCGACGTTCTCCAGTCTCTCTAGCCTGGCGGCCTGAGGGCCCTTGCCGCAGACTTTCAGATTCACGTCCGTGCCCCCCACCGCCTCGGCCAGAACATCGAGGCCCTTCGTCTGTACGAGACGGCCGACGAAAAGAATGAAATCTTCCTCCTCACTTGACTTCTCCTTGGGCTCGATCCCGTTATATATTACCTCAAGATTATCGCTAGAAAATCCGCGATTTTGAAGCTGTTTTTTAATATATTCGCTGATACAAATTACCCTGTCGAACTCCTTTCCGATATAGTGTTTGAAGAAAATGTCGTTCAGGAGGCTCAGAGGGCGTTGCCAACCCGATCCCTCACCGAAATCGTTGTGCCAGGTGAATATCACCGGAAGTTCTCCGATAAAGCTGCTGATTTCCTTAGAATACTTGAAGGACCATCTGTAGTGAAAATGGAGTAGATCCGGGTCCAAATCGACAATCTCTTCCCTGATCCCCTCGGTGAAAACAAACGGAGGGTTATAGACATCGAAAAATCTCGAGGGTAATCTCCGAACGTTCATCCCGTCAACTGTTTCCTCTCTCTCGGTGCCGGGGAGTTGACTCGTCACGACATGATAATTATGATTCTCAGAGAGTATTTTTCCAACATTTTTAATTCTTCTTTCTATTCCCCCATCGTAAGGGGAGAAAAACGGATTTACGACGCATATATTCATTTTCCCTGCCTTCTGGACTCATCTAATTTTTCAAAATCGCTCCCGACACAACATTCTTTTCATTCTCCACTCAAAAGTTCGGCGGAATGAAGTCGGAGGGCCGATTATCGCTTCGGTCAATTAGAAAATCATGGAAAGATAAATAATTACCTCACGCCGCGGGAAAATCTATCAAAAAGAAGTTTTTGTTATGGGTGTAACAAAAAAATTAAAGAGACTCCCAAATTCTCAAGAAAATACTTCTCAGGAGTCAAAAAATGAGCTAATCAACAGGGGTCACCCACCCCTTCGTTTCCACTGGAACATAATAAAACAATAAAAATAAATTATTTTTTTGTTATAAAAAAAAAAAAAATATACAATAAATACTTAATTAGTAGTCAAACAAGTAAAAATAATGAAGAAAATGAGGGGATATACCTCTTCTCCTTTTAAAAGATACGACTTAATTCACGAATTTGACATCACTCTCTTCGGAGTTCCACCCGAAACAGGGGGGAGAGTAATGTTTCCTCATGGTGCAAGGTAGAAAGACTACCCAAGAATATTTCGACTCGAAATTATTTTTCCTTTTCATCCCTAATGACCAAAAAACTGGTTTGATTTTTGTATTCACACTGCAACACTTTTAGCCTTAACTTTCAATCATCTATTGATACGATGACGAAGGATGATTTCGATCTGGCCACAAGGGGAACGGAGGAAGTCGTGACGGAGGACGGCCTCAGAGAAGTCCTGGAGAAGGACAGCTTCAAGGTCTACTGCGGTTACGAGCCCTCCGGAAAGCTTCATTTCGGCCACACCCTCACGGTCCAGAAGCTGATAGACTTTCAGGAAATTGGGGCCGATGTCACCGTCCTGTTCGCCGATCTTCACGCTTATCTCAACGACAAGGGAGAACTCGACGAAATTCAAGATCTTGCGGAGTACAACAAGAGATGCTTTTTGGGTCTCGGGCTGGACCCCGATAAGACCGAGTTCGCTTTGGGAAGCGACTTCGAGCTCGATCCGGAGTACTCGATGAAGATTTATCAACTTTCGACAACTTCGACCCTCAACAGGGCCCGTCGCTCGATGGACGTGATCGCCAGGAGTTCCGAAAGCCCCGACGTCGCCCAGGTAATATACCCCCTCATGCAGACGGTCGACATAGACTGGCTGGACGTCGACGTCGCGGTCGGCGGCATCGATCAGAGGAAGGTCCACATGATTGCTAGGGAGAAGCTCCCCGAAATCGGGAGCTCGAAAGCCGTGTTCGTGCACACGCCGCTCCTCCCAGGCCTTTCGGGCGGAGGAAAAAAGATGTCGTCCAGCGGAGAGAACTACGTGGCATTGGACGACTCGCCCTCCGAGATTCGTGATAAGATTAAGGGCGCCTACTGCCCCCCGGGGGAGACGGAGGGCAATCCGGTAGTCGACTACGCCGTCAAGATTATCCTGCCTCGTAAAGGAAAGCTGGAGATCGACAGGCCGGAAAAGTACGGCGGTTATCTCGAGCTGGGTAGCGAGGATGAGTTCTTAGAGGCATACAGGTCCGGGGACCTTCATCCCGCGGACTTGAAGTCGGCGGTCTCCGAGGCGCTCATAGATATTTTCGAGCCCGTAAGGGGAAAGGTCAATCCATTGGAAGAATAGTTATGGTTTTTCTCTTCCTGAGCTTCTTCAGCATATGAATGATGTTTGTAAAGAGTGGGACCGATCCATGGCTGCTCCGGGGGAATGATCTATTCTAGCTTTTTAGATGAATTTGACATCATTTTGAGATAAATGATCTCAATTTTTTTGTTACACCCATAAAGATTACCAATTGGTTGCTTTAACAGACCTCTTACTTGAATTTCCCTTTATACCAACCGATTTTAACATCATCCCTTTGATCAAATTC
>CAZEBR010000020.1:8667-29308 GCA_964510375.1 Hadarchaeota archaeon (SeqCode) | reverse complement strand
AGAGAACTCTGGCTCTTCCCGGAAGGTCTAGTTCTACGAGAGGTTCTGCATAGCCAGCTCCGATACATCCTACAGTTGAAGCTCTCCCAATCTTTTCCTGGATCCTTTCGTCCTCCATTTTCTTTTTTGCTGCTGTAATTCCTGCTCCTATTCCGCAGGAAGCCTCTCCAAATCTAAATTTGGGTTTTCTAGGGTGGAGGGATTTTGCACCCTTCTTTTTTATACTTTCTAGGTTCTCAAAATTTTTTATTTTCAATATTGAAATCTCCTCTATTCTTTTCGGCTTTTTATAATACCTTTCTTTTTCATTTCTTCAATAACTTCCTCGAATTGATGTTCCTCTAAATTTAAATACTCCGCAGCTTCAGCACCGTCGATTTTACCGTTCTTTTTCTTTATGTAGCCCAATGTTTTCTGAATGAGATTATCCGTCACTTCAAACTCCTTCTCCGATTCCTCGATTTCTGAGACAATTTTAACGGCTTTCTCCGGCGTTAAGGAACCGTGTATTTCTTCCTCGTTTTCCTTTTCGATTCTCATAGCCGGAGCTATGGAACAGCACCCTAAGCAATGGACTCCTATTAGTGTGAAGAGCCCATCCTCTCTTGTGTTTCCTCTTTCGATATCGACATAATCTTCGAGAGCTTCAAGTATCTCCGAGGCTCCTTCGTTGTAACAAGTGGTCCCCATGCAGGCATCGATCTTGTATTTTCCTAGAGGTTTCATGAAAAATGCATCATAGAAAGTCCCGAGGGCAAAAATTTTCGTATATGGAATATCTAGTTCCTGAGATAAAATCTCCATTAGTTCTTGAGGCAAATAGTGATATTCGTCTTGCAACGCGTGAAGTATGTTTATGAGTGAGCTCTTTTCTCTGCCATGTTTGTTTAGTATTGAGTCTATTTTTTGAAGGTCTTCTCCCGTCACTTCCATTGTGGGGAGATCTCTTTTTTCTTCTTTATCTCGTCTTGAGGCTACTTGCATACTTACTTCCCTTCTTTTTGAATTCGGTCCATTTACTCTCCTGTTTGGGCATTGGGTTATACCTTTCCAAAAAAGCCCTTTATTAGGGTTATCTTATACTGATCATTTCTCAAAAAAACTTGCTTTAAAAACCTCTGTAATAAAATAAATTCTAATTAGCTTGAGGATGGGATTTCGCTCAAAAGGTGCATGGAGATGAAAGTATACATACTTCAAAATAATTCTTTTGTGGACAGGGTCGTAAGGACCATAAGCAAATTTTCAGGAATGACGGAAGGGATAGTTGGGATAGATTCAGTACCAGATGATGTTAAAATTTCCAGCCCATCATTCATCGATAATGTGGAGAAAAATCTACCCGAAGATTTGCCTCAGAGTTGTGACATCGTCCTTGCAATAGGGATAGGTTCATATATTCATACTCTGCCCGATATTGCCGAAAGGATGAATGCGTCTGGGGTTATTGTACCCATTGAGGATTCTGATTGGTATCAAATGGGAACGCTCAATCAGGTGAAGAGAAGGATGGAAAAAAGTGGGATGGATATTGCGTTTCCACGACCTTTTTGTGCGTTGGAAGGGAGGGGGAGAAAATCCATTCGAAAATTTGTGAATGAGTACGGAATTGGAAAACCTGAGCTAGATATTGATGTGGAAGAAGGCCGGATAGCTGATGTTAGAGTTGTAACAACCGCTCCTTGCGGGAGTACTCTTTCCGTTGCAGATAGAATTGTCAGAGCTCCCGCTTCCTTTGAGTGTTCCGATATGCTGGAGTTAGAGGACCGGGTGAATAAGGCTTGGCACTCTCATCCATGTACAGCCGATATGATGAAAGATCCGATATTGGGGGAGACCATACTTCATCGTGCTGGATACATAGTAAGGCGAGCCGTGAAAAAAGCAGCTGGTTTGGATTTGGAATTGACCAAAGACGAGAGGAAAGCCGGGGAATTATCGGGGAAATGTCGAAAGCTTTGTGGGGATTGTGTGGAAGCTTGTGAAAAGACTGAAACTGGTATTTTAGAGATGGGAGATGAGATAGTCATTTCGGACTATCAAGATTGTACTGGATGTCGTCACTGTATGAAGGCATGTCCAATCGATATAATGAGTAAAATCTTGACAAAGAGAGATAATATTCTTCTGGAAGAGTGGAAGGAGAAAAAGCTTTCCAATTAAGCTTGCGCGTGTTTCTTCCTACTTATTTTCTATTGAACTTTGCTTTACTGCTTTCATTTTTCTATTAGTCAATTTAAGATTGTGTTTATCATGTAGCTGAGGGTGAGTATTGAACGGGACTTTCAAAGTGTAGAAAGAGATTTAGTAAATAAAAGGATAAAACATTACGAACATGAGTATTAAAAATTTGGACAAGTTTTTTTGCCCTGATTCTATCGCTATCATCGGGGCAACTGAAAGAGAGAAATCCCTAGGTAGGATTCTTACTTTAAATCTAATGAACCGATCCAAGGATAATGTCTATGCGGTGAATCCAAATAGAGAAAAGGTTTTTGATCTCCTGACTTTTTCCAGCATTCAAGATATAGATAGGGATATAGATTTAGCTGTGATAGCTACACCCGCTCGGACAGTTCCGGGAGTAGTGGAAGAATGCGGCAAGTCAGATGTTCCAGCTTCCATAGTTATATCTTCGGGTTTTAGTGAGACTGGTGCTGCCGGTGAAAGGCTCGAGAAAGCGTTGGAAAAGAAAAGGGAAGAGTATGGAATGCGGATTCTAGGCCCAAATTCATTAGGCTTGATGCGTCCCTCTTCGGATTTGAATGCTAGTGTTTCGGAAGAGATGAAAAAGTCGGGTAAGACAGCATTTATCTCTCAAAGCGGAGCTTTGGTACCTACCGTCTTGAGTAGAAGAGGTTCGGAAGATGAGGGTTTTAGTAGCTTTATTTCTGTCGGAAATATGATTGATGTAGATTTTGGAGACCTTATAAATTATCTCGGTAAGGACCCTAGGACTAGAACAATTTTGATGCATGTGGAGTCAATTCGAAATCCTAAGAAGTTCATGAGTGCAGCCAAGAGTTACTCTAAAAATAAGCCAATAATTCTTGAGAAGCCGGGTAGGTATGAAGAAAGCATTCAGGCTATTAACTCTCATGTGGGTTCTCCATCCGGCGATGATTCGATTTACGACCCCTTTTTCATGAGGAGCGGTGTTGTTCGGGTTAACGAAATTAATGATCTTTTTCTCTGTTCCGAAGCTTTGGCCAAGGAATGTTTTCCTAGAGGACCTAATTTGGCTATAGTAACGAATGGTGGGGGTCTTGGAGTAATGGCTATCGATACGCTTCTGGACAACGGAGGAAAGTTAGCAAAACTTTCCGAATCCACGAAGGAAACTTTAAACGATCATCTACCCTCCTTCGCTTCCAGATCAAACCCCGTGGATATCTCTAGCGAAGCAACTGAAGATTACTATGAAAGTTCCATAAAAGCGTGCTTGGAGGATGAGAATGTAGATGGTGTGCTTGTCATATACAGCCTTCATGGCCCTGTTAATCCTCCGGAACTAAGAAAAGTACTAACTAAATTTTCTGGAAAAAGAAATAAGCCCATTATAGCTTGTTGGATGGGAAAAGAAACAAATGAAGAAAATAGGAAAAAACTTAGAAAAGCTGGAATTCCAGTCGTAAACACGCCGGAAGAGGGAATAAAAACTTATATGTATATGTACGAGTACTTCAGAAATAGAAAAGATCTTTATCGAACACCAAAACCACTAGAAACAGATAATTTGCCTCTTGATCACCATCTTCATCAAAGAAAGTATCTTAAAACAATAATAGAGAGATTATCGGGAGAAGATCGAAATGTACTGATGGAAGATGAGTCTAAAACATTTCTTCAGACTTACAGTATACCGGTCGTACAGACGTACATCGCCAAAACTCCAGAAAAAGCTGTTGAACTGGCCAAAGATATAGGATTTCCAATAGCATTGAAAGTCCGTTCGCCAGATATAGAAAATAGAGAAGAAATTGGAGCTGTTGAGTTCAGCATTTCTTCCGAAGACGAGGTAAGGAGTTCTTGCAAAAGGATCTTGAAAACTTGTCAGGAAAATTATCCGGAGGCCGATATAAGAGGAATATCGGTTCAAAAAATGATAAAGAACCCGAACTGTAGATTAGAGCTAGGATCTAAGAAACATCCTCGGTTTGGGTCTGTAATTATATTCGGAAAAGGCGATGTGGGCGGTGAGATATATAGTGACAAATCTTTGGATTTTCCTCCACTCAATCAGATTCACGCCAGAAGATTGATAGAAAGAACGAAAGTAATCGATCAGCTCGAAAGAAGCAACTCTGACATTTCAAAGTCTATAGAATCCCTTCAAGAATACCTAGCCCGTTTATCTCAGATTGTTATAGATTTTTCGGAAATCGAGGAAATGAATGTAGATTTGTTAGGGAAGGATGACGATTTTACTGTTGTGGATGCAAACATAGTATTGGATAGCGATAACATACCGAGTAAAACTGAGCCTCATGAACACCTCATTATAGAGCCTTATCCTCTAAAGTATATTCGAAGGGTGGAACTTAAGGATGGTCGAAAAATTAAAGTTAGACCCATAAAACCGGAAGACGAGCCCTTACTTCTTGATCTTTTTGACGCGTTTTCGAAGGAGACTTGGAGGCACAGATTCTTTTGTCCTATGAAGGAGATCACGCACGAGGACATAGTGAAATACGCGAATATAGACTACAGAAGAGAAATAGCAATTGTGGGTGAACTCGAGGACGAAAACAAAATAATCGGTATGGGCAGGTTAATTATTGAGCCTGGAGAGAATACTGGGGAGTTTGCTGTAGTCGTCGGCGATCCATGGCAAAGACTTGGTTTGGGTCAAAAATTGTTAGAATCTATTATCCTAATAGCTAGGGATCGTGAGTTGGAGAAAATTTGGGGTGCAGTACTTAGAAGAAATGGCCCGATGATTAATCTCTGTAAGAAGCTCGGCTTCAAAACAAAAATCGAGAGCGAAGATACGGTGAAGGTAATCCTCGAACTCGGACCTAACGGGGAAGTTTAAAAATTAACTTTTTAGAAGAATTAACTACTTCTCTAAAGCAACACCTATGAAAGGTGGTTTGATATCGTAAAGGCTTATTGAGTGTTTTTATCAGTCGTGTAAAAAAATTAAGCAATTTAGATGTTCCATATATAGGAATACAAAAAAAACACATGTACACGGATATGTATTTTTGGATATATACAGAAAAAAACCGTATATTCGGATAAAATCTTACACTCCTCAAAACTCTTGAATATAAGGGTAACTAGAACCCATAGTTCCAAAAATAGGTAGGTTCTTGGAAAGATCGAGATTACGGACAATTTCTCGGATTGGTTTGGTGATTCTATGGAAAATTATTTTTTTAATAATTAGTGAGTTAGTATTGGGGTTAAAATTTGCCTGGTGCATTAATTTTGATAGAAACTAAGTCTGGAGAAGCTCTCGATGTCCTCGATAGTCTAAAAGACATTGATTCTATAAAAAAGAGAGAAGTGATAACAGGAGATTACGATATAATGGCTATATTGGAATCTGATTCTCAGGATGAAATAAGGAGAGTACTAATAGAGGAAATCAGAAACATCAACGGTGTCAAAGGAACGACAACTCATGATTTTATCTCTCTCCGTAGAGTTAGAAGAGAACGTCTCTGAATCTAGGGCCGGACAAAAATAATCCTATCTCTCATTTCTTTTTTTAACTCTATTTCAGAAATAAAAAACTCTAAAATCACTTATAATTTTGTTAAAGGCAAGAAAAAAGTCTTAATTAATAAAAAGGATGATAAATATTCCTCCGGAGGAGGTAAACGGTGGTGGGTAGTTAACTCTTTCATAAAAATTCAAATTTTAATTTATTCCGTGGAGATATTCACCCTTATCTTTTTGATAGAGGCATCTCCATTGCAAAGTGAGGTGGTTAACTTAATGAGAATCGCAATAACTGGAAAAGGTGGAGTCGGCAAGACGACCATTTCTGGAGTGCTTGCCAGATTGCTTGCTAGAGAAGGTCGTGACGTGTTAGCTGTCGATGCTGATCCGGATCTCAATTTGGGCTCCATCCTTGGGGTGGAGGTTACTGACGTAACCCCAGTTGCGGAGAAAAAGGAACTAATTGCTGAAAGGACGGGGACATCGGCGGGGAGGGACGCGGTATCGGGAGTATTTAAACTAAATCCAAAAGTAGATGATATCGTGGAAAAGTTCGGAATTCCGACTCCTGATGGAGTGGACTTGGTTCTAATGGGTACTGTCGACGAGGGTGGTACAGGTTGCATGTGTCCCGCTTCAGCATTTCTGAGGGCCCTTTTGAGACATCTTGCAAAGGGGGAGAAAGATGCTATAATTCTGGATATGGAAGCAGGAATAGAACATTTGGGGCGGGGGACTGCCGATAGCGTAGATAAAATTATTATCGTCGTTGAACCTGGACAGAAATCTATCGATACCGCGGGGAGGATAAAAGATTTGGCCAGTGATATAGGGATAAGCGAGCTGGCAGCGATAATAAATAAAGTTAAGGATAACGAGAAAGAGAAGATAGTTAGAAATAAGCTTGAAGAGATGGATATACCCGTTTTGGGAGCCCTGCCGTACGATGAATCTTTTATCGATGCTGATTTAGAAGGAAAGTCGCCTCTGGACTATCTGGAAGAGGGTAAGGGGATTGAATCAATAGATATGATAAAGAACAGGATTTTTGATTTTTAATAATGTTTTTAGGATTTTGGCTGATATTTTATCTTTTCGCTCTTCAAGATACTTCCGACTAGAAGTTACCTCATAAAGATTTTCGAAATTGAGTAGGAGAAAATTGAGGGTGAGGAGGATACTGAATCTGGCTTTTTTCTGCCATATCGATTATATTTTGCTCAGAATGAGTTCTTCCGACGGAACATCTACTTTTTCGATAGAGACATCGTTGAAAGTTTCTTCCTGTCCCAGAATGTTTCTTATAAGTAGACTATTTTCGTCCTTTTTTTGAAGGTAAACAGCCTCTTCGAAAACCTTTTCTCCGTCTAGCATAACGTCAAATTCACACATTTTTGTCCTCTTTTGCTATTCGCTTATTTTATCGTAGGACAAATATACTTTCCCCTTTTTCTACTCACCGACCCAAAGTTCATTTCTGCCGATAGATTTACTGAGAGCAACGCTGTGATCATTTCCTTTGTAGGAGGGTTAAAGTTGAGAATCGAGGAAGCAGGGACGTGAAAAAATAGAAGAAGGCCGGAGGGTTTTAAACCAATCGAATAAATGCCTACATAGGAATCGAAACTTTAAAGAAAAGGAAAACAAAAAATGGGAGAGATACGATGGCAACGGAAAATCCTGAACAACAGCAGAATATAGAGGGTCTGGACGAGTCGCTCATAGATATGGAGCAGTACTTAGCCAGCGGAGTTCATATAGGAACGAGACAAAAAACGGGTGATATGTCCCCGTATATATACAGAGTCCGGGGAGATGGACTTTTTGTCCTCGACGTTAGAATTGCCGATGAGAGAATAGAGGCGGCAGCCAAGCTCATAGCTAGCTACGACCCCGAGGATGTTTACGTGGTTTCTGCCAGACAGTACGGGCAGAGACCGGTGGCCAAGTTTGGGGAAGTTACTGGCGTGCAGACTAGTGCGAGCCGGTTCATACCGGGCAACCTCACGAATCCATCGCAAGAAGGTTACATAGAGCCCGAATTGCTCATGATAACTGATCCCGTAGCCGATGCCCAGCCGCTTCAGGAAGCCTCGAAAATTGGAGTTCCTGTGATTGGAATATGCGATACCGACAATAGGACAAAAAACGTCGATCTGGTTATCCCGGCTAATAACCGAGGTAGAAAGGCTTTAGCGCTAATTTACTGGCTCTTAGCCGGTAGAGTTCTTAGGGAGCGAGGGGAACTAGACGAAGACGGCGAATGGGAAGTGTCCCTGGAAGAGTTTGAGACCCAGTTTACCGAGGAAGAAAGTCCGGAGTAAGATCGATACCCCAAGAACGCGAAAAACTCGATTTTATTGCTCGAGTTTCTTTTTAGTTGCAGGGATATTCGGGAAAAAATAATATGTCTACCTGTTAGATGAAATAACTGGGATAAGCCATGAGTTTAGTAGTAGTAAAGCTCGGGGGAAGTGCCATTACTAACAAAGAAGGTAGGTTCTCGATCAGAAAAAAAGTAATAGACCAGTTGGGGGAGGAACTGGCTTCTGTGGATGAAGACCTTGTACTGATTCATGGCGGAGGTTCATTCGGTCACCCTGTGGCTTCGGAGTACGATATAAATTCAGGATACAAGAGAGAGGAACAACTGATGGGGATTTCAAAAACGCATCAGGCGATGGAGAAGTTGAATTCTCGGATAGTAGAATCTCTATTGGATGCTGGCCGTCCTGCAATGGCCGTACAGACTTCGGCGTGTACCATAGTCGAGGACGATGAAATAGTCGACATGGAGTTAAGGAATATTGAAAAATTGGTGGATTTGGGTGTGGTGCCCGTACTTTACGGTGATAGCGTCCCCGACCTTGAGAAGGGCATGACGATTTTGTCGGGGGATCAACTCTTGGCGTATATGGCTGAAAGGATGGGAGCTTCCGAGGTTATTTTGGGTACGGATACAGACGGTATTTATACTTCGGATCCAAAAATCAGCATCAATGCCGATTTGATTCCCCGGATAAACGCCGATAACTGGGATAGGCTTTCAAAATTGGTCAATTTTTCGTCACCAAAGGACGTGACGGGCGGAATGAGGAACAAGGTGGAAGTGCTAATAGATTTAGCGAAGAAAGGAATCGATTCCCAGGTGGTCAACGCGACCGAGCCGAAAAATATACAGCTTGCAATCGGAACCAATAAGAGAATTGGAACTAAAATAACCGGAGGATGATTTCTTGACGAGCGAAACTTCCAAGAGAAAATTGGATCACATAGAGATTTGCCTTCAGGAGGACGTGGAGTCTCGACTCAAGAGGACCGGTTTCGAGGAGATTGAGTTTATACCCAGAACTGATCCCGAAATGTCCCTGAGCAGCGTTAAAACGGAAACCTCATTGTTCGGAAAGGAGTTGAACTTTCCCATTATCATTTGCCCGATGACAGGAGGACATGAGCGGGGTAAAGAGATCAATTTGGCGCTCGCCGAAGCCGCGCAGAAACTTGGTATTGGAATGGCCGTGGGAAGCCAGAGAGCCGGCATCGAAGATTCGAGTTTGGAGGAAACTTACGAAGTTAGGGATGTGGCGCCAGATATTCCGCTGTTCGGTAATCTGGGTGCTGTTCAACTCGCACAGAGTTACGGCGCCGAAGAAGCGAGAAAGGCTATCGAGATGATAAATGCTGACGCACTGGGCCTTCATTTTAATCCACTTCAGGAAGCGGTTCAGCCAAGTGGGGATACTGATTTTGAAGATACGTTGAAATCCGTTTCCGATACTGTTTCCGAGATCGATTATCCTGTCTACGCGAAAGAGACGGGCGCTGGAATAAATGCTTCGACGGCCTTGAGGTTGGAGGATGCTGGTGTAAGGGCTATAGACGTTAGCGGAGCTGGAGGGACGAGCTGGGCTGGAGTTGAGGCCTTTCGGGAAGACTCGAGTACCTCCTTGGGCGAGGTGTTTTGGGACTGGGGACTACCCACTTCAGTGTCGACCGCCGAGGTATCCGAATCGGTGGATATTCCGGTCATCTCGAGCGGAGGGATAAGAACCGGTCTCGACGCCTCAAAGGCTATTTCCCTCGGTGCGGATTTTGTTGGAATCGGCCTCCCGCTTTTCAGGGCGTCCGTCCGGGGAAAGGATGAGGTGGTAAAGTGGTTAGAAGAGTTTATCAAAGAATTTGAAGTTGCGATGTTTCTGACGGGTTGCGAGGATTTATCCGAACTCAAAAGGTTGCCTCTCCACATCTCGGGTCGTACCAGAGAATGGTTCGAATCTAGGGATTTGGGTCCTGAAGAGTATAGGAGAGGATGTTGAGGTCAGTTATTCAAATCAATACTTTATATTCGGTGAAATTAAATAATCAAGAACAAACCAAGGAGATTACACAATTTCGGAATAGAGATACTTGAGGGTGGGAATATGGATGTATTAGAATATTTGGAAAGTAAGAAAGAGATGATTGATGAGGAGATCGATCGGATTCTTCCGAGAGGTATAGAGCCGGAGGAGCTCGTGGGAGCCAGCAGACATTTAGTAGAAGCTGGGGGCAAGAGGATGAGGCCGGTACTGACTTTGACCTCTGCGAAAGCGGTTGGTGGGAAGGAGGAAGAGGTTCTCACGTCCGCAGCGGCTATCGAGATACTCCACACGTTCACACTCGTCCACGACGATATAATGGATAAGGATGAATCGCGTCGGGGGGCCACTTCCGTCCATGTTGCTTGGGACGAGCCGATGGCCATCATAGCCGGCGACGCCTTGTTTGCAAAGGTCTTCCAGGCGTTAAGCCGAAATATAAAGGAGGGGAACTTTTCGGCCGACGAGGCAACTGAGGTTTTTGATACCGTGAGCAGGGCGAGTCTACAGATATGCCAAGGACAGGCTTTGGATATGAAGTTTGGGAAAGGAGAGGATGTCAAGGAGTCCGATTACTTGGAGATGGTGCGCTTGAAAACTGGTGTCTTAATAGAAGCCGCCACCAGGGTTGGGGCTACTTTGGGAGGGGGAACGTCCGAGGAGATAGAGGCCCTTGCCGAGTACGGAAAGTTGGTGGGAATAGCCTTTCAGATTCACGATGATTTGCTTGGGGTCGTCGGAGACCAAGAAAAGGTTGGCAAGCCTATAGGGAGCGATATAAAGGAAGGTAAAAAGACGTATCTGGCAGTTCACGCATTGCAAGAAGCCGATGGTGAGGAAAGGAAATTTTTGTTCGATATTTTGAGTAAGAGGGGTGGAACTGATGAGGAAGTCGAGAAGGTCCTACGGATTTACGAGGAGACGGGGGCCGTAGAGTCCGCAAAGAAAAAATCTCGTGAACTCGTGGAGAAAGCTAAATCCGAGCTGGAAATTCTTCCCGATTCGGAAGCCAAAAATTTTCTGTTGAAGATCGCGGACTTTTCTGTCGAGCGGGAGCTGTAGATAGGTATGCCGGATGAGGATATCGAAAAATTAATTCGTCGATGGTCGCTGACTAACGCGATTGAGCATGAGGGAGAAGCGAGTACGAACGCCGTCATAGGTAAACTCATCGCAGAAGAGCCGGAATTGAAGTCAGAAATTCAGGAGCTCAAGGAAAAGATAGACGAAACGGTAAGTGAGATAAACGATCTAACGATTGAAGATCAGAAGAGCAGGCTTGAAGAAGTCGGTGCTCCTGAGAGGGAGAAGAAGGAGGAGGGGGGATTGTCCGAGCTACCCGAGAAGGAAAGATATTCATCGGTAACTACTAGGTTTGCTCCTAATCCTAACGGTCCCTTGCATCTAGGGCATATTAGAACTGCGGTCCTTTCGCACGAGTACGCTAGGAGGAATGATGGAAAATTTATTCTCCGTTTTGAGGATACCAATCCGGACAATGCAAGGGGCGATGTCTACGATTTGATTAGAGAGGATTTGAAGTGGCTCGGGATTGACTGGGATGAGGAGTATATACAGTCCGATCGATTGGAGATTTACTACGATTATGCCGAGGGTTTGCTCGAAGACGGGGGTGCCTACATCTGTACATGCCCTCCCGAGAAATTTAGAGAATCGAGGGATGAACAGGAACCTTGTCCCTGCAGGGGTTTGGGCGAGGATGAGAACCTCTCTCGGTGGGAAAAAATGCTGAACGGCGAGTTTTCGGAGGGTGAAGCGGCGGTCAGGATTAAGAAGGACATGGAAGACCCGAATCCCGCACTGAGAGACTGGCCCGCGGTCCGCATAGTTACTTCCTCCCATCCCAGAACAGACTCACAGTACCAGGTCTGTCCGCCCCACAACTTTTCCGTCGCGTTGGAGGACCACGAAATGGGTGTAACCCACGTGCTTCGGGGAAAGGAGCATGAGGTGAACGAACAGCGCCAGAGGCAACTTTTCGATCATCTTGGATGGGAGTACCCCACAGCCATTCAGCACGGGAGACTATCCGTTTCCGATGCTGTACTGAGCAAGACTAGGATCATGGAGGGCATAAGCGATGGCGAATACGACGGATACGACGACCTGAGGCTCGGTACCGTCGCAGCAGTCAAGAGGCGGGGGATTACTCCCGAAGCTCTAAAGGATCTGGTCCTGGATGTCGGGACTACTCGTGCTGATTCGGAGCTGAGCTGGGAGACGCTATACACAAAGAACCGTAGGATCATAGACGAAGAGGCGAATAGGTATTTTTTCGTACCGGACCCAAGAAAAATGATAGTTCACAACGCTCCGGAAAAGGATGAGGCCCGGCTGAGACTTCATCCGGACGACGAGGATAGGGGGAGCAGGGTGTTGCCCCTCGAAAGGGAAGGCGATGATCTGACGGTTTGGATAGCCGAGCGGGACTTGGAAGGGGCGGAGGTCGGAGATGTGATTAGGTTAAAGGATCTGTTTAACTTCAAGATTACTTCTCTGGATCCCTTGGAGGCCAATTTTGAAAGTTTTGAATTGGTAATGGATATGAAAAAGATTCAGTGGGTTTCAAAGAATCCGATAGAGGTGGAGGTCTCAAGGCCCGACGGTACCTTGGACGAGGGTTATGCGGAGCCGGAGGTTGCGGATCTTCCAACTGGTGAGATAATACAGTTTGAGAGATATGGATTCGTGAAAATCGACGAAAAAACCCCCACTTTAAAAGCGGCCTACGCGCATCGGTGACAAAATTATAAATAAAAGTTGCTCACTTCATAACAATACCAAGCCACGCAGTGCGATGAATGATGAATAGTTTGAAGGAGGTGCTGTATTGTGGCAGAAAAACCGATATATGTAAGATTCGAAACTTCAAGAGAGATGGCAGACCGGATCTACGAGGTCGTGGAAGCAGCAAGAGATAACGGAACGGTCAGAAAGGGAACCAACGAAACCACGAAGGCGATAGAGAGGGGTAAGGCGAAACTGGTCGTCATGGCCGAGAACGTCGATCCGCCAGAAATTCTGGCTTATTTACCGCCCCTTTGTGAGGAAAAGGAAGTTCCGTTTGGCTATGTTCCCGACAAGAGAGAACTGGGATCCGCGGCTGGAATAGATGTTTCGGCCGCTTCCGTGGCAGTAGTAGACGCCGGTGGTGCAGAAGAAGAGTTGGAATCTATAATATCAGAAATAGAAGAACTAAAGGAGTGAAATTAGATGCCGGAGGAAGAAGAAAGCATTCCGGTCGAAGTGATAAAAGTTAGAGGCAGGACCGGGGCCACTGGAGAGATTCTCCAGGTTAAAGGCCGCATACTCGAAGGCAACGACAAAGGGAGAATTATCACTCGAAACGTGAAAGGACCGGTTCGTGAAGGCGATACCCTCATGTTGAGGGAAGTAGAAAGAGAAGCGAGAGAAATTAGGGTGCCTTAAGTGCCGACAGCTAAGAATTGTTATTTCTGTGGAGAAAGAATCGCTCCCGGCAAGGGACTCATGTATGTGGAGAACGACGGATCGATATTGTACTTCTGTTCGAGCAAATGCGAGAAGAACATGAAGATGGGCCGGAAGCCGGAAGACTTGGAGTGGACGAAGAAATCTAGAGAATCCGAGTGAGTGATTAAAAGCGGTCCTTCGTGAGAATCCGCATCTTTTTTTAAATCCCTGTTTACTGTTATTCATTGGTAAAGATGTCCGGAGACATAAGACAGCCGATTATTTCCGTGCTGGGTCACGTCGACCATGGCAAGACCCTCCTACTGGACAGGATAAGAGGTACAGCCGTGGCCAGCCGTGAGGCCGGTGCGATTACTCAACACATTGGTGCTACGGAGGTTCCGGTTTCGACCGTTCAGGACATATGCGGGAGGTTTTTAGAGAAGTTCACGGAGAGGGAGGTGGAGCTTCCGGGATTACTTTTTATAGATACTCCTGGCCATGAGGCTTTCGCGAATCTTCGGAGCAGGGGTGGAGCATTGGCCGACTTGGCGATTCTGGTGGTGGATATAAATGAAGGATTCAAGCCTCAGACTTACGAGTCCATCAACTATCTCAAGGAAAACGAAACTCCGTTTGTGGTAGCCGCAAACAAGGCCGACCTCATTCCCGGCTGGAAGCCGAATAAGAACGCCTGCTTTTTGGATACCTATCCCAATCAAAATTCCAGAGTTCAAGAAGAGATCGATACGAAAATTTACGATATAGTTGGGAAATTGACGGACGAAGACTTTCAGTCCGAGCGGTTTGATCGGATTGAAAATTTCAAGAAACAGATTGCTATAGTACCGACGAGCGCTAAGACGGGCGAGGGAATTCCTGAATTATTGGCTATTCTGGCAGGATTGGCCCAGCGTTACATGACCGAGGACCTAGCCGTCGAAGTCTCAGGCCCTGCCAGAGGAACGGTGCTAGAGATAAAGGAGGAAAAGGGGCTCGGAAAGACTCTCGATGCCATAATATACGACGGGACGCTTTCCCCTCAAGATGAAATAGCGGTTGGGGGTTTGGAGAAGGCAATAGCGACAAAGGTCCGGGCTCTCCTAAAACCAAAACCCTTGGACGAGATCAGAGACCCGCAGGAAAGGTTCAAACACGTGGATAATGTCACGGCGGCCGGGGGCGTGAAAATAGCGGCGCCCGATATAGAGGGAGCGGTTTCCGGGTCTCCTATCTGGGGAATAGAGTCCGACGAGGACCTTCAAGAGTTTGTCAACTTGATAAAGGAGAGAGTTGAGAGCATAAGGATAGAAACCGATCAGGAAGGTGTCGTCGTAAAGGCCGATACCCTTGGTTCCTTGGAGGCCCTCGAAGGTCAGCTCAAAGCGAATGAGATACCTATCAGGCGTGCGGATATAGGTGAAGTTTCGCGCCGCGACGTCATCGAGGCTGATGCGGTTTCCGAGAACGAGCCCTTGCTGGGAGTCATCTTGGCCTTCAATGTAGGGCTTATGAAGCACGCGGAGGACGAGGCCAAGAGGAAGGGAGTGAAGGTACTTGAGAATGACGTCATTTACAGGCTTATTGAGGATTATGAGGATTGGGTGGAGGAAGAGAGAAAGAGAATTCGTGCCGAAAAGCTGGAGGGTCTGTCGAGGCCCGGGAAAGTCTCGATAAAATCGGGATACGTGTTCAGAAAAAGTGATCCTGCGATCGTGGGAGTGGACGTCTTGGGAGGTATCATAAGACCCGGTTTTTCGCTCATGAATAAGGACGGAGAAAGGATCGGAAAGATCAAAGAGATTCAGGAGGAAAAGGAGACCCTTTCCGAAATAGGGACCGGTGACGAAGCGGCGCTTTCCATAAGGGGACCGACGGTCGGACGACAGATTAAGGAGGGGGACGTTTTATATGTGGATATTCCAAGTGAAGAGATGGTTAAACTTAAAGAGTTATCGGACATGCTTTCCGATGATGAACTCGGAGTAATGGAGGAGATTACTTCGATAAAAGGTAAGGACAATCCCGCTTACGGTGTTATGTAATGACTAGAGTAGTGGTTTCGGACCCAAAAGAAGGAAAGGCATATCAGATAGAGCCGGAAGAATCCCAATTCCAAAGTTTGATTGGGCTGACGGTAGGTGATACTTTCGACGGTGGAGAAATCGGTCTATCGAATTACAAACTATTGATTACCGGTGGCTCCGACGAGGAGGGTTTTCCAATTAGGAAGGACGTAAAGAGCGAGAGGAGAATAAAGACGGTACTTAGCGGAGGAACTGGTTATAATCCAAAGGATGAGGGTATGAGGAGACGTAAAACCGTTCGAGGGAATAAAGTTTCCGCGCAGATTGCTCAATTGAACACCAAGATCGTGGAGAAAGGAGATAAGCCTATCGAACAACTTCTAGGTCTCGAGTCCGACGAAGTTCAAGATGAAGAGGTATCCGGCTCCGAGGAATAAAGCTCGATGTAAGACGCCGCCGGTTACGAAATTTCGACGAGATTTTATACGAAGGAGTCAAAAGTTTAGAGCGTGACCTAAATGAGATTCATCTCCGGAAAAAAGGGCATATCCCGAAACCTTTACCTCGTAATAGCGGTGATAGTTATTATAGCGGCGATATCTGGAACAATTTTCTGGTTTATACATTCTTCTTCCGGGCAGAACGAGACTGCTCCCCGTTTTTCCAAGTTGGAGCTTGAAGATCATACAATCACCGAGGGAGAGACTGTCCTTTTAAAGACTCAGATAGAGAATCCAACTGAAAATACTTACGATAATCTCAAGATACAAATCGCTTCTGTATCTCCTAAGGCCGAGATGAAATATGCTGATAATCCTATTACGGAAGAAAATGGGGAATATAGGTTGACCGTTTCTGTGAATCGTTCCCTCAGGACCGAGGAGAAAACCGGGCTATATAATTTCGATCTGGGAGGGGAACTCTACGACGGAGTAGTTTCGATGACCTTTGTGGTAAATGCGCGCGTGTTGCATGGCGGCGATATCTGCGATGAGCGCAGTTTCGAGTTGACTGTAGAGTCTAAACAGTAGGGCGAACCTCTGAAACCTCATTATCCCAACGCTCCTACCACTTTTATACGGCATTAGTAAAACTGAATAAAGGAGATAGATATGCCAATCCCACACCTTAACTTAGGAATGATCGGCCACGTGGACCATGGAAAGACGACCCTCACCGAGGCGCTTTCCGGTGCTTGGACGGATAGGCACAGCGAGGAACTCAAGCGTGGGATTTCTATTAGATTGGGTTATGCGGATACCGTCTTCAGAAAATGCGAGGACTGTGATACGTACACCGTGGAGAAAGAATGTCCGGATTGCGGTGGAAGTACCGAACCTACTCGTAAAATATCGTTTGTGGATGCACCTGGTCACGAAACCTTGATGGCTACAATGTTGTCCGGCGCGGCGATCATGGACGGTGCGGTTTTGATCATAGCTGCGGACGAGGAGTGCCCTCAGCCTCAAACTAAGGAACACCTTAAGGGCCTCGAAATAATCGGTGTAGATAACATAGTGGTCGTTCAGAATAAGATAGACCTCGTGTCGCGGGATGAGGTCATGGAGAATTATCATCAAATTCAGGATTTTTTGGAGGGGACGATTGCCGAAGGATCTCCCGTTGTGCCGATATCGGCAGCGCACGGGGTTAATATCGACAAAGTAATAGAAGCTGTGGAAAACCAGATTCCGACTCCCAAGAGGGATCTCTCGAAATCCCCTAGGATGTTAGTCGCCAGATCGTTTGATGTGAATAAGCCCGGCACTAAACCGGAGGACCTGACCGGGGGGATAGTGGGCGGATCTTTAACGAGGGGTAGATGGGAGGTCGGCGACGAGATAGAGATTAGACCGGGAGTACAGGTCGAAAGGAAGGGAAAGTCATTTTGGGAACCACTAAATTCCGATGTCGTCAGTTTACACGAGGGAAACGAGACCGTCGAGGAAGCGCGGCCCGGCGGATTGATCGGCGTCGGCACAAATTTTGATCCATTTTATACAAAATCCGATAATCTGGCGGGCTCTGTTGCCGGTGAACCGGGGTCCCTGCCCGAACCCGTGAACGATATCGAGATACAAGCCAATCTATTAGAAAAGGTCGTGGGTATGGACGAGGAGAAGGAGGTAGAACCGTTGAGGACCAACGAGCCCCTGATGCTGAACGTGGGAACGGCCACGAGCGTGGGCACCGTGACCAGCGCTAGGGATTCCGAGGCCGAAGTTAAGCTCAAATTGCCAGTCTGCACTGAAGAGGGGAGCAGAGTTGCCATAAGCAGGCGTATAAGCGGTAGATGGCGTCTTATCGGATATGGGATTATAAGCTGATTCCGGGTTTATGATGACCGACTTATGTGTAATTCTGGATGCTAATTTTCTCATGATCCCCGAGAATCATGGGGTCGATATATTCAGCGAACTGGACAGGATTATAGACAGGAAGTACGAAATTGTCGTTCCCAAAGTGGTGATCGATGAGCTGGAGAACTTACAGGAAAACGGTAATCTCTCGGAAAGTAGGGCCGCAGGCGTCGCATTAGAACTGGCGTCCGATTTTCGGAAGGAGGAGTCGGAGAGACCTGCCGACGAGGAAATACTGAGGCTTGCCGAGAATCGGGAGAACTGCGTGGTAGGAACCAATGATAAGGAACTTCGGAGACTTTTGGGGGAAAGGGGGATACCCGTAATATTTTTACGTCAGAAGTCTCACCTTGAGACAAACACGGAAATCTAACGAGGAGAAACCATGCTTGGAATAGGGCTGAATTCAATCCTGAGTTTGGGTCTAGTTACTTTTGTAGGATTCCTTGCGTTAGCTTTTGCTGTTTTTTTGGCGACGTGGGTATTGAGACAACCTAGAGGCAATGAAAAGGTAAGCGGATTATCAGATCGTATCTATGAGGGAGCAATGACTTTTCTAAATAGCGAGTACAAACCCTTGTCTATATTTGTCATAATTATTGCTGTAGTAATAATTCTGACCGGTATTCCTGATGAGGCTGCTCTGGCTTTTGCGGTAGGAGCGGTCTGTTCTGCTTTGGCCGGAAATATAGGCATGAGAATAGCTACGAAATCCAACTCGAGGGCGGCTGTGGGAGCTTCGTCCGATATTGGAAAAGGTTTGAGGATTGGTTTTTCCAGTGGAGCTGTTATGGGGTTAACGGTGGTCGGTCTTGCTCTAGCTGGCTTATCAGTTTTATTCCATTTCTTCCCTGAACCCGATATTTTGATAGGATTTGGATTCGGTGCAAGTTCGATTGCGCTCTTTGCCCGTGTGGGGGGAGGAATTTATACGAAGGCTGCCGACATGGGTGCTGACCTCGTTGGCAAGGTGGAAGAAAAGATACCTGAAGATGATCCTAGGAACCCCGCCACGATAGCAGACAACGTTGGGGATAATGTCGGGGATGTCGCTGGAATGGGGGCCGATCTCTTTGAATCCTACGCCGGATCGATAATATCTGCGATCGCCATTGGGGCGACTGGGGTGGCGGCGATTGGAATCGGAAGTTCAGAGGCGATGCTGTATCCCCTCCTTCTGGCTGCTTTTGGAGTTTTCGCTTCTCTCATTGGCATGGTGTTTGTATCTCCGGGGGAAGATCCCGATATCGGGGACCTTCACAATGCTTTAAATAAGGGGACCTTCGGCAGTGCCGCTGTTATGGTTATTTTTTCCTATCTCCTTACGCATTACTATTTGGGAATAATAGAGCCCTTTTACGCAGTGGTGGCCGGTCTCGCGGCCGGTATCTCCATAGGATTGGCGTCGGAGTACTTTACCGAAGCTAGATTTAGGCCGACTCAGTCGATCGCAGAGTCTTCCGAAACTGGACCTGCAACCAATATAATTAGTGGATTTTCGATAGGACTTGGTAGTACTTTGATTCCGGTCGTTGCGGTTTGTATAGCTATAGGGGTGTCTTTCCATTTCTCCGGTTATTATGGAATACCCATAGCTGCGGTGGGAATGTTGAGCACTCTGGGCATCACTCTGGCTACCGATACTTACGGACCGGTAAATGATAATGCTGCGGGAATCGCTGAGATGGGAGGAATGGGTCAGGAAGTAAGGGAACGCGCCGAGAAGTTGGATGCTGTAGGAAACACGACCGCCGCCATCGGGAAGGGATTTGCGATAGGTTCAGCGGCCCTGACATCGGTGGCTCTATTTTCTTCCTATATCAGCTACGTAGGTCTGGAGGCCTCTGCTCTAAGTATCAGTAATCCCTCTGTTGTCATTGGTCTTTTGATAGGTGGCCTACTCACATTCATATTCTCGGCCTTGACGATGTCCGCTGTGGGTAAGGGTGCTTCGGAAATGGTTAAGGAAGTCAGAAGACAGTTCAGCGAAATGCCAGGCATTTTGGAAGGCGAGACGGAACCCGAATACCTCAAGTGTATAGAGATCAGTACAAATGCCGGCCTAAAAAACATGATACTGCCGGGTGGACTTGCAGTTGTCGTACCTATTGTGGTAGGACTGTGGGATTCAGAGATTTTAGGTGGCCTGTTGGCGGGCGCCATTGTCACGGGTTTACTGCTGGCGATTACTCTGGCAAATGCCGGAGGAGCTTGGGATAATGCCAAGAAATACATTGAGGAAGGTAATCTAGGTGGAAAGGGTAGCGAAGCTCATGCCGCTGCCGTGACGGGAGATACGGTCGGAGATCCGTTTAAGGACACGTCCGGACCGGCCCTGAATATATTGATCAAGCTTATGGCGATGGTGTCATTGCTTTTCGTACCGCTTTTCTGAATTATTTTTCTATTTTTTATTACCATATTAATGAAGCTCAGGCTGTTGAAAAATTAAAAAATTAAAAAAAGCTAGAAGGCGGTAGGTCCGATTACTCAATATAAACGTTCGTAACGGTGTCTTCAACGTTTTCTAATTTCCTTATTTTATCGACCAGTATGTTGGTAATTTTTGGCATTTCGTCGGCTTCTGCTATAGCCATTATGTCATAGGGTCCGGTAAGCATCCGTGCCTCGGTAATCGAATCTAAGTCCTTGATTTTATCCAAGACCTCTTTCATCGTTCCTACCTTTGCGGTTATCAATATCAAAGCGCCAGCCATGATTTCACCAATTTAATACTTTCTTTCTAGTGAAATAAATATTGTTTTAAATTTAG
>CAZEBR010000020.1:3521-8657 GCA_964510375.1 Hadarchaeota archaeon (SeqCode) | reverse complement strand
ATACTCTCCTGACTCACTGGGTAAAATCTCTAATGCCTCAGCTTTAAATTTAGGAATTTTACCGTTTGTATAGTTTCGGCGCTTTCTAGAGTCAGCCATTGGGGTACTTTATTTGGAATCTGTGCGATTATTTTTCCGATCTATTATTAGGAGTTGCTCTCTGTTCTCTGTGCCCGTAGAGATCACAATCCATTTAACTACTGTCGTGACATAATTATATTAGCTTTTCAAGCAGTAATTGCGAAGAGTCTGACTACCGCTTAATTTTTTAGTGATGAGTGAAACGGAAGTTTGAAAATGAAAACCGGAAGATTATAAAGCATGAAGAGTAAAAAGCCGAGGGTATTTGAATAGTAAGGATAAATCACTATCTGAATGAGAACTATTAATAAGGATGCATGAGATTGAGGAAACACAATGTTTGAACTTGTAAAAATTGAAGATACAGTTCGCGTGCCTCCGGAGAGGTTTGATGAACCTAGAAAGGAGGCAGTATTGGATATACTGAGAAACAGCTACGAGGGCCTCATTGACAATGATCTAGGAGTTATACTATCCATAATTGATGTTGAAAAGGTAGAAACCGGAAAAGTGGTGATGGGGGAGGCCGCAAGTTTTCATAATGTAACGTTCAATGCTCTCGTATACAAACCGATGCTTCACGAGATTACTCCTGGTGAAGTTGTAGAAATAGTCGACTTCGGTGCATTCGTGAGGCTCGGAGCGATGGATGGACTCGCCCACGTCTCTCAGGTAACCGATGACTACATTAACCATGATCCGAAGAAAAATGCCCTCATTGGCAAAGAAACTAATCGGAGGCTGACGGAGGGCGACCGAGTCAGGGTTAGGGTAGTTTCCGTGAGCATGACCAAGGGCGAGAGGGGCAAGATTGGCCTGACCATGAGGCAACCAGGTCTGGGCAAGTTCGAGTGGATTGAGGAAGAAAGGAAGGAAGGTGAGGAAAGTGGCTAGAAAGGCTTGTAAAAATTGTCATAGACTCGTGGAGGGAGATGTATGTCCTGTCTGTAAGGAATCTTCCTTTTCTGATGAGTGGAGAGGGTACGTGATAATACTTAATCCTGAAAGCTCTCAAATAGCCGAGAGAATGAACGTCGATACTCCCGGCCGCTACGCCCTGAGGGTTCGTTAAACTCCAAAAAAAAAATAATAACCTTTCGATGAGTCCTTTTGCGAAAATAGCATTTTTCAATTCCTTTAAGAATGGTTTAAGATTTAATTTGTGTTCTAAATCCACATTTTCATTTTAATTTCCGAGATCCTAAGAGCTATTTTGAGGGCTCTATTGGGCCAAGTTTTTTAAGGAACGTTGGATGATTAAGGTTTTCAAATGTCTGAGAATGAAGTAATAAGAAAAAATCTTGAGTTGCACGAGGAAGAAGCGGAGGAGTACGAGGAGGAAAAAACGGAAATTTATAACGAAAAGGAACAGGAGAGAATCGAATCCGCCTTATCCGATGCTATGCAACATATCGAAACCGGAGATTCGGAGAAGAGGGTTCTCGATCTCGGGTGTGGAACTGGCAACTTGCTGGAGAAGTTAATTCCCAGATTTGATAATGTCGTTGGTATTGATCTCTCCGATGACATGCTTTCAGTGGCGTCTTCAAAGTTTAAGGACAATGATGGGTTAACGCTCGTGAGGGGTAAAGCCTCGGATTTGCCCTTCCAAGACGATTACTTTGACATGGTTTCGGCTTACTCACTTTTCCATCATCTGCCGGAATTTGCGGAACCTATTTCAGAAATTTCTCGAGTTCTGAAGAGCGGAGGGGTTCTTTACATAGATCATGAACCGGTTAATAGGGAGGATCCTCTAGTTCAATCATATATAAAGTTCTGCGATATTCTCAATGGAGAGTCCCGTGAGGGATTACCTCCGTACAACGAGACGGAGGGAAGGGAGTATTGCGATTACCACATTCATCACGGTGATAATTGCGGAATTCCTACTTCAGATATTACTGATTTGTGTGAGGAAAAAGGGATAGAGATCGTCACTACCAAAGAGTATCTACAGAACGGCATGAATATAAAAAATCCTCTTCAAACTGTTTTAGAGCCCTTCGCTGATAGTGAATGGCTCCTTATGGGAAAGAAAAGTACTTAATTATTAATTTTCTCGTTTTCACTATTTTTAATACATTAATCCATAAGCTTTTTAGGGTAGTGTGGAGGCAAGGAAAATCATGAACATGAAAGTAGGTTGGCTGGTACTGGGGAAAACCCAGGATGAACCTTATGTTGAGCAATGGGGATTAATGAAAGGCGAGGACGATTTACAAGAAGAATATAGCGATATTGAGGACGAATTAGAAGAGATACAGTCCGGGCTTGATTTACAGTTTTTTGGTGGTGACATTGTAAGAGATGTCCCGGACGCTTTGGACTTAGCTGGAAAATATAGAAATTGTGATTTAATCGTAGTCTTTGGAGTTTCTGGAGCGGGCACTAGGAAATTACTCAATGCCTTAACCACGTACGGCCTTCCGATGATATTCTTCAACAAGATAGAGGAGGACAGGATGTACGGTCACGCTCTATATCAACAGTGGTATCAGATGGACGCAGTTAAAGAGTTCAATGATGTAGATCTGGTGATTAACGATTACGAAAAACTTGTAGGTAAGTTGAAGGCTCATAGGGCCGTTAAAGAGCTAGAAGAATCGAAAGTTTTGTGTGTCGGAGAACCTAACGATTTCTTCGAAGGAGGGTTAGCCGCTCGAGCCGCCGTGGATAAGTTTCGGCCAGCGATAGACTACATGTCCTTCG
Source organism: Hadarchaeota archaeon (SeqCode) (assembly GCA_964510375.1). Taxonomy (GTDB): domain Archaea; phylum Hadarchaeota; class Hadarchaeia; order Hadarchaeales; family JAGGTB01; genus CAYLJV01. The sequence continues at coordinate 5,864 of CAZEBR010000020.1, read as the reverse complement.
ATACTTTTCAGAAAAAACTTGAAGAAAAAAGTCTATGGGACGATGATGTGTCGGAGATCAAGGACCAATTCTTAGATAATGCAGAGAAGATTTCCGACGAGGTCGAGGAGGAAACAGCTCTCAAATCCGCAAGAGTCTACGTGGTTTTGAAGGAACTGATTGAGGAAAATGGATATGATGGTATAACGATCAATTGTCTTTCGGGTATCCTCGAATTCATAAACACTACTCCCTGCCTGGCCTTCCAGAAGCTTAGGGACGAAGGTATTCCGGCCGTCTGCGAGGCCGATATCCCTCAATTAGTAACGACTATTTTGCTGAGGTATATTTCGGACAAACCCACCTTCATTAACGATCCCGTGATTCTACCCGACCAAGATAAGGTAATCGTGGCTCATTGCACCTGTGCCACGAAAATGGACGGCTTCGATGAAGAACCCGAAGATTACGATGCCTTGCTACATCACGAAACCCATCTGGGACTCGCTCCTTCCGTGAAGTTCAGAGAGGATCAGGAGATTACATTGGCGGGGGTTTCACACGAGTTTGATGAGATGATAGCCACCGGAGGAGAGATAAACAGGAACACCGACTACCACATCTGCATAAGCCAAGCGGAGTTAGATGTCGAGGATGGAAGTTTTCTCTTCGATAATTTCAAGGGTTTTCACTGGGTTATGGTTTACGGCGACTGGATGGAGGAATTGGAGAAGGCCGTGGATTTGCTGGGAATGAAGTTGAGATATCCGGAGGAGTCCTGAAGGGCTCCTAACTCCCAGTTACTCGCCGAAATTGATATTTTCCAAGTTTTCTTTCAGAGATTCGTTTTGGGAATTCGAAAATTTAGCGTTGAAATATTACCATTCAAAAAGGTGACATTATTTGGTCCACATATTTTTTAGCATATTTATCGTGAATCTAAATCAAGCAAGAAGGGGCATTCAATTTGAGACTTCCAGAGGAGAAGAGAGGAGAGTTCAAGGAGCCTAAAGGCGAACTTTTCGAAAATTCCGAGCAGGCATTTGAATATCTTGAATCTGTTGATAAAGAAAAAATAATCACGGTGGGGGATAGGGTGTCCGCGACTCTTATCGATGGGGGATTCGAACCAGATATGGTTATAGTGGATTTTACCGTGGAACGTGATCCTGCCAGCAAACAGACTGTGGAGACAGTTAGGAATTATTCAATTCCCGAAGTGAGGATTGAGAACCCTCCCGGTGTAATAAGTAGTGAGCTTTGGGATACCATCAGTGATTTTCGAACGCCTATCAAGATTATAGTTGAGGGGGAGGAAGATCTGGCTGTGCTTCCCGCCACTCTTTCGGCCCCCTTGGGTTCCGTGGTAGTGTATGGCCAGCCGGGAAGGGGACTTGTGATAGTTAAAGTATCGGAAGAAAAGAAAAAGGAATTCGAAAAGTATTCCCGATGCATGATAAAGGAGGATTAGCCTCACCGGGGACCCTGAGCATTTATATGGATGGCTGAGGTATGGGTGTCTGTAAAAAGGTCATAGGATAAATTTATTAAAAGAAATTTCAATCATGTAAGGGTTCCATCATGGAAATAAAAACAATCGAAGAAACCGAAAATCCGCTAATGGATCGAAAGGAGATAAGATTTGAAGTAGAACACAAGAACTCTCCAACCCCCTCTAGAGCGGAGGTCCTAAATGAACTAGCTTCCAAATTAGGGATTTCTGAGGATTCCGTGGTGATAGACAAAGTCGCTACACTTCATGGTCGTCAGACCGCATCGGGTATTGCGAGAGTCTACGAGTCTGAAGAGGTCTTGGAAAGACTGGAATCAGGCCATCTGGTTGAACGAACGGAGGCTTCGAGGGAAGCAACCGGTGAATTGGAAGAGGAAGCCGAAGAACCAGAGGTCGAGGAAAAGGTCGAAGAAGAGGCTGAGGAAGAGGCAGCGCCAGAAGAAGCAGAGGAAGAAGAAGCCGAAGGAGAAGAGGAATCTGAGGAGGAAGCCGCTCCTGAAGAAGAACCAGAAAAAGAGGAAACCGAAGAGATAGATTACCGGGAGCTCTCGAACATGACTATTTCGGATATTAAGGACAAAGCCGAGGACTTGGATCTTGATTACGAAAAGTTAATGGAAGCGGAAAAGGAAAACAAGGATAGAAAGACTCTCAAGAAATGGATCGATTCGAGAATTGAATAATTGAGTGATATAGGATGCCCGAAGAAATAGATTTTGAGGATGTAGGAGAGGAAGAAGAGTCGGAAGAAGAGCCCGAGCGGGAGGAACCGACTCCAACAGAGACCGCTCCTAAGAAGGAACGAGATAAGAGTAAACGTTATGAACTTTATGAAGTTGAAGACGGTGAAG
>CAZEBR010000020.1:0-3511 GCA_964510375.1 Hadarchaeota archaeon (SeqCode) | reverse complement strand
GCTTAAAGAAGTCCTGTCCGAGATGTGGACCGGGGATATTCTTGGCGGATCACGGTGAACGATTGGCTTGCGGAAAATGTGGGTATACCGAGTTTAAGAATCCTTAAGCTTTAATCGGATTTTTTCAGTTTTGCTCCCAAAATTGCTTCCGTGCTTTCTCGAATTTTAATATTTTTATTTTGGAGTTCCTTTTCTTTCTGGGAAAGCTCGTTATTCGTATCCTCAATGTCCTCTTCCAACCTTTCTAATTTGGATTCCTTTTCTTCTATTTCCTTTTTTAAATTACTTTTCTTTTCTAATAGAGATGAAGATTCTCTTTCTTCTTTTAGATTCTCAAGTTTTTCATCTAGTTTATCATGTTTATTTTTCAATTTTTCTACTTTTTTGTTTTCTAAAATTTCTTCTACTTCCTCTAATCTCTTATTTCTTTCTTTTTCGCTCAATTCCATCTTCCCTTTTAGAAGCGACTTTAATTCTTTAAACATAGCTTTAAGCTTGTCCAATGATTCTTCCTCGTTAAAAACTGCCTGAACTGGATCCTCAAGGTATGAGTTAATCCCTTCTAGGACTTCGCTGCTCACCATATGTTCGTCTCGTTCTATTAGCTTGTCCATTTTACGGAGGGGTCTGTCCAGCTCGGAAATCGTTGATTCTATTTTCCTTTTTAATTTTTCCTGTTCTTTAGAAATATTTTCTATTTTTTCCTTTATTTTCTGCAATTCTTCGTGACGAGAGCTTTTTTTAAGGCTTTTTAGTGATTCTTTTGATTTTTTGAGTTCCTCTTCTACCTCTTCCCTGCTTTCATTTAAATTCTTTAATTTAGATTTTAGATCCTTGATATTCTCGATTTTTGTTTTTCTTTCGGAGACTTCTTTCATTAAGTCATCCAAATCCTCAATTTTGAGGTTTGATTTTCTTAGTGTGGTGTTCAATTCTTTTGATTGGTTTTGTAACTTGTCCGTGAGCCTTATGAGATTGTTTATATGTCTCTCGAAAATATTGGCTACCTGATTTCCATGCGAAAGTCTCGCATTTTTTAGTAAATTTACTGTGTCTTGGAGATTTCTGTTAAATTCTATTAATTCCCTCCAAGAGGGGTCGGAAGGGACTTCCACTTTGTTGATAGCTTTTTTCAGCTTTCTTAGTAGTAGGCGTTTTGCTTCGTTCGTAGATTTATATATATTAGGATGTACCTCTTCGCTGGGTTCGGCGTCGTTTAAATCTGATTTGAGACCATCGATTTTTTCGAAGAGACTGGATACTTTAAGGAGAATCGGTTGCACCGTTTCTTTGGTTTCGGCGATTATTCTGTTCTTTTCCTCTTTAATTTTATTTTCTAAATTGCTAAACGTGAGTTCGGTTTTTTCTGGTTCCGGAACGGGTTGTTCGGGTTCCTCCTTTTCTTCCTCTCCAAAAAGGCTCTTTATCTTTTCGAAGACCATGGTATACCATCTTTTTTATTAAATCCTTTCTTTAAGAAAATCACTATCCCAGGATCAAAATTCTACCAATTCCTTTTTAGACATACTGATTTATTATTTTCCCAACTTAGAATTAAAATGTTCGAAAAGGATAGTTGAATGACATGCTATGTGTAGGTTTTGAAGGCACGGCCCATACATTTGGAGTAGGCATCGTGAATTCTCAGGGCGATGTGTTGGCGAACGTTAAGGAGGTCTACGAGCCCGAAGAAGGTGGGATACACCCCAGAGAAGCTGCCCAGTCTCACAGCGAAAATGCCCGAGATGTGTTGGAAAGAGCTATGGAAAAAGCTGAGATAGAACCTCGGGATATAGATCTTATCTCGTTTTCCCAGGGTCCGGGACTTGGCTCATGTCTGAGGACCGTAGCTACAGCAGCTCGAGCTCTCTCTGTTCGGCTGGATGTTCCCATAGTCGGGGTCAATCACTGCGTTGCTCATGTGGAAATTGGCCGCCTGACGGAGGGAGCCCGTGATCCTGTGACACTCTATGTTAGCGGGGGGAATACCCAGGTTATAGCGTTCGATGGGGGTAGATATCGTATATTCGGGGAAACGCTCGATATCGCTTTGGGAAATTGTTTGGACAGTTTCGCCAGAAAGGTAGGATTGTCTCATCCCGGCGGACCAAAAATAGAAAAAATGGCGAGAGATAGCGAAAACATGATTGATCTGCCTTACAGCGTCAAGGGTATGGACCTTTCTTTTTCAGGCCTCATGACTGAAGCGGTTAGGGTCTCTGAGGGTGATGAGGTCAGTTTGGAGGATTTATCTTATAGCCTGCAAGAAACCGCCTTCGCTGCTCTCGTCGAGGTTACTGAGAGGGCAGTAGCTCACACGGAGAAGGACGAGGTCATGCTGGTAGGCGGAGTAGCCGCAAATCAAAGACTGAGGGATATGCTCGAATTGATGGCTGAAGAACACGACGGGAGTTTCTATGTACCTCCGATGGAATTCTGCGCCGATAACGGGGCTATGATAGGATGGACTGGGATACTGGCCCACGAATCCGGGATTAAACACGAGGTGGGAGAAACACAAATTCGGCAGAGATGGAGAACCGACGAGGTAGAAATTCCTTGGAGGGATGATTAGCTTGGAACTTATAGGTAAAGGAGCCGAGGCGAATCTTTTTCTGGAGGATTTCGAGGAAGTGATGTACCCGTCGGACATTGACAAAATTCTGATCAAGCACAGGATCCCCAAAGAATACCGGGTCGATGAGCTGGATAAGAGGCTTCGGGATTATAGAACGACCTTGGAATCGAAACTGCTCTCTGAGGCGAAGAAAGCTGGCGTGCCGACTCCGACCGTTTACAGGGTGGACCGGGTAGAAATGAAAATAATAATGCAGTATGTCGAGGGTGAAGCCGTTAAAACTTTTCTAGGAGAATTGGACCCTAATTCGAGAGAGGAACTCTGCAAAACGATAGGTAGGCAGATCGGTCGTCTTCACGATTTTGGTATAATCCACGGTGACTTAACGACTTCTAATATGATTAGAGGAAAGGACGGCAAAATCTATTTTATCGACTTCGGTTTGGGGGAGTATAGTTCCTCGATAGAGAACAGGGGCACGGATATTCACCTCGTCCACAGGACTTTGAGTAGTTCCCATTTTCAAATTGCGGAAGAGTCTTTCGAGGCCATACTTAAGGGATACAGGGAAGGATTGGGGGAGGAGGCGGAGGATGTTATTAGGCGTGTTAGTGAAATTGAGAAGAGAGGGAGATACGTGGCAAAGGAGGATAGAAAATGACTTTGATTTTCGTCACAGGCAATAAAAACAAGTTTGAGGAAGCTAAAAACCTATCGGACAACTACGATGTGAAAATTGAACACAGAAATATTTCTTACGTCGAGATTCAAGCTGACGAATTGATCGATGTGGTTAAACCCAGCGCTCAGCAGGCTTGCGAGATGGTTGGAGCCCCCTGTTTTGTCGAGGATGCGGGACTCTTCATAGATTCTTTAAATGGATTTCCAGGACCTTATTCTTCCTATGTTTTCAAAACCGTCGGAAACGAGGGT
>CAZEBR010000019.1:14716-34135 GCA_964510375.1 Hadarchaeota archaeon (SeqCode) | reverse complement strand
TGGAGCCCCGGGCGGGATTCGAACCCGCGACCTATCGCTTTCCCGACGAGTTACGAGGCGATCGCTCTAACCAACTGAGCTACCGGGGCTTCTGGACAAAGTTATATTTGAAATTTAGCTTAAAAGAACCGGCGGTGTGGGCTCCGTGCCTATCCATCCGTTTTCGCCATAAAAACGATAATGATTAATAACTTAGCGAGACTTGAATCTAAAACGAGATTGGTGTAATTCTTGGACGGGAAGGAAAGGCCAAGCAAGGACGAATACTACCTCGGTATAGCCAAGGCGGTATGCAAGAGGTCTCCGTGCATAAGGAGGCAGTACGGTGCGATCGTTGTGAAGGAGGACGCTGTCGTTAGCACCGGTTACAACGGGCCTGCAAGGGGGGTTATAAACTGCCTACAGGCGGGTTGTCTCAAGGACGAGAAGGACGTGCCTGCATACCAAGGATACGACTGGTGTAATGCCGTCCACGCCGAGGAGAACGCCGTCATAAACGCCGCCAGACACGGCGTCCAGGTTCTGGGAGGGACCCTCTACCTATACGGACAGGAATTCGAGACCGAGAAGACCTTTGAGGGGAGGCCGTGTGACAGGTGTAAGAGGACGCTCATAAATGCCGGCATAGAGGAAGTCATAACGAAAAATGAGGAGGGGACGATAATAAAGAAGGACGTCTCGGACTGGGTTTCCGAGGACACGGAAAAGTACCTAAACAAACTGGAGGAGGCCAAAAAATCCGACTGAACATTCCGATTCGGAGATTACTTTTTGTTAAAAACTCGACAGGGGGATCGAAAAAATGAAGGTTGAACTGATCAGGCACACCGAAGATCCTGATACCCTCTCGGCGCTGGCCGCCAGGGCTTGCAGGTCAAAAGAAGGAGCATCCAAGCTGAAAGAGACGGAAGACGAGGATTACCTTGAGAAGGTCCTGAAAAAGACTATGGAGAAGGGTCACACATCGGTCGTCGAACATGCAACCTTCACCTTCAGTATTGAAGGTATATCGCGAGCCTGCAGCCACCAGCTCGTGAGGCACAGGATAGCTTCCTACTCGCAGCAGAGCCAACGCCATATCAAACCGGAAGAGAAGAAGTTCGTTACCCCGCCTACCATAGAAGAGGAACCCTCGGCCCGCAAGAGATTCGAGAAGGCCATGGAAGAAGCTTGGGATGCCTATAGAGAACTGGCGGAAGGGGAGGACATACCGGCGGAAGACGCCCGTTTCGTCCTTCCGAACGCGACGAAGACCAACATTGTCGTCACCATGAACGCCCGATCGCTGATAAACTTCTTCGAGCAGAGGACGTGCATGCACGCCCAGTGGGAGATAAGGGCAGTCGCGAACAAGATGTTGAAAAAAGTCAGGGAGGTTGCGCCGACAATCTTTGAAGAGGCTGGTCCCTTCTGCAGGCGGAGGGGCGAATGCCCCGAAAACGACGAGGAATGCGAGCTCTACGGGAAATATGCGGAATCTCGATCGTGATCTTTCACCTTTCTTCCGTGACTGTAAGGTTCAATACGACTTCAGCTATGTTCCTTCCATATTCGGAAATCCGCCTAATACTTTCAGCTATCAGTCTTATTCTCATGGCCTCGGCCGGCTCCTCCTTCGACAGGGTCCTGTTAAATCCTTCCTCGAGATCGTAAAGCTCGTCCATATCCTGTATCACGTTCTCGGCTGCCTCGTAATCATCCTTGAAGAGGGAGTCTACCGACTTGTCGAAAAAGGATTCCGCCCGGGAGCTCATATCGGTTATCTCGTCGATCAAACCCTGCTTTACCGGTCCTCCGATTTCCAGTACGTTTTTTGCTATCGAAGCTGCGTGGTCCCCTACCCTCTCAACGTGCTTGGAAACGAGCCTGTAGCCAAGACACTCCCTCAGTGTCCTCAACCCTATCTCTTCCACGAGAGTCGGGTCTTGAAACGCCGCCTTTATTTCCCTGATTAGATACATCTGAAATCTGTCGACTTCATCATCGAGCTCTATTACTTCCTTGGCCAACTCCTTGTCGTTCTCCTCCAGAGAAGTTATCGCGTTTTCCTGCATCGAAGACGCGACCCTGTGCATTCTCCTCAAAGCATCCTTGGCCGAAAGTTGAGAATAGCTTAGCAGAGTCTGCAGGATTATCTCGTCTATCGACTCCGAAATTATTTCGGTCCCCACCAGCTTTTTCCTGACCAGTTCCTTTATCGCATTCCTGCGTCGGGCTTTCAGCCTCTGATCGGAGGATCTGATTTTGATAACGTTATACCCCACAAGATAGAGAGACAGTATTTTCCGTTTTATTGCATCGCAACTTTCTTCAGCGCTTACTTCTATTTCTGTTTCGGAGGACTCCTCTTCATCCAATCCGGCAGGAGACAAAAGCAATGAAGACTTCTGCTCCTCGATGATCATCTCGTCGCCGGCTCCGAGATCAAGCTCTTTCACCCACTTTTTTGGGAGAGAGACCGTGTAGGTGGAACCGCCGGTCAACTGAATCTTCCGGACCTCTGGGTCCTTTCTTTCATTCATGAGAATCCAACCGTAAATTTAACATTCACTTTCCGGCTCATCTATATATTTCTATATAATGGTAAATAAAGGTAAGTATTGTACTTGGACAAGATATATATTTAAAACTAATTAACTCAGGTTCTGGGATTCACATGGAATATATTACCCAGGGGTAGATCAAGAATTGGATTTAAAATTTGTTCTGCCCGGAATCCTCCTTATCGCCGTCCTCTTTGGGTCTTTCGCCGTGAATCAAGAGGACGAAATAACTCTGTATGGTAGGAGAAGTTCCTCCGGAACTTTCCTCTATTTCAGGAATAATGTCGTGGAGAACGAATACAGCGCTTCTATGTACAACATGATTGGAAACGACTCCATAGTCGAAGCAGTGAAGAACGACAAAACCGGAATCGGCTACGTCGGAGTTGGATACGTAGTAGGTGATAACGGGGAGCCCGTCGATGGAATAAAAATACTGAATATAGCAAAAGGAGAAAATTCCGAAGCGGTAACACCTCTGAATCCGCAAAACGTAAAGACCGGAAAATACCCAATCGCTCGACCTCTCTATCAGTATACTGACGGCGTTCCACCTCAGGGTAGCCTCATATACAATTTCTTGAAGTTTGAGCTAAGTGGGGAAGGAGAAGAGATAGTGACGGAAACTGGCTTTTATCCGGTTACACCTCAGGACAGAGAACAAAACGAGAATAACTTTTTGAAGGCCGAGAAAGGAGACTCGAAAAACGGAAATTTGAATATCAAAGGATCGGACACGGTATTACAACTTGCTTCTAACTTCGCCGCAACTTACATGGAAACCCACCCACAAACAAATATTACCGTTGAGGGAGGAGGGTCGGGGACCGGAATAGCCGCGCTAATAAGTGGTAGAACTGACATAGCAAACTCATCGAGAGAAATGAGCCCTGAAGAGATAAGCGAAGCGAAAAATAACGGTATAGATCCAGTAGAATTCATAATAGCAAGAGATTGTATTTCCATAATAGTGAATGATAATAATCCTATCGAAAATATGACTTTGCAAGAAATATCGAAAATTTTTAGCGGTGAAATCAAAACTTGGAAGGAGTTGAGGAATTAGATGAGGAACGGTATAAAAGAAAAGATAATCGAGGTTTTCCTCAACCTCAACGCAATTTCTATAATTATCATTCTCTTGGCCATATTCCTTTTCATCGGATACACCGGAGTCCAATTCTTTACTTCTTCGGACGTGGGGTTAGCCGACTTCTTCCTCCATCTGGAGTGGAATCCGGTTTCCTACGGGACTCCCGAGTGGGGAGTCATAAATTTAGTCCTAGGAACACTCTTCATTTCTATAGGTGCCTTGGGCTTCGCGGTACCCTTAGGTGTAGCTACTGCAGTATATCTCTCGAAACTGGCTAGCAAGAAAGTCAGGGAAATTCTCAAACCCGTATTTGAGATGATAGCCGCCATTCCATCGGTGGTACTCGGTCTCTTCGGTCTTTTAGTTCTGGCACCTGCCTTGGCCGATTTATTTGGACTTCCCAACGGTTTGAATGCATTTACCGCTTCAATACTGGTCGGATTTATGGCCCTCCCCACCATAGTTAGCATATCGGAAGACGCAATCTCCAGCGTGCCGAAAAGCTACGAAAAAGCCAGCTACGCCCTGGGGGCTACAGAATGGGAGACCATCAAGAAAGTCACGGTGCCAGCGTCAGAATCAGGAATTGTAGCAGCTGTCATGCTGGGTTTCGGCCGGGTAGTGGGGGAGACAATGGTAGTCTCCATGATCGCCGGAAACGTTCGAGGAATGCCGACGAACTTGTTTGATCCAGTCCGCCCCATGACTGCAAACATCGCCATAGAAGCACAGGAGGTAGTCCAAGGAAGCACCCACTTTCAGGGTTTATTTGCGATCGGCACCCTTTTGTTCCTAATCACATTCGGCGTCAACACGGTTGCTGATTGGATAATTCACAAGAAGGTATAATATGCTATCAAAAAAGAAAAAGGAAAAAATAGCCTTTGGCCTGATCAAAACTGCCGGTATAGTAAGCATTTCTATACTGGCTATTGTCATAATATATCTCCTTATGGAGGGATTGGACGTAGTCAGCCTCGATTTCATCACCCAAATGTGGGACCATCGAAACATATCCGAAGGGGGACTAAAACCCGCAATTCTGGGAACATTTTACCTCGGGATAGGTATCGCTGCCTTCTCAATTCCCACGGGAATGTTCTGCGCCATCTATCTAAACGAGTACGCCAGTAGCAATAGGGTAGTGAGGGCTGTCCGAATAGCCATAAGAAATCTAGCCGGGGTCCCCTCGATAGTCTACGGTCTCTTTGGCTTTGCTGCATTCGTGCTGTTCTTCGGCTTCGGAAAATCCTTATTGGCGGCTTGGTTGACCCTTTCCACCATGACCCTACCCTGGACGATAACTGCTAGTGAGGAAGCGCTCAAAAACATCCCAGACTCCTTCCGGAGGGCCTCCCTGGCCCTCGGAGCTTCGAGGTGGGAAACTATAAGAAAGGTCGTTCTCCCTCACGCCGTCCCGGGTATGATTACAGGGTCCATATTAGGATTGGCCAGGGCACTCGGGGAGACTGCTCCCCTTCTCTTGGTCGGAGGGGTATTTTACATGAAATCGCTCCCCGGCTCTCCACTCGATCAGTTTATGGCGCTCCCTTACCATATTTACATACTCGCAACACAGCACACGTCACAGCAGGCCACCTCTTATGCGGCAGGCGCATCCATCATTTTAATTGCCCTAATTTTTGGAATCAGTATAGCAATGATTCTCCTCAGAAGACATTTCAGAGCAAAGAGGGAGTGGTAAGCTTGAGCGGAAGAACTCAGACAGACAAAGTTAAATCGGACAATAAAATCATTGACATGACGAAGGAAGCGACAATGCTTATTAAATCAGGCATTTTTCTTCAAAAAGGCACTATGAAGAGGTGTCACAAATGGTAGAAGGAGAACCGATGATAGAGATAAGGGATTTAAATGCGTATTATGGTGACTTCCAAGCTCTGGAAGACGTTAACGCTGAAATTCCGGAAAATAAAATCACCACGATTATGGGTCCCTCGGGATGCGGGAAATCTACGTTTATAAAGTGTCTGAACAGGATGTTGGAAACGATCGAGAACGCTAGGGTGGAGGGAGAGGTCTGGATCGGCGATATAAACATCTACGATCCCGATATAGACGTCCTAGAAGTGAGAAAGAAAGTAGGAATGGTCTTTCAGGACCCGAATCCGTTGCCCATGTCGATAAAGGAAAATATCCTCTACGGACCCAAAATTCACGGTATCGAGGACGGCCTCGAAGAAACCTTGGAGGGAAGTTTGAAGGCGGTGGGTTTATGGGAAGAGGTCAAGGATAGGCTCGACACGTCCGCATTTCAACTCTCCGGGGGGCAACAACAACGGCTCTGTATAGCGAGGGCTCTCGCCATAGAACCGAACGTTATCCTAATGGACGAACCTACCTCCTCATTGGACCCCGTCTCCTCGGAAAGGATAGAAGACCTGATGACGGATCTCAGAGACGCTTACGGAATTACGGTCTTGGTCGTCACCCATGACGTTCATCAGTCCAAGAGGATTTCGGATCACACTATCTTTCTGTATCTAGGCGAGCTTCTAGAGGACGGACCCGCCGAAGAGGTGTTTGAGAACCCCACTCACGAAAGAACCAAGAAATATATCAGAGGTAAACTCTAGAGGAAAAAAACTATAAGGATAATCCGCAAAATTCTATCACGTCGATGTGAAAAGGAGGGGAGATTATGTCTTCTGAAAAATCTATTAATTGGTTAGGAAAACAGAAGGAAAAGAGAGCTCTAACGTTTTCAAAGGAGCATATGGACCAAATAGTTGAGACTACGGACCTGATGAAAAAAACGGTGAAAAAGTTTAGTGAAGATGGCGGGAATATCAACGCAGACTCTGATAGAGTGTTCGATAAGGAAAAAGATGCAGACATCAAAAAATCAGAGATTTTAACGGAATTATCCAAAGGCAACTTTCCCCCTATGAGTAGGGAAAAAATCATGAGACTCGTTACGACGGCTGACGACATCGCAGATAATGCGAGGGCAGCAGCAATGAAGCTGAGCTTTTTGAATCCTGAGGATATTGATGATGATGTGAAGAGGGATCTCGGGAGGCTTGCCGAATACTCTCACGAGGCTACTAAGTACCTGAGGGAAGCGTTCGTTGCCCTTTTGGAAGATCCGGAATCCGCAATAGAGAAAACGGAAAAGGTGGAAAAAATGGAGGAAAAAATCGATTTCTTCCGGGCCGAAAACTTGACGCCCAAAATCATAAGATGGGCGGACGAGTCCCATAAACCTGGAAGCTCGTACGTTCTAACCGAAGTGGAATACAATATTGAAGAGGTCGCGGACCAAGCGGAAAACTGTGCCGACGCTATCAGAGAAATCGCCATGGGGATAATTTGAACCAAAGGCATTTATCGTCGCTGAATAATCTACCAAAGGACTTGAAAACTAGAAAAAATTGACCCCCAAAAGCTTATAACATCATCTTTTCTAAGTTGTAGTAATAGTAATAATAAGGTGTTCTTAGAGATGGTTACTGAATCGGAAGAAGAGATGAGTTGCCCGAAGTGCGGGCACGTTTGGAGCCCTAGAGTGGAAGATCCAAAGAGATGTCCTCGTTGCGGCAAGTGGCTCTCCAAGCCCTCCGGGGAAGAGGAACGAGAAAACGTTGAGAAGAGGTTCGATAAGGTAGAGAAAAGGGACGGAAGAGTAGTAGACTTTGATCAAAGCAAGATCACCGATGCCATTTGGGCCGCCGCTCAATCCGTTGGCGGCAGGAACAAGAGGCTTGCGGAGAGACTATCGGACAAAGTGGTCGAATATCTGGCTAGGACGACGGACAAAAACGTTCCCCACGTTGAAGAGATTCAGGACGCCGTGGAAAAGGTCCTCATAGAAGAGGGCCATGCGAAGACTGCGAAGGCCTTTATTCTATACCGGAAACAGCACGAAAACCTGAGAAAGATCAAATCGACGTTTCTTGAAGTCGAAGAAATCGTCGACGACTACCTCGGCCAGAAAAGCTGGAGAGTTAAAGAAAATAGCAATGTCGGATATTCCATGTCCGGTCTCTACAAGCATGCGGCCGGATCCGTGGTTTCGAACTACACCTTGGATCGGGTCTATCCCATGGAAGTTTCCGACGCACACAGGAACGGGGACCTCCACATACACGACCTCACCTTCGGAATAGCAGGTTACTGCGCAGGTTGGTCTCTCAGTAAATTATTGGAGGAAGGATTCAACGGAGTACCTGGAAGGGTAGAATCGAAGGCGCCGAGGCACTACGACACAGCCTTACTCCAGATGGCGAACTTTATCGGAACGCTACAGAACGAATGGGCTGGCGCTCAGGCGTTCAATTCGATGGATACTTTGCTGGCCCCCTTCGTCAGAGTCGACGACCTCAGCTACAAGGAAGTAAAGCAGGGTATGCAGAAATTCGTCTTCAACCTGAACATAGCCAGCAGGTGGGGCGGTCAGACGCCCTTCACTAACTTGACTCTAGACTGGACTATTCCCGAAGATCTAAAGGACGAGCCTATTACATACGGCGGGGAAGAAAAGACACAGACTTACGGGGACTATCAAGAAGAGATGGATCTGATAAACAAAGCATTCCTTGAAGTGATGATGGAAGGCGACAAGAGCGGAAGACCGTTCACCTTCCCGATACCCACGTACAACGTTACTGATTCCTTCAACTGGGACAGTGAAAACGCGGAGCTGTTGTTCGAGCTGACCGCGAAGTACGGTCTGCCTTACTTCTCCAACTTCGTAAACAGTCCCGATATGAGTCCCGACGATATAAGGAGCATGTGTTGTCGCTTGCGACTGGACGAAAGAGAACTTGAGAGGAACGTTACCGGCGGACTGTTTGGATCCAGCGATCAGACGGGGTCCCTCGGGGTTGTTACCATAAATCTGCCCCGGATAGGTTATCAAGCAAACGATGAGGACGAGTTCTTTGAAAGGCTGGACTATCTTATGGTCCTCGCAAAGAACTCTCTGGAGATAAAGCGTGAAGTCGTTAACAAAAACATGGAGAACAGCCTTTTGCCCTACTCGAAGAGGTATCTAGGAACCCTCCAGAATCACTTCTCGACAATAGGTCTCGTCGGAATGAATGAGGCATGCCTGAATTTATTCGGAAAGGGACTGGTCACTCAAGAAGGTCACGACTTTGCGGTCGAAGTACTGAAGTACATGAGAGGACGGCTACAGGACTTCCAAGAAAAGACTGGGAATCTCTACAACCTAGAGGCCACACCGGCCGAAGGCACGAGTTACCGACTTGCGAAGATGGACAAGAAAAAGTATCCGGACATCATAACCGCGGGTGAAGACACGCCTTACTACACCAACTCCAGCCAAGTTCCGGTCGACGAAACGAAGGACCTCTTCGAACAGATTGAGATAGAGGAGGACTTGCAGACTCTTTACACCGGAGGAACAGTGTTCCACACCTTCCTCGGAGAGAGGATGGGTAAAGAAGGTGCGAAAGCACTCGTCAAGAAAATGACTCATAAATCGGAGCTACCGTACGTAACGCTGACCCCGACCTACAGCATCTGTCCGAACCACGGTTACCTATCGGGAGAACATCCCGAGTGTCCCGACTGCGGCAAAACTACCGAGGTTTACTCAAGGGTCGTCGGGTACTACAGACCGGTCCAGAACTGGAACGACGGGAAGCAAGAGGAGTACGACGAGAGGAAAACTTTCAATGAATCACAGGCTATGGAAACGAAAGCCAAGGCCTAAAAAATGGAATTCAAAGGTCTAGAAAAAAATTCAGTGATCGAATGGCCGGGAAAGGTAGTATCGGTGGCGTATACCGGAGGTTGCAACTTCAGATGTCCCTACTGCCAAAACAGCGACCTCGTACTGAGACCGGATGAAGTGCCGACGATAGAAGGAGAAGCAGTAATAGAATACTTGGTCTCCAGACGAAAGTGGATAGACGGATTGGTGATTACGGGAGGAGAACCAACCCTCCACCACCCCTCTCTTTTTAATTTTTTAAAAACGGTGAAAGAGGAAGGATTTGACGTAGGCGTAGAGACCAACGGATCAAATCCCGAGGTCTTGAAAGAGCTTCTAGAGGATGAAGTAGTGGATTATGTAGGGCTCGATATCAAAGCTCCTTTTGAACCGGAAAAGTACGAGAAATCAATCGGAGTCAGAATAGAGGGAATTACCGAGGATGTTCAGGAGTGCATGAATCTGGTTCGTGAGCATGAAATAGATTACGAGTACAGGACGACCGTCGTACCCGATATACTAAGTCCTGAAGACTTTGAAGAGATAGGCAAGAAAATAGATGAGGACGAGAAGTACTACTTACAGCAGTTTGTTCCGGAAAATACTTTGGATGACGATTTTGAGAATGTCGATCCTTTCGAGAAAAAGAAGCTGAAAGAGATACAGGAAAATTTGAACGATAGACAAAATCTGAGGAAATGTGAGATCCGAAATATATAATCGGAGACGTTATCCCTAGGAAACGAAACGGGACCCGGTAAATCCGTGCAGACAAAGGTCTTAAGTGACGGATTACATTACCTACAATCCGGGGTAGGTGAGAATATGGGAGATACAAAAGGTTCTATTCTTGTCACGCCGAGATCCTATCGAAGTTTGGATGGTCCTCACTGGGAAATGTTGGAATCTAGTCCATATGAAGTCGTTAGGTCTCCGCATACAGATAAGCTGATGTCCGAAGAGGAAATGATAGAAATGGTTTCCGAGCGAGAAATTAGGGGAATCGTCGTGGGATTGGATCCGATAACTGAGGATGTCATAAAGAACGCATCTGACTTGGAAATAATCGCAAAGTACGGAACTGGTCTTGACAATATCGATTTGGCAGCGGCAAAGGAAGCCGGTATTACCGTAACTTGGACGGTTGGAGCGAATTCACAGTCCGTCGCCGACTTGGCTTTAGGACTGCTTTTATCGTTGGCTAGGTGGATTCCGGCCCACGATCGATATCTGAGAGGTGGCAATCTCAAAAGAAACCAAGGTACCGAAGTATGGGAAAAGACCTTGGGAATTTTTGGCATGGGTCGGATAGGCCGAGGGGTTTGCAAGCGGTGTGCCATGGGGTTCGACATGGACGTCGTCTATACCGATATAGAGAGGGACAAAGAGGTGGAGGAAAAGTACGACGCGGACTACGTCGAGTTTGAAGAATTGTTGGAAAAAAGCGAATTTATATCAATCCATGCGCCTCTGACGTCGGAAACGGAAGGCAGATTCGGCATCGCTGAGTTCAAGAAGATGAGGGGTGATGCCATGATAGTCAACACTGCTAGGGGACCCATCATAAACCAAGGTGACTTGCTTGAAGCTTTGAAAAACGATGAAATTGCAGGCGCCGCCATTGATACCTTTGATAAGGAGGAACAATTGGACACCGAGTTGCTTGAGATGGATAATTTCATCGGTTCGCCCCATGCTGGGGCTTCGACCGAAGAATCCGTAATAAGAATGGCTAAGATGGCTACGGAAGAAGTAATAAGGGTTCTTGGCGGAAAGGAACCTCTAAGACCTTACGATTAAGGCTCGCGACTACATTCCGGCGTTTTTATGTGTGGCAATTCAGGCGGGGAAGAAATAAACTTTGTCCCAGATATAAAATTCTAGAAGGAGGATGAAAATATCACCGAGAAAGGTAGAAAAGAAGTGCTCCAGGAGATGACGGAATCCGGCGTCGTGGGAGTAATAAGGACGGAAAGTTCCGAGGAACTCATCGAGGTCTCTCAAGCGATCAGGGAAGGGGGAGTTAGATGCATAGAGGTCGCAATGACTACTCCCGATGCATTAAGCGTAATAGAGGGTGTTGTAGACGAACTCGATGACGTTTTGGTCGGTGCTGGAACCGTTCTTGACGCGGAGACCGCCCGCTCGGCCATATTGGCAGGGGCAGAATATGTGGTCTCCCCGACAACGGACTTCGATATGATAAAGATGGCTCATAGGTACGGTAAAGTGGTCGCTCCGGGAACGTTCACTCCGAACGAGATTCTAAAAGCTTGGGAGGCCGGGGGAGATATAATCAAAGTATTCCCGGCATCTAGACTTGGACCGAAGTTCCTCAGCGACGTAAAGGCACCACTCCCGCAAGTTCGGCTCATGCCGACCGGAGGGGTAAGCAAGGAAAATGCCGCAGACTTTATTAAGGCCGGTGCTGATGCCGTCTGTGCAGGTTCGGCATTGATAGACGAGGATGCGGTCGAAAGAGGAGATTATGAAGTCTTAACGCAGAATGCAGAGGACTTGGTCGAAGCGGTAGAAGAAGGGAAAAGAAGACGTGAGGACTAATCACACAACCTATAAGCACTGGCCAAGTTTTCCCTTTTATTTTTCTTTTCGAATCGATTGACAAGGGGACATCATGAATTAACGATAAGAAGTATCGGTAAGGTTGTGTTTTAAAGTTGATATTCCCGGAAAAAGTGCTCAACGTTTAAATAATTTAATCACATATACATGATTAAAACTATTAGAATTTGAGAAGGGGGGATTGATATTTACATAAATGGTAATTGGATTGAGGGAAACGACAGGAAAAAAATCGAAGTTGAGAATCCGGCAACGGGGGAAAACTTCGCCGAGGTTCCGGAAGGAAAAATGGACGACGTCGACCGTGCTGTCGATGCATCTAATGAAGCTTTTGAAGACTGGAAAAACGAGAGCGAAGAAGAAAGGGGTTCCTACTTGGACGATGTCGTGGAATCCCTAGAGTCCAACGATGAGGAAATCGCGCGCAAATTAACTAAGGAGCAGGGGAAACCCCTTTCCGAAGCCAAAAGCGAGGTTTCAGCGTCCATTAGGGCCTTCAGGTATTACGCAAGAAAGGCCCGGGACATTGAGGGGGGTATACTTCCTACGGAATCCGACAGTATACGTAGCTTTGTTGTAAAACAACCTGTGGGACCCGTAGCAGCGATTTCGCCTTGGAACTATCCCCTTTTACTTCTATCCTGGAAACTAGCTCCGGCCCTGGCGGCGGGGTGTACGGTCGTAAGCAAGCCCGCATCGAAAACACCATTGGCGGTCAAGGAGTTGTTCAAATCTTTCGACGATGCAGGTTTACCGCCTGGCGTAGTAAACTTGGTCTACGGACCCGGTTCGACTCTGGGGAAGGGCCTCGTCAGTCACGAGGGCATCAGGAAAGTTGCATTTACCGGACAGACCAGCACAGGTCGAGAAATCATGAAGGATGCTGCCACGAATGTAAAGGAGTTGACGCTTGAACTCGGAGGGCACTGCCCGTTGATAGTAGACTCGGATGCGAAGATAGATAAAGCCGTGGAAGCCGGGGTTTATCGATCCTTCAGAAACATGGGCCAGATATGTAACAGCATTAACAGGATTTACGTTCAGGAGGATGTCTATGAAGAATTTACAGAGAAATTCATAGAGAGGACTAGGAAACTGAGCATCGCAGACGGTGTCCAGACACCCGAAGCCGATTTAGGACCGATGTTGGACGAATCGGGAGTTGATAAAACAAAGAGGCATATAGATGACGCATTAGACAAGGGGGCAAAGTTAGAATACGGTGGGGAACCGCCCGAAGGAGATGAGTACAAAGATGGATACTTCTTCAAGCCGACCGTCCTCACGAATGTTGATCATGAGATGATTGTGATGACCGAGGAAACTTTCGGTCCCGTGGCTCCGATTATGAAGGTCGAAGACATCCAAGAGGCCGTAGAACATGCCAACGATTCCATGTATGGACTTGTAGCTTACCTCTTCACGGAGGATCTAGAGAAGGGCTTCGATATTGCGGAGGAACTGGAGTACGGAACTGTCGGAATAAACAACGTATCCGGGGGAGATGCACCATATCCCTACAGCGGGTGGAAACAGAGCGGACTCGGAACGGAACTTTCCGAAGAGGGTCTTAATGAGTATTTAGAGACCAAACACATCAGGGCAAAGTCCTTGCGCTAAATAGGCCAACTGGAACTTCCTTATGCAATTCTAAGAGGGTTGAAATCGATTGTTCTGCTAATTTGAAGGAGAGGTTTTTGTGGGAACCTAAGAATTCTTGAGAGGTGTCCAGGAGCGTATAGGTAAAACCTTTATTGATAAATCTATTTTTTACTGATATAGAAAACTCTGATTTTATCAAGGAGGTTGAATAAATATGGATAAAGTTAGATTTTGTTCGATCGGAACTGGCAGAGCTGGCATGATACATGCCCGGAATATTTCTGAGAACATAGCGAATGCTGAACTAGTCGGCGTACTCGATAAGGACGGAGAAGCCGCCAAGGAGAGCGCCAAGGAGCTCGGTGTCGATCCTTATACTGACATGGACACTCTAATGAGCGACGCAGAGTTTGATGCGGTTACCGTCGCGACTCCCACATTTACCCACGCTGATTTGGTGGTAGAGGCCGCTGAAAACGGGAAACACGTCTTCTGTGAAAAGCCGCTGGCGATAAGCTTGGAAGAAGCGGATAGAATGAAGGAAGCAGTAGAGAACGCGGGGGTAAAATTTCAGATCGGATTTATGAGGAGATTCGACGAAGGTTTTCAAGAGGCGAAAGAAAAGATTGATTCTGGAGAGATAGGAGAAATTATGTCCGTTAGGTCCGTCGGTAGAGGACCGGGACTTCCTCCAAAATGGGCTTGTAACCCGGAGCTGAGCAATGGTAATCTCGCAGAGGTGAACAGCCACGACTTCGACGCGATACGTTGGCTGACAGGTAAGGAATACGAATCGGTGTTTGCTCGCGCCGGCAATTATAAGACACCCGAGGTAAAAGAGGAGTTCCCCAGCTTCTACGACAACGCCGTCGTAAGTTTTGAAATGAAAGACGAGGTAATTGGTACGGTCGATAGTACCTGTCCCGCCGATTACGGGTACGACGCCAGAATGGAGATACTGGGAGACGAAGGAGTCCTCTTCATCGGAGAAGTTGCGAGGAGAGGGGTTGCCGTTTGCACTGGAGAAAAAGAATTTAAGAGACCCGCAGTATCGAGTTGGCAGAATCTATTTAGGGAAGCCTACTGGAAAGAGATGAAGCACTTCGTGGACTGCATCCTGAACGACAAAAAGCCCAAGGCTACCTTGAAGGACGGAAGGAAAGCTATAGAAGTAGTTCTCGCAGCCAACGATTCGATCGACAAGAGTAAAGAAGTAGAGGTGTAAAATGCTAGCCGCTGCATATGACGGATCCGATTTAAATCTTGAAGAAAGACCTAAGCCGGAAATAAACTCGAAAGAGGCTTTTTTAAAGGTCAAGGCCGCCACAATATGCCATACCGATCTCCGGATAATAAAGGAGGGTCACAAAAAGATTTCTGGTGAAGGGAGCACTGTTCTAGGCCACGAATTTACAGGCGAGATCGTTGAACTGGGGGGAAGTGTCGACAGACTTTCCGAGGGACAGGACGTGGTTATCGCCCCCAATATAGGTTGCGGAAAATGTGAGCAATGCCTGACGGGAAATCACCATAGGTGTCCTGACTTTAGGGCCGTCGGGATAAATATAGACGGCGGATTCGAAGAATACTTCAAAATCCCTTCCGAAGCCATCCAGAGGGGCAACGTCGTTCCCGTACCCGAGGGAGTGAAGCCAAAGTTAGCGTCGATAACCGAACCTTTCTCGACATGTTATAACGCTATGACGGCCTGCGACTTGGAAGTGAGCGATTACGTACTGATAATCGGTGCGGGCCCTATGGGAATACTCAATGTGATGATGGCCAAATACGGAGGGTCGAGCAAGGTGATCGTAAGCGAGGTGGCGGAGGAACGGCAGGAGAGGGCCAAGAAATTCGGTGCGGATATAGTTTTAGATCCTACCGACGCTCCGCTGGAGGACCAAGTCGAAGAGGTAACCCGCGGGAGAGGTGTTGATGTGAGCATAGTAGCAGCCCCAGTGAGCCAAGCCCAGTTGAGTGCAATAAAATCCACTGCCATAGAGGGAAAGGTGAACTTCTTTGCAACTCTGCCTCAGGAAGAGTCACTCGAGGAGTTTCCTTCAAACTATCTGCACTATAATCAAGTCTACGTTACCGGAACCAGCGGGGCCTCGAGAACCCACTTCGTTAAGACGTTGGACATAATGGCGTCCGAAAGGCTATCTTTGGACGAAATTATAACGCACGAATATTCCTTGGAAGAGATGGATAAGGCTATAGATAAGGCTAGGCAGAAGGAGAGCTTGAAGGTGCTCGTAAGACCCTGACGTAAGACTCCTCAGGGAAAAAAATCTTTTCACGATGAGACATATTTAATATTGGTTTCACGATAGAAAAAAGAAGGAGGTGGACTAACTGCCAGATTCTGATTTGATGGACCCTTTTGGAAAAGATATCAATTTGAAAGACGGAGTAATACAGGAAGCTTCAAACAAATGGACTAGATATCTCAGCGATATGAAGAGCATGTATCACGATCAGGAAGCCGTCGATGAAATACTGGATTCTGAAGACCCGCTTATTTACGAGGTCTACGAGATTACGGTTCCCGAGGAAGCAGGTCAACTCCTCCATTGTACGAGCATTATTCATCCCGGTAAAATCGGTGACGAGTACTATATGACGAAGGGACATTACCACGCTAAGAGAGACACGGCGGAGAGCTATCTGTGCTTTTCGGGTGAAGGGTACCTTTTGACGAAAACGGAGGATGGGGATTCGAAAGCTTTGAAGATGGAGCCGGGAAGATTGGTGTACATACCACCGTACTGGGCCCACAGAACTGTGAATACGGGAGACGAACCCTTTGTATTCTACGGGGTCTACCCTGCCAATGCCGGCCACGATTACGGGAGCATAGAAGAAGTCGGTTTTCCGCAAATAATAGTCGAGGAAGATGGAGAAACGGTCGTCAAGGATAATCCTGATTTCGAAGTTAAATAGGGGGCTAAAATGAGCGAACAGTATCTTATCGGTGTGGATTTGGGCACCATGCTGACTAAGGCGGGAGTCGTCGATACGGAGGGAAACGTGATAGCCACGGCCAGCGAGGAAACTGACCTCATAAAACCCGGACCGGGAAGGGTGGAACAAGATTTCGACAACATCTACTCGTCTGCGTTAAACTGTATATCGAAAGCGGTAGAAAAGGGTGATTTCGATTCCTCGAAGGTTGAGGGGATCGCGTTTAGTAGCCAAATGTCCGGAATCGGAGCGATAGACGAGAACTGGGAACCGGTCATGCACTTTGATAACTGGCTTGATACCAGATGTGAGCCTTACATCACACGGATGAACGAGGTCGCCGGTGACGAGATAACGAGGAAGGCCGGTTGCCCCCCGACTTATTCTCACGGGCCCAAGATACTCTGGTGGAAGAACGAGAGACCCAAAATCTACGAGAAAATCCACAAGTTTGTTGTCCCATACGCCTATGTGGCAGGAAAGATGGCGGGCCTGTCCGGGGGAGAAGCCTATATAGATCCTACTTGCCTTCATTTCTCGAACCTGAGCGATACTGAAAACGCCGAATGGGCGGACGATCTTCTTTCAAAGTTCGATATAGATCGTGAAAAGATGCCGAGAATAGTAGAACCTGAAACCGTTATAGGGAAACTTGAAAGTGACGTCGCGCAGGAAATTGGCCTGAAAGGGGGAATCCCCATATCTGCCGGAGCGGGTGACCAGCCGGCAAACGCTCTGGGAGCGGGTATAGTCGAACCGGGAAGATCTTTCGACGTTTCGGGGACAGCTTCCGTTTTCTCAATCTGCGTAGAAGAATTCGAACCGGACGTCGAGAACAAGGTTGTTATGTCGACAAGAAGCATAATAGAGGGATCTTACTACGCATTGGCGTTCATAAACGGGGGAGGAATGAACCTGCGGTGGTTCCGAGACGAGCTGGCAGAGGACATAAAGGAATCGGAGGAAAATCCCTACGCCGCGTTGGACGAAATGGCAAAGGAATGTTCGCCGGGTTCGGATAAGCTATTTTTCATACCTCACGTTCAAGGGAGGGTTCTCCCACCTAATCCGAGCCTACGGGGAGTATGGCTTGGGTTTACGTGGAAGCACGGAAGGGGGGAACTCTACCGGTCAATTCTGGAATCGATCGCCTACGAATATGCGTACTATCAGCAAATTGAGGACGAGCTTGTTCCCGATCTGGAGTTTGAGGAAGTCAGGACGATCGGTGGGGGTAGCAAAAGCCAAATCTGGAATCAGATAAAGGCCGATGTCCTTGGTATTCCCTACAGGAAAATAAACAGGGAGGAGTTGGGGATATTGGGCGACGCCATTCTGGCCGGATATTCGAACGGGATATTTGATGATCTGGCCGAAACTTCGAGGTCTTTCACAAAGGCGGGAGACAAAATAGAGCCCCGAGAGGAGTATCACGAATTCTACAGACCATACGTAGACTTCTATTCTACCCTCTTGGAGAATTTAGCGGGATTCTACTCGGACTTGACGGAACTTCCTCAGGATATTTGAGGAAAATCGTTTTAAATTCATTCAGAAGGGAGTTTACCCGCTTTCTCGAGCTCGTCGGCAACGTTTTTCATGTCCAGCTCTTCTAGTTTATTCCGAGTCGGCCTCCCGGTATCGGTATCCCATCCTCGAAGTTCGTAGAATTCGTCCAAAAGCTGTTCAAGCGTACCTTCATCGATGGTTCTGGGACCTTCTTTGGTCTTCGACGGGTAATCCCTGAAGTACCACAGCGGCCCCATGTCCTCCTTCTTGCTTCTGTCGTGGTTCCTTATCTGCAGAGCCCTTGCCAGGTTGAAAGACCTCTCGGCGGCTTTTTCGAGTCCCTCGATGCCTAGGTCCAATCCCGTCGCAGCATCCAAGAGCTTGGCTTCGGCGCTCAGATCACCGAAAATGTCTTCGGGCGACGCTTCCATCAGGGTTTCCTCGTCCTTCACGGGCTTGAACATTATCGGATAGGCCCACTCACAGACTATCAGCGAGTTGTTGATCATGCCCCTGTGTTGAAGCCAAACCGTCATGTTCGCCTTCACTTCCATGGGTTCGAAGTCCGCCTCCAAAGCACCTTCGCCCCATACCTTCTCGGCAACCTTTTCCATGGTCTTAAAAATGGGGTGTTCCCTTGAATCGACGCCGGAAGTGCCGCCACGATCGGCGGGTCCGAATGGGGGGAAGTAATATTCCATGAACGCCAGCGTGTGGCCCGCCCTAGCGGAGATCGGGTCCCTAGTGTCGGTGAGCCAGAGTAGCATATTGACGATCCATATTGGAGAAGGTTCGTCCTCCATGACTCTGCTCAGACGGTGAGAGTAAAATCCGAATATGGGTTGCTCGATTCGGGCTATTTCTTCTAGCCTTTCGGGAAGATCGAGTTCCTTGACGGCCTCCCTGAGTCCGTCGCCGAATAGTTCGCCGATTTCGCCCTTCTTGTTGGCGACCTTCCTCAGGAAATCCTGCATCCACTCGGGGTCCATCGGGTCGAGTTCGTGTCCTTTTATCTCGTCCAGGCCCGCCTTAACGCACTCGTTCAA
Source organism: Hadarchaeota archaeon (SeqCode) (assembly GCA_964510375.1). Lineage (GTDB taxonomy): Archaea > Hadarchaeota > Hadarchaeia > Hadarchaeales > JAGGTB01 > CAYLJV01. The sequence goes on along the minus strand of CAZEBR010000019.1, from coordinate 15,094 downwards.
CCAGACCCACATGCTGACTATGTGCCAGTTGGCGAGACCGAGGTCCTCAGTGAAAAATTTCAGCTCGTCGCCTTCCGGAATCCCGAAACCTGCGAAGGCATCCATATCCATGTCGGGATAGGCAGTCCTCGGCCAGCCCGTGTTCCAGTAGGAGGGCACGCAGTGATGCCATGTATCTAGCGATCCCCCCGAGAGCTTTCTCTTTATATTCCTCTTCAGGGAGATCGGGCAGTTTGCCACGCAACCATGAGAGCACTGAATTCTTTCGGGCTCTCTTCCTTTCTCTCCCACCAGTGAGTGAGGGGTTATCGGTCCCCTCAATAACTCGCTGACTTCCTTGCAGGCTGAAAGGAACTCCTCCGGTCTGGCTATATTCAC
>CAZEBR010000019.1:0-14706 GCA_964510375.1 Hadarchaeota archaeon (SeqCode) | reverse complement strand
ATGGCCTTGAGGTTTTTCGATCCCATTACGCCGCCGAAGCCCGCCTCGCCGGAGGCGTTTTCTTGCCCGTGCTGGATGACTCCTGTGTTGGATTGGTTCTCTCCCGAGGGACCTATGGCGAGAACCGCGGGATCTCCACCTTCCTTTTCCCTCAGTTCCTCTTGGGTTGCGACGCTTCCGCTTCCCCATAAACTTCTCGCATCTTTGAGTTCGACCTCGTCGTCCTTAATCGACAGATACTTGGGCTCGTCGGCCCTCCCTTCTATAATTATCCCGTCGTAACCCGCAAATTTCATCTCGGAAGTCCAGTAACCTCCCATGTTCGAGTAGGTAAACCAGGGCTCGGGATGAGTTCGAGGTGATACTCCGAAGACGCCACCCCTTCCGGACACGGGGGCTAGGGTCCCGCTGAGAGGACCCGTTATGAACATCAGTTTGTTTTCTGGACCGTAAGGATTTATATCCGAGTCTATCTCCTCCCATGCGATCCTGTTGGCAAGTCCTTCGCCGCCTATATACTTCTCGGGTTCGTATTTTGATGTGTCCTCTATCTTTATCTCTTCCTCGGTCAGGTCAACTCTCAGTATATTGCCGGTCCAACCATAGTTTTCAGTCATTCTAATCCTCCCTTTTTGGGTATTTAGGCCTATCTTCAGTTGATACTATCTTTAACGCCCCGTCGGGACAGTACTGCACGCATTGGGGCTCCCCTCCGCAGAGGTCACATTTTATGCATATCCCCCTCTCTTCGTCGTATTTGATTCTGGGGGGATCGTAGTAGCAGGCCTCCATACACAGCTTACAACCGGTGCATTTTTCTTGATCGATCGTCCGCGCGCCGGTTTCCTCGTCTATGTATATCGCATCGACGGGACAGGCGTAATAGCAAGCGGGGAAGTCGCACTGCTCACAGACGACCGGATCTGAAAATTCGAGCTTTATCTGGTCCGTGACGGGCTTTATTCGGGACAGAGAAGGGGAACATTTACCCTCGTGAAATAGAGAGCATATCATTTCGCAACATCCGCACCCTTTACATTTTTCTTCATCGCCTACAACGAAAAATTCAGCTTTTGAGACCTCTGACATTTGCTCCTCCCCGCGTCGTTCGAGAGTCGGATACGAATGCTTAAAAAATTTAGGTTAAAGACGCAGACTTGGAAAATAAAGAGTGATACAAAATTTAAGTGAAAGTTTTGTAATTGGTAATTGAAATGACGATTCACGACGTATCGTTGGAGATTCATGAAGGCATGATAAGCTGGGACGACAAGGAGAGCTTAAAGCCCCAAATCCGGGAAGGAGAAAGATCAGAGTCATCCGGATCTTTAAAGTCCGAAATATGTTTTGATTCCCATACGGGAACCCACGTGGACGCTCCTAAACATTTCTTATCGGGAGGACATTCCATAGATCAAATATCTCCGGGTAAACTGGTAGGAAAATGTAGAGTCGTCGATTGCACGAGTAGGGAGGATGAGGTGAAAGCCGAGGACGTAAGCGACTTCGACGAGGATATTCTCATCTTTAAGACGAGAAACTCCGCACTTTTGTCAAAGAAAAAGTTCGACAAAGAATACGTATACGTTAGTGATGAAGCCTGTGAAAAATTAGTCGATTACGGATATGGCGCGGTAGGCATCGACTATCTCGGAATCGGTAAGTACGGGGCTACAAGATCTGCTCACGAAAAATTGCTCGGCAATGATGTAGTAGTAATCGAGGGATTGGATCTTCGAGGTATTCGCCCGGGTAAATACAGATTTATTGGCCTACCTCTGAATATAAGGGATTGTGACGCCGCTCCTACAAGGGCGGTTCTGGAGGACTTGAAATAAAACCATATATAAAGTTCAAAGTTATAGTCTTGAAAAATAGCTTCACCATTACGAGGGGGATTCGGAAGTAGGCAGATGTTTATTTTAAGTGTTCAGCCTTTAACTTGCATAATTTTTATTTTATCGGTCATTTTTCTTATGGGGAGTACAATTCATGAACGACAATGAAAGAGTTCTGATGGCCGGTTCGACTAGAGTGTATAATATCGTAAAGGAGATTCTTGAGTCCTCCTCAAAATATTCCGTCTTCGGCCTCAGAACTTGCGATGACAGTAAAATACTCAAGAAAGTAGAGAATTTGACACCCAGAATGGTAATTATAGACTTAGAAATGTGTGAGGGGCAGGGGCTCGATGCGGTAAGGAAAATAATGGACAGGAATCCCGTACCGGTACTCGTTATGACTGCTGGCGAAGGGGAGGATTCCGCCCTTGTGGTTAAGGCATTTCAATATGGGGCCGTAGGGTTTCTTTCAAAACCAGCTAAGTCAGCTGAAGAAGTTCCGTCGGAATTTAGGAAGAAACTGATCTCGGAACTCGATTCAGCCGGAGAAGTCGATGTGAAAACCTCCCGAGGAGCCCCTCAAAAGAAAAGTCGGCCAAAAGAGGTGAGCTTTACAAAGCCTGAGGGGGAGGGTGTACTAATCATCGGGGGGTCGACGGGAGCCCCCGGTATATTGTCCGAGATTATATCTAAACTTCCCGCTGATTTCTCTATTCCCGGTTTGGTCGCCCAGCATATGCCCGCAGAATTCATCGATAAGTTCGCCCAGAGATTGGATGCCCAAAGCTCTCTCACAGTAAAAGTTGCAGAAGACGGAGAGCCTATAGAATCGGGCTGTATTTATTTTGCCCCTGGAAACTATCACATGAGGATTGAAGGGGGGAAACACATCAGGGTACAGCTCGATTCGGGCGCCCCAGTAAACTACGTTAGACCCTCGGCCGACGTTCTGATGAAATCAGCTGTCCCCGTTTATGGTGATAGGATCATAGGTGTACTTTTGAGCGGTATGGGAAAGGACGGGGCGGAGGGTTTGAAAGCCATCAAGGAAGCGGGAGGTAAAACTATTGTTCAGAATGAGGAAACTTCGGTCGTGTTTGGAATGCCCAAGGAGGCCATCGAACTAGATGCGGTCGATTTGGTGAGGCCTTCCTACGATATTAACGAGGAGATAATTAGAGCACTTTCCGACTGGTAGGACATCGAGCACCAATAGCATCGCAAAAAAAATAGTTTCGGCGTCTCATCGGGGCAGAGAAGTCTAAATAAAGAGTTTCTTTTCTCGATAAAAAAATAGAAAAAGGAGGGTTTTATAGTCCCGCTGCGTTCGCTAATGTTTCGGCGACATCCTCAGCACTTTCGAACGGAAAATCATCTTCACTAAGTTTTTTCCCTGCTTCTCCTGCGGTCAACTCTACATCTCCAGCCTTGCACTTCGTGTCGGCTCCCTCGGGCATTGCGGCCAATAGCTCCTCAGGAGTTCGGATAGGGAAATCAGCATCTTTTAAAGCCCCCTTGATCTGGCTTTTTATTTCGTCTCGTACGCTCATAACTTAACACCTCCATACCAATGAGGGAGGGTTATTTTTTTATAGCTATTTGTTATTATTATAACCTAAAGGTTATGGAAGTGTAGTTGATAGATGGAAAACAAATCAAAAAACGGAGGGGAGGGACATGATCCGATCCTCTCTGAGATAAAGAAACTTAGGAAAGAAGTTCAAGCGTACAGGACTTCGACCCAAAAAGAACTCAGAGATTTGTTCGAGAAAAATATTATCGATAACATCATTAATCCCCTATTTCAACAGAGATTGAAAGATGTAGATGAGAGGATGGGGAACCAACTGCCTCAAAATTGCGATTTGAGGGATGAGTGTGCTGAAGAGTTTCATGAATTTTTCGAAAGCTTATTCGAAGAAAATAAACAAGCGGAGGGCAACCTAAAAGAAATTGTAAAAGAGAAAGAAGAAGAATTAAAGTCTCTAGAGAATTCCATGCCGTATGAAAAATGTGAATCGTGCTTCGAAACTGCCTTCGATTTGCTGAATAAGGAATCCGAGTTGATAAGTTCCGTCAATCCTTCCATATTCCCAGAAGAGTATAAAAATAATTTAGAGAGCATTAGCGGGGATAATATAGTAAAAAATATACTCATACCGCTCGCAAACAAGAAAAGAATAAGTATAATAATGAATCTTGCCGATGGAAGCATGTCTTTTTCAGAAATATCTAATCTGACTGATTTGAGAGGTGGAAATCTTTTGTTTCATTTAAAAAAGCTTGAAGAAAAAAATTTTATCGTTCAGAAACACGAGGGAGGAGACTACTGGATTACAGAGAAGGGACTGGATGCTATTTCCGCTCTGATCTCTCTCTTTCAATCTCATGACTGATTTTTAAACAGAGGTTGGAGGGGAATCACTACCTTTACAATTGGAGTGGCGCCGGGGCTGGGATTTGAACCCAGATGGCCACAAAGGCCACCGGATCTCGAATCCGGCGCATTAGCCTGGTTCTGCCACCCCGGCTCAGTTCACTAAAGATTTGAGGGGGGTTATTGGTTAAAATTTTTTCTGGGATGGAAAATTCTATCAAAAAACGGTTTTATGAGATATAATCAACGTTATTTTGCTCAAGTTTTGACTTCTAGAATTATAAAAGCTGGACTATAAATATAGAAAAGCTCCTATTTCAAAAGCCCTCTTTTTCTTGCTTTTTCTTCTAACTCATCTCTAAACTTTGGGTGGGCTATATCAATTAGAGCTTCGGCTCTTTCCGGCTCCGTTAATCCATACAAATCAGCTACGCCGTATTCGGTTACTATGTATCCTGTATATTGTCTTGGTACTGTTACCCTTGAGCCCTCGCAAAGATGAGGAACAATCCTTGATTTTTCACCATCTTTCGCAGTTGAAGGACATATGTTTATCGCTCTTCCACCGTCCGACCAGAACGACCCTATTACGAAATCGAGTTGCCCTCCAGTCCCACTAAACATTGTGCCTCCTATAGATTCGGAACAAACCTGACCGGTTAAATCTACTTCCAAACACCCGTTTATCGCAACAAGATTTTCTATTTTAGACAAAACCGATACATTATTGATATACTTTGTAGAACGGAACTCACACATCGGGTTTTCTTCCAGCCAATCATACAAATCTTGCTCTCCTAACACAAACGAGAGCAAAATCTTCTCGGGATGTAGATTTTTATATTCACAAGTCACTACTTCTTCCGAAACCAGTTCTGAAATCGCCCCAGGAACCATCTCAGTATGCATTCCAAGATCTTCTAAACCTGACTCAGCCAATAGCTTGCACATCACATCAGGAACTTGGCCTATTCCAACCTGCAAACAATCGCGATCATTAATAAGACCAACAACATTTTCCGCTATCTCCTCATCCACCTCACTAGGTTCCGGAATTGAATAAGTAGTTAGCGGATTAGAATTCTCTACGAATGCATCAAATTCAGAAACATGTATATTCGTATCCCCATAAGTCCTAGGCATCTGATCATTAACCTCAGCAATAGCGTAATCCGCAACCTCCAGAGAAGCTTTAGTATAGAACGCATCCAAACCAATATTTACGAAACCATGCTTGTCGGGCGGAGTCACCTGAGTTATAAGGCCGCCTCTTCTGGGTTCAACTCTATCTCTCTCCTTTACCTTCCTAATCATATCTGAACCTTGCCAAGGAACAAAGTTAGACCACTCGGTTTTAGCTATCTTTTCTCTTGTGATAGGGCTGTGATAACCAACGCCGATATCAAACGTGTCACGATAATCCGGCTCAAAAATTTCATGAAAATCAAAAGGTAATGCGGTCAAATATTCAACATCTTCAAGTTCGTCTTTTCTAGCTGCGATAGAATCCATCAATTCTTTAGTTGGTTCACATAAACCCAGAGGAGTCCATATTCTATCCCCGGACTCAACAAAACTAGCTGCTTCACTCATCGACATTAACTTTTCTTCGTAACCTTCTCGCATGTCCTTCCATTTTCAAAAACAGTATTTAAAATTTTCTGGATAAATATTAAAAACTTCAAAAAGCTTGTTTTTCAGAAAAACTAAAGACTCTACTAAACCATTTACGAAACGATAATATGGGAAAATACAGATTGAAAATAAAATTCGAAGAAATAGAAGGGAATTGCCATGTCCATGAAGAAGGAGACGAATTCATAATCAAAAGCGATGGACAAACCCTTCAATTAACGAAAACTGACAGGATTTGCCTGTATGCACTAAACAGTATTTCCTCCGTTCTACCAGCTATGACTAAAGAACTTGATGAAGATGATTGGATGTCGAAAAAAGAGAGAGTATTACAATGCATGGACCCTGGACCAGAAAGAGAAGGATCTGCAACTGCATATATGAAAATAATCCGAGAAAAGGCAGAATAAACCGAACCCCGATACTTATGCAAAATCAGCTAAACTCATCTGTTCCTTAAAGTCACTTTCAAAGAGAGATTCTATTTCCTCTTCGATAAGACCTAGCCTTTGTTTCGTATAACTCGTTACATTATAATCTTCAGAAACCCTGCTAGCAACTTTCATATATTTCTCAACCCCTCCCTGAGTGACAGTAAGAATAATATCCCCACCACAGCTTTTACATTCCCCACTCAGAGGAACTCTACGATGCTTTGTATTACAAGTTGGGCATCTAAATCTCTGTCTAGAAAACGCCCTCAAATTTCCTTTTAAATCAGGAATGAAATGGTTTTCAATCAAACGCTCAGCAACATTACTCTCATCCACAGCCCTTACTTTCCTAGCCAACGAAAGTTGTGAATCCGTCTTATCGACCATAGCCCCCAGCGACTTATATCTACAAGCATCCGGCCCGTCCGATATAGAAGTTGGATTATGAATCTCGGAGAAATTAATTTCTTCACATTCTTTATCAGTACCTAATCGATCCTCTACTACCTCTATTTTTCCAGCCATAGAACTTGGGTCTTCATAATCTAGTGCTGCTTCATAAAACTCAATAGGGTAAATTTTTTCGACATCTACATTATGAGCCTCGTCATCTATCTCCGAGGGGTCAAGGCGGGGAGTTAGTACTAGAGGAGCGTCCATTCTTCCGCCACGAGTTTCCCACAGATAATACTCGCTAAAGTTCAGCAATGCATCTAAAAGAAGCATAAAGGCGTCTTCGTCACCATCACAATTTCTTCTTTTTGCTGCATGGAAATAAGGATGGGCATAACCAACGTTTGCTTCAGAGAAACCTATTATTCTCCCGGTAATGCCAGCAGATGTGTGTGGAGCGAGCCCTATCACTAGTTTTCCGATTAAATCCTGTCTATCTGAGGCTTCATAGTAAGGAGGTAAATCATAAAATTTTTCTAAGAGCTCATCTACAAATTTCGCAGAGTTAAGCAGATAATCTATTGCTCTAGGGGGTAGTAAAATATCTTGAACTTTCAGTTCGAGTACTTGTTCTTCGTTCTCTAAAGGTTCTCCCTTGTAATCTTCCTCATATCCTAATTCTCTGAGTTTTTCAATCGAAACCCCGATTTCTCTAGGCTTAAAATGAGTTAGAGGTAAATCTGTTGCATCAAATCTTATTGTACCGTCTTTGAAAACATACAAATCATGTTTTGCTCTGAGAATACCTTTTTCGAGAGGTTCGGGAAGTTTATATTCGCTCATCATCCCTTTTACCCCTTTAACAATGCTTGGCAAAGGCTCATCGAGATGAGATAAAGAATCATTTAAGAGAGTTTCAAGCTCTATTTCCCTCTCTCTATAGTAAACAGTTCTAGTCCCGCAAGCCATACACTCTTCATTCTCTGTAGCACGTTCACAGTTCGGACAATAACGAATAATTTCAGTTCTAGCATCGCATTCAGGACATTTTCTCAAAACTGCCTCCGCACCACAACTAGGACATTCACAATAAGCAACCTCTACCTCGACCGATTCTTTTTTAGAAGCCTTCTCAATATTCCTAGTACTCCCACCGGCCATTCCAATCGGGAAAAGAACATGAACAGGTGGAGACATCTTCCTCGGCTTAGTCTTTTCAGGTCTTCCTACTCTCGCTCCAATTCTAGTAGGGGCTTTTTTCCGGATGGAAATTCCGGAAACTTTTTCCAGAATTTTCGTCGGCGGCAAATCCGGGTTTTTCTCAATCGCTTCGGATAAAGCTTCAGCGCTTAGAGATTCCCCGTTATGCAAATTCAGGCTTTCAACTAATGGTAGGGCGGGTTCATTAATTATTATTTTCTCGTTTACCCTTTCGTGAGGAACTTCAAGAATCTCGAGTAATCTTTTCGAATTCGTTTCTTCAACAAGTTCAAGCTTCTCTATTGAACCGTTCGAAGATTCCAAATCCCCAGAGGACAACCACTCACCTAACTCTTTGAGGTCTTCAAGTTCAATATCGTGAAAATTATAAGTATATCTCGGATGTAGAGGTACTTCTAACTCTCGAGAAATCTTAACAGCCATCTCCGGAGAAGGATCCTCATACGAAGGGCCGAGATATGCAGATAAATCTTTCTCAAACTTTTTTTCAAAATCGGATTCTTCAACCTCTTGAGCCCACCACTCTTCACAATACCCCGCCGGCATCAACGTATGATTATTTTCTAAGAACTCACCATACCCAAAAAGTATATCACCCAAAGACAATATTTCATCCACTTCCTCCCTTAACTGCTCAGCTCTATTTTCTGAATTGACATGAACAACTGACCCATCACTCAACTTAACCGTCGGTCCCTCTATCGTGTCTACCGGTGCAGTTGCAGTTGCTTTACCAGGCCTTTCAGTTTTTAGCTGTGTCCCAGAAGAAATATGATCATCAAGCATTCTCATAGTCGCCGGATGTATTCCAGCTGCAGCCAATCCCGTATTTCTAGCTCTACCATATCTTAACCTAAACCCGCCAGGTCTCTCTGGATATCCAAAAACAGGCCTTCCTGCAATAATATCCGTTAAGTACTTATCCCCTTTCGGATATTCTCTCTTTTCCTCTTCTTCCTTGCCAGTGGTCTTCTCCATCTGGTTGAGCCATCCCCAACCGCTAAGATTAAGATTATCTATATGCTTTTGTAGTTTAGGAGCTTTTTGCAACACTCCCTCTGCTATTGCTAGAACAGCCCCTCCTCGAACTCTATCCGTTTCGACCCTCTCCAGACCTTTATTCGCATTCACACTCTCGTTTTCTGTAGGTTCACCTGTCACTTCAACTGGAATATTAGCGTAAGCATTTCTAACCTCATCATCACTTGGCGAATACTGTAAACCGGTAATACTATCATACATACTGACTTCCTCCACAGCCCTTTCAATCTCGCTCTCAGAAGGATCATAAGAACTCAAATTAAGCTTACGCCGGACAAAATCCGTAATCAGAACAGCCAAAGCAGCAGCAGTCCCACCAGCAGACCGAATCGGCCCCGCAAAATATATCGCAAGATAAGAAGATCCATCAAAATTATTTTTAATATCAACTTCTGTTATTCCCTCAATAGGAGCTGCCGCAGCAATTCCCTCCGTTATTATCGCCAAAAAAGTCCTAACCGCCTGCTCCGCAGCTTCATCATCAGGCAAGTGACCAAATTCATCATTAACGATCCTCCCAGCAATTTTAAAAGCAAGATCCTCTCTAGAAAGCTTCCCCTCCAAATCCCGAATAGCCTCCGCCACTCCCTCCGGCCCAGCTAGTTTTTCAACTCTTGCCGCAAGATCTTCGGTTAGAGGAATTTCGGGTTCTTCTTCCGGATCAAACCCTTTAGCCCTAGCTTCTTCAGCTTTTTGATAAGCTTCATCTAGCTTTTCCTCAATTGATCGAAAGTATTCTTCCATCAGATGCCCTCCTTTACTAGTTTCCCGAAACTTGAAAGTACAAAATCTGGTTCTTTACTTGAACCTCTAACTTCTTCAACTTCCTTTTCAGAATCCACACCCGTAAGAACCAAAATAGTGGTCAGCCCCAACTCTTTACCGGCCCGAATGTCAGTCCCAATCCTATCTCCAACTATTACAGCTTTCTCAGGAGAAACATCAAGAACATCTAAAGAAGCCTCCAACATATAGGGTGAAGGTTTTCCAATAATCTCAGTAGGTTCTTCCTCAGCTGCAGCTGCAAGAGCTCCAATTGAAGCGGCTGCTCCCGGCGCCAACCCGTCCTTAGTGCAGTAGGTTGAATCAGGATTTGTAGCTATAAACTCAGCGCCAGACAAAATCGCAGTCAAACCACCCCAAACCTTATCATAAGACAAACCTCTATCCATTCCAACTACAACATAAGAAGCATTCCCAGCATCTTCTCGAGAAACAACTTCAAATCCCGCCTTTCTTAATTCCTTCTTTAATCCCTCTTCACCAATTACATAACAAGTTCCACTTTCCGCTAACATCGAAAGACGCAACGCCGTAGCATAAGCAGAGGTCATAATTTCCGATTCTTCTACCTCCAGACCAAGATCAGATAACTTCTCCCTATACTCGCCTCTCGTCTTAGTAGAGTTATTCGTAAGAAACCCCAGCTTCTTACCCTCACTCCTCAGACTTCGAACAGCCTCTAAAGAACCCTCAATCGGATCATTCTCTATATAAATAACTCCATCCATATCCAAAAGAAAAGCTTCTTTCTCTCCCAAATCACGCAAAGTTAATCGCCCTCGCTTCTCTCGTTTCTAAATCCACAAGAGGCACATGGCCAGGAGTAGGGTCGACCCCCTGTCTTTTCATAAAACTTGTCTGGGCTTGAAAAGTAGCGGAATTAACCATTAAAACTCCCCTATACTCTGCACAACCATACTTGTGCAAATGACCGCAGTGAAGCACATCAGGAATCTCATCGATTACAAGATAATCTTTTTGTTCCGGAGCTATCGGAGTCCTTCCACCCATCGGTTCACCATAAATGGGAGCTAAATGCCTTCTCCTCATAACCTCTTTCATAGGTTGAGCAGCATCCTCTCTGTCTAATCCCGGATCCGCAGAAATTAAATCGTCGAAGCCCATACCATGGTACATCAGAAACTTCACTCCCTCTATAGATAAAAGAGCTGGATTACCCACTAGCTTGACATTTATCTCTCGAAGAGGCGAAGCCACTTCTGTATATAACGCCGGTTGAGGCTCAGCTAACCTAACCGCATCATGGTTTCCAGGAGAGGCTATAATGACTATATCATCCGGCACTCTAGACAATAACTCTGCAACTTTCTCGTATTGCTCCCTAATACTCTCTATATCAAGCTCCTTTTGCTGCCCTGGATAAATTCCTATACCGTCCACTAAATCCCCCGCTATAAGAAGATACTTTACTTGCTCAGCCATTTCCCTTTGCTTACTATTCCCAGCCGAGCCATTTATCCACTTTATAAATTTGTTAAAAGCTCCCGGAAGGAACTCTGAACTCCCTACATGAAGATCAGAAATGAGAACAGCATACCCCGAGGCTTCTTCCCTAGATTGGTTCTCGGTCGAACTTTGTCTAGCCTTTGAGATAGGAATATCAGGGAAAAATATTTCGTTGCCCCAAACCAGCGGATTCCTCTTTCCACTCTTCAAATTGTCAGGTACTTTAGCCTTCACTCCAATTAACTCATCAGTCACAACTCTCTCCACATCTTCTATGACTTTCTCATTCCTCTGAGAATCTTTAACGTAAATCACGGCCTTTCCCGTAGGATCCTCTATCACTACTATCCAAGCATCATTCTTCCGAGTTCTTCTCTTTTCGTTCACAAGCCCTACTAAATTAACCTGATCCCCCTCATGCCTAACTATATTCTCCATTTGAGTATAGCTCTGGAATCCTTCCCTTGCGCGAACAATAGAACTGAGTTGATCATAACGATCATTAAATAATTCCACAAAATCATCCACGGTCCCTTCCGAAGAGCTTTCCCCAGTAACATTTCGTAAAACTTCTACCTTCCCCTCAAATCCTTCTCCACCCCTTGCAACAATTGAATCTTCCTCTAAAATCCCATTATACTTATCATCTCTTTGAGGGGAAGATTCCAAAGACTCACCTCCCAGAGTTCTATTTTCACAACCATCAACATCTATAGAATCTTCAGAAGAAAGGGTTTCATCAGAAGACAAAAATCGGGAAAAAACATCATCAGTAATAATCGAAGGTCTATTCTCTCTGCCTTCCAATTCCGACAATACCTTTTCAATTTCTTCATGAGAAAAATCACTCATACGTTCTAAGGCATCGTTAGTTAAATGCACACCAAGATTCAAAAATTCTCTAACTATCTCTTCAGACTTAACCATTACCTCACCCAAGTCTCTTTTGTTTACGACCTGGCAAAGAATCCAAATCTTGAATATAAATCTCATCTTGGATCGCTGATCTCACTTCGAGGGGATCGATATTGAGTTCTACCTCCTTAGTACGCCCGTACCTACCCTTGCTCACTACTCTTGCGCCAATGACCCCCATCATATCCAATTCAGAAATTAGACTACTAATCCTTCTTCTCGTAAGCACATCCCATCCATGTTGTTGACATAAAGAAGAATAAACTTCGTAAATATCTCCAGTACTAATTCTCCTAGATTTTCTTTCCTGTAAAAGTAAAACACTTAGAAGAACCAATTTCGACTGATCCGGAAGAGATTTTATTGCTTCCTCCATCCTGTTACGTTCTATTTTTCTAGACGCTTGCGTCACATGAGAAGTAGTCACTTTCTCTGCTTTTTCTTCTTCCGCTATCTCTCCCGCATTCCTCAATAAATCCAAAGCTTTCCTCGCATCACCATGTTTCCTTGCAGCATGCGCCGCACAAAGGTTTATAACTCCATTTTCTAGAACATCATTAGAAAATCCTTTTCTAGATCTCTCTTCCAGAATATCTTCCAGTTGCTCAGCATCGTAAGGGGGAAACACAACTTCCTCCTCTCCCAAGCTACTCGTTATTCTAGGATCCAAATCTGAAACAAAATTCAAATTATTGGAAATCCCCACAACTCCAACCTTGGCTTTCGATAAATCAGAATTCATCCTAGAAAGGAGATAAAGAACATCAGAAGTGCCTTTAGAAACTAACCTATCTATTTCATCCAAAATTACAATAATAACCTGCTCCCTATAATCCAGCAAATCAATAAGAGCCTCATAAACCTCATCTGTAGGCCACCCAGTCATCGGAACTTCTTCCGGAAGTTCAGAAACTTCTACTCCTGTTTCATTTAGTAAATCTTCTCTCACCTTATTGGCTAAAGTGGCCAATACGCGATATTTCGTATCGACGACTTCGCAATTCAAATAAGAAACCTCGATATCTTTAGAGAGATCTCCTGCAACATACTCCAATTCTTCCATTAGATATCTTACAGTAGCTGTTTTTCCCGTCCCGGTCTTCCCATAAATGAAAACATTTGAGGGGGTCTCTCCTCTTAGGGGAGCGACCCAAATCCTAGCGAGTTGATTTATTTGTTCGTCTCTATGCGGCAAATTTTCAGGTATGTACGATGGACGGAGATACTCCCTATCACTAAATATCTGCTGGGTTTCTAACAATTCCTTGAATACTCCTCCTGATTCTTCTCTCATGGACACCAGCCTCCTTTTCAGTTGTTTTTTCGAACAATGATCCTAATTTCTGCCTCCAAATATTAAGCGAATGTGACAACAGGTTCAATAAGAACTTCTCATCAGGCGGCACTCCCTTAGGGACGCTAGAAGAAACCGCTCTGTTTGCAATTTTTTTAACTCTCAAACCAACCAGAGAATCCACCGTATCTTCCAATTCCTCAGCCTTCTCCCCCCTACCCTCCTCCCGAAGATCAGCAATCTTACGAGAAATAGCAAAATAAAAATATGAAGGAAGTTCCTCAAGCTGAGAAGACTTCTCCTCCCGAATCAAACGCTTACGAATACCAGTCAACGAAAAATCATCAACAAATCTAACAAGGCCTCTCTCCTCTAAAACGGAAGCAATCCAAGGCCTTACTTCTACTTCTTCACCTTCTCTATATGGTCCTAGTTTTCTTCCGACAAGTTTTATTTTGGGGAAGTCTTTGATAAACTCTACAGGTTGTTTCATTTTATCACGTTGCCTTCTTAATCATCCCTTCACTTGGAGAATAGAGACGACCATTTTTCTTTTCTTGTCTTATCATTTCTTCCACAAATTTGGAGTCTATTCCATCAGCTCTTGCTTCCTCTTTTACCATATTTATCGGGGCTCCGTCTCCTTCGAAATCCTCCGTAATTTGCTCTATTATTCCCATAATCCTCTGAAGCTTATCGTGTTGTGATCGGTCGTGCCCAGTCATCAAAATGTCTATATCAGGTTTTCCTGACTCATCTTCTATTCCTAGTTGTCTAAGCGATTCTCTAAACAATTCTATAGCTCTTTCAGCATCCTCAACAGTTACCTCTTTCGACAAACGAAGTCTAGCATTACTCTTAGCTAATCTAACCAAAGCTTCTAACTGTCTCGCCGTTATCGGAACAGCTCCCTCTTCTGAAGCTGTCTCTCCACCGACAGCAGTTCTCCACTGGACAAAGAAATCTTCAAGTTTTTTCTTCACTTCTTCATTTTCAAATTTCGGGTGAACATACTTCTTAGCATAAATAATTAATTTACGAAGTTCATCCCTATCCAACTCCGGTTCTACAACCTCCTCCGGTTTGCTTTGAAGGTTAAGCATATGATCAGCTAAATCCCTGTCCTTCTCCTCTTGCGGAATATCTCTAAGTATGAAAATCAAATCAAATCTTGAAAGAATCAAAGCTGGAAGATCTATTTGTTCTGGAATAGGGTCATTCTTATCGAACCGTCCTAGTCGCGGATTTGCAGCCGCTAAAATAGCTGTCCGTGTATTCAAAGTTGCAACTATACCTGCCTTAGCC
>CAZEBR010000018.1:20084-34541 GCA_964510375.1 Hadarchaeota archaeon (SeqCode) | reverse complement strand
GCTGTAGATTGGCATGTCATAATATTCAGAAACTCTCATTGTTCCACCTCCTAGGATACATACGAAGTACTCTTAAAACTTTTTAGAATTTTTGTTGAGTGTCGGTAATATCGGGGATATTGGCCCGATATGGCGGGACATTTCCTCCCATTTATATCTCCTTATTTATAAGTAAATAGTCCACACTACAGATTTGTGGCTTATCAGCTGGCTTTCAAATAATGTTCATTAGATTTTTGTGGACAAATGTGAGAAAATAGGGTAGAGGAGACACGAATTTGCCGAGGGTAATTCTGAATGCAGCGATGACTCTGGACGGAAAAATTGCTACTAGGGAAGGAGATAGTCAAATTTCCTCTCCGGAAGATTTAGACAGGACACACAGGCTCCGGGCCAGGGTAGACGCGATAATGGTCGGGATAGGAACTGTATTAGTTGACGATCCACTTCTGACCGCTAGAAGGGTTGACGGGGAAAATCCCGTCAGAATCGTGGTGGATAGCGAGGCTAAAACTCCCAGTGATTCCAGAGTTTTGGACGGTTCCGCGCCGACTATCGTGTGCGTTTCCGAGAGGGCGGAGGAGCCGGATGTAGAGAGACTTCGGTCCTTGGGCGCCCAAGTTGTGGTTACTGGTAGAGAAAGGGTCGATCTGAGGTCTTTGATGGATATTTTGGAAGGGGAAGGTATAGATGAGATCCTTTTGGAAGGAGGTTCCGATTTGAACTGGAGCATGCTGAATAGTAACCTGGTTGACGAGGTTAGGATTGCTGTAAAGGATAGCATCGTTGGGGGAATGGATGCAAAGACTCTGGCGGGGGGGAAGGGGGTACCTAAGATTTCCGATGGTGTGAGTCTAAAATTCAAAGGATCGGAGAGGTTGGAGGATAACTTGATCCTCGAATACGAAGTGGAGGAATCCGAGAGTGATTAGGAGGATAGGAAACAGGGTAATTTTGGTGGGGGTGGCACACGTTTTTCCGGAGAGCATCGATGAGGTCAGAGAGGTGATACTTGAGGAAAAACCTCAGACCGTGGCGGTTGAGCTGGATAAAGCACGATATCTAAAACTGATGCAAGGTCCTCAGGAACGGGAATCCGCTCAAACAGGACTCTCTATGAGCATACTTTTCACTAAAATCTTGACTTTTTTTCAGGAGAGGATAGGCCAAAAGACCGGGATGATGCCGGGGGAAGAAATGTTGACCGCAATTCGTAAGGCGGAGGAGGTAGGAGCGGAAGTGAGTTTGATAGATCGGAATATAAACTTGACATTTCAGCGGTTGATGGACAAAATGAGCTTATGGGAGAAATTTAAAATTCTCTTCAAACTTTTGCTTTCCTTATTTTATAGCGGTGATGAAATAAAATACGAGGATTTGAAGGAGGAAGAAGCGATCGATAATCTGGTCGAAATGTTGAGGGACGAGTCGGAGACCATGTACGAAGTCTTTTTGGAAGAGAGAAATCGGTATATGAGGGACCGCATCTTCGAATTGCTCAACTCCAGAAACGGAAAAATCGTTTGCGTCGTCGGGGCGGGCCATCTGCGGGGGTTGGAGCAGGACCTCCAGGCCTATGATTTTGAAGAAGATTTTCCCGGATGGGGTAAATTCCGATATGATTGGAGAATTCGGTAAACTATCCATTGTTAATCTTTTAAGGGCGGAGTAAGAATATGAATCTACAGCATAACAAGAGGAGTTGTAAAATATGGAGGATGAAGAACTAGAGAAACTAAAGTCTATGCTGGATGTAGACATCGATCGCATAGAAGAGGACGGGGGCAAAGTTACTGTTTTCGTCCCTGAGGATCAAGTCGCCAAGGCTATTGGCTCTGGCGGTGCTGTCGTGCGATCGGTCGAACTGGCTTTGGATAAAGAATTGGAAATTAAAGAATCGGAGTAGAGATACTTTCGTTTAGTTGAACTATTTCGGTGCTTGCCCCAAATACGGGGTGCATTTTTTATTTTGAGTAGTTATAAAAATTTAGTTCCTTGAGTGCTTGATTTTCCCTGCCACGTCTTACGACGAGCAAAATTGAGTGTCTGCCCTTGATTTATCTCAGGAGGTCGCAAGAGTAGCTGAAAAATCGTCACGGCTTTTCGATTTTCATTTTATAGGGAATATTTAATTTCTCTTTTAAGAAGTGGCTATATCTTATTCTCAATCTGAGGTCCGTAAAGTTCTGATAATTTTGAAAAAAGTTCCTCTATATTTTTCCCTATAACTTATTATTGGGTTAGTGTCAAAATTAAGGTGGAGGATTTGATATGGTTGAAGCATATATTTTACTGACATCGGCTATCGGCAAGGTGAGGGATGTTTACGACGAGCTCGAATCGTTGGGTAATATAAAGGATGTCAGGATAGTCACCGGACCGTTCGATCTGATAGTTCTAGCGGAAGCGGAGGATCTCTCGGTTCTCACCAATGCTGTTGTCGAGGGTATACGAGAAATAGATGGTGTCGTAGATACCAATACTGC
Organism: Hadarchaeota archaeon (SeqCode); assembly: GCA_964510375.1. Taxonomy (GTDB): domain Archaea; phylum Hadarchaeota; class Hadarchaeia; order Hadarchaeales; family JAGGTB01; genus CAYLJV01. The sequence goes on along the minus strand of CAZEBR010000018.1, from coordinate 32,055 downwards.
CGTCGTGGTAGAGTGACTTTCTCCGTTAATTCGTTCTAATTTTATTTTGCATTTTTTAGTCCGTTTCCTAGCGCATGTTTATTGATTGGTAGCCCCGGGCGGATTCGAACCACCGTCACGAGGACCAGAACCTCGCATGCTTGACCACTACACCACGGGGCTTCAAAAGTGGATTTATCGCTTACTAATAATCTCTTTTTCTAATTTATTTCCCTCGCATATTAACAAGATACATGTTCATAAAGCCTATCTTGTCTACGGTTCCGGGTTTTCGCGGTGCCGGAAGTATTGTAGCACGAAGTAGGATATCAGTAGTAAATTGTAAGATATTAATGCGTAATAGAACGTGTATCGTGAATTAGTCGCTCCGTTTTGGATGATTGGTGCCCATTTTGTAAACATGAAAGATGCCGAAGATACGGGAAAAATTGACATGTGTAGGGCCGATGCAAGCTCTGCATTCATGTCATACGTCAGATAAAATAGAAATACGCCCAAGAGCAGAAAGATATAAGACGCCAGGAAGAGTCGGTTCATCTCGGCTATTTTTGCACTGAATTTCAGCCGAAAGACTATGTAGAAAAACAGGAGAAGTGCTCCGAACAATCCGTCCAATGCCAGCCTGCGTTTGATTTTGATTGATTCGAACATAATGACCGTAAAGATTTCATTTCGGCATCCTAATAAGGTATCTTCTTTTCGTCTTTGCTTTTTGTGTTCTCCGATTTTAGCTCGGTGGAGTGAGTAGCCCCGGGCGGATTCGAACCGCCGTCGCGGGGACCAAAACCCCGTATGCTTGACCACTACACCACGGGGCTGCCAAGAAGGTATCATTTTCACTACTTTAATTAGTACTGTTGATTTGGAAGATGAGCGAGATTAACTCGCGAATTGGTAAACGTTTAGTCAAGAATCGCGAGCCATGTAATAATAGCAATTAGGGTTTTGAGACCATGACTTCCGTCGCCTTTATCACTGCTTCGGCTTCGTCGCCCTCTTTCAAATCTAGATCCTCTGCAGCTTCTTTTGTGATAAACGCAGTTACTGTTTCGGGTTCAATCTTAATTTTTATTTTTGCTCCTACCTCTCCGAGTTCGACGTCTTCTACTTCTCCTTTGAGGTGATTTCGCGCTGAGATTTTCGTCGACACGTTTTCCCAGAATGTCTCTTCCTTGATCATTTTATTTAAGGCCTCGTTCATCCGGTCGTATTTTTTAACAATTTTTTGTCCTTCCTCCGTGAGAACGGTTCCTCCACCGCCTTTTCCTCCCTTGACGGATCTGACAAGCTCGAAACCTAACCTATCTTCTAATTTTTTTATTATCCCCCAAGCGTGTCGATAGGACATGTCCATACTTTCGGCGGCCTTGTTGAGAGATCCCTCCTTTTCTATGGCGCTGAGCAATTCTATTCGCCCTTCGCCCGCTATCGTCTCTTTTTCTTTCTCCAGCCATAGCTTAAGTTTGGGTTTTAGTTTAGAATCCTCGCTCAACGTAGACTCCACTGTTGTGTTTTTCCTGCATAAGGTTTATATCCGGTTATGTTATCTAAAACATATCGATGATTGGAGGTGAAAAGATGGAAAATTCAAAGATTTCCATTATCCTGATAGCGATAATTGTCGTTGCCGGTGCAGGTGTTTTTCTATATTCTGAAATATCTGACAGTTCTTCCGAAGTTTACGTATTGCATGCCGGGAGCCTTACGAAGCCTTTCGAAAGAATAGACAATATAAATGATGACCTTACGGTGCATCAGGAACCTCACGGTAGCGTGGCAGTCTCGAGATACGTTAAAAATGAACAGAAGAATCCGGATATTGCGGCCGTATCGGATTATTCTCTCATTCCGGATTATATGATTTCGGAAGGGGAGACCGAAAGTTACATTCAGTTTGCGAGGAATGAAGTGGTACTTTGTTATTCCGAAGGAAGTAAGTATTCGGAGGAAATAAATCAGAATAACTGGTACGAAATACTATCAGGGGAGAACGTTGCCTTTGCCTTTGGAAATCCCAACGCAGATCCGGGAGGATATCGTGCCATAATGGCTATTCAGCTCGCTGAGATGTATTACGATAATTCCCAAATTTTCGATGCTCTGGTGGCTAATAACACTGCGATGTCCGCTCCCGAAAAGAGCGGCGGCAATTATGTGATCGAGGCGAAAAAACTTGATCAGTTAAATCCGACCGACAGGGTAACGGTGGGTGCGATGGAGGTTGCAGTAATCCCGAAGTTGGAGGAAGGAAGCGTCGATTACATGTTTAACTATCGTAGCATAGCGAAACAGCACGGTTTCGATTTTGTGGAGTTACCTGCTCAGGTTAATTTAGGAAGGATTCAGTACGCCGATATCTACAATAAGGTGAGGGTCGAACTCACCGACGGTACGGTCAAGAAGGGAAAACCGATAGTCTATGGGATCACCTTATTGGATGATGCTAAAAACAGAGAGGCCGCCGTTGATTTCCTAGAATTTTTATTCAGCGAAAAGGGCAAAGAGGTATTTGAGAATATGGGTCAACCACCTATCTCTCCGCCAAGGACTAACGACAAGGACGCTTTACCGGAGGAGCTTAAGGATACAGTAGAACAGGAATAGGGATACAAAGCATGAAAATAGACAGGTTAAAGGTCACTTTTTCGGTCTTAGGTGGCCTTATTTTTTTACTTTTATTCGTCACGGTCCTGAATATTCTCTCGGATCAGATATTTCTAAATTTTGACAGACTTGTCGGAGCTTTTTTGAGTTCTAGGGTTTTGGGAGCGGTAGGCAACAGCTTATACGCTTCTTTTCTGGCGGTATTGGTGGGGTTTGGATTCGGAATTCCCTTGGCCTACCTGCTCGTGAGGGGAGGGGATTTTTGGGGTAAGAGCTTCGTGGAGGGGGTTATCGATCTTCCAATGGCCATTCCGCATACTGTAGCTGGAATCGCCCTGCTGGCCGTCTTCGGATCTTCCGGTTTGATTGGTGGATTGACCGGACCAATACAGTTTGAGAGGTCTTATTTGGGAATAGTCACAGCGATGAGTTTCATTTCCGCCCCCTATATGATAAATTCGGCCAAGGAGGGTTTTCAGAGCGTCGATTCTAATCTGGTCAATGTATCCAGAAACCTGGGGGCTTCGAGCTGGCAAACTTTCAGGAGAGTGATGTTTCCTTTGGCTTTTCCTCATATCTTCAACGGAGCGGTGATGAGCTGGGCTCGCTCGATCAGCGAATTTTCTGCGGTTGTTCTCTTTGTAGGGTATTTCCCGACAATAGCTCCAGCTTTGATATGGACCGAGTTCAACAGTTCTGGGTTGGCTCAGGCTAAGGCCGTGGCTGTGGTTCTGCTTTTGATAACTCTACCAATATTCATGGTTTTGAGGTATCTGAGGGGGCGATTGTTTGATAAGTATTGAGAATCTTTCGCGAGACTGGCAAGATTTCTCCCTAAAAAACATAGATTTGGAGGTTAAGGAGGGGGAATATTTCGTTATTTTGGGCCCCACGGGGGCCGGTAAGACGCTGCTATTGGAGCTTATAGCCGGCTTCTACGAGCCCGACGATGGTAGAATTTTCCTTGGAGGGGAAGACGTGACTTACAAAGATCCCGAGGATCGCGATGTGGGATTCGTTTATCAGGACTATTCGCTTTTTCCGCACCTCACGGTCGAAGAAAATATCAAGTTCGGTTTGGAAGTTAACGATTTTTCGAGTGCTGAAATTCAGGATAAGACGGATCAGATAGTGAATCTTTTGGGAATAAATCACTTGACGGAGCGCTATCCCAAAACTCTAAGCGGTGGAGAGCAACAGAAGACCGCACTAGCTAGGGGGCTCGTCTTGGACCCCGAGATCTTACTTCTTGATGAGCCGATAAGTGCCCTTGACATGCCCTCACAGGAGGAGATGAGGAGCGAACTCGAGAGAATACACCGGGAGATGGGAATAACCACACTCCATGTCACCCACAGCCGGGAAGAGGCCTCTTGGCTCGCCGATCGTATCGGTCTGATGAAGGAGGGAAGCATAATACAAGTGGGTTCTTCGGAGGAAGTATTTCGCAGACCGGAATCCGAATTCGTAGCGAACTTTGTCGGCATGGAGAACGTGTTTGATGGAAAGTCAACTTGTGAAGATGGGATTTGTAAAATCGATGTGGGTGAAAGGGTGGAGATAGAGGCAGTATCGGATAAAGAGGGGGATGTAAAGGCCTGCATTCGGCCAGATGAGATTCTTGTTTCCAAGGAGCCCTTTAGCTCCAGCGGCAGGAACACGTTTAGTGGAAGGGTAGAGGAGGTCATCGGCTTGGAAAGCACCGTCAGGTTGGTCGTAGATGCGGGAGAAGAATTCACGGTCTTGCTGACGAAAAAGTCCCTTAGGGAAATGGACATTGGGATTGGGGACGAGGTATATCTAACCTTTAAGGCTTCTTCTGTACACGTGATGTGAACTTACTTCCGATAATGAGTGAGCGAGTCGTCGAACAGCCTTATAGTGACTTCTTCTCCTTTGTCCACTATCTCTCTGTTTCTCGGAATTTCGAAATAGCCGTCGGCTTCGGAAAGCGAAGTTATCGCCCCCGAACCCTTTCTAATTGGGTCCCCCCAAGATTGTCCGTCATCCCTTCTCACTCTCACGGGAACGAGTTCACGCCTTCCCCTTGCCGAGTTCATCTTCCTGGTCAGGCTGGCCCGAATCTCTCTCCTTCCGGTTTTAGGATGTCCGGACATTTCGCGCAAGAGGGGTTCCACCAACTGATCAAAAACCATGTGGGCAGAAACGGGATATCCGGGTAGTCCGAAAATGGGTTTATCGTCGATAAGTGCAAGGTACGTGGGCTTCCCGGGTTTCTGTGCTAGCCCGTGTATCACGATGCCCGGTTCGCCGACTTCGTCAATTACTTTGGGTATCAGGTCCGAGGACCCAGCCGACGTTCCCCCCGAGGTAATCAGGGCATCGAATTCTTCTAGGGATTCTTCGATTTTCTTTTTTATCTCGTCGCGATTGTCTCTTATAATCCCGAGATACTCCGAAATGGTCCCGCAATTTTTTGCGGCGCTGGTGATTGTCGGCCCGTTAACGTCATAAATTTCACCAATTTCGAGGTCAGAGTCGGTATTTACCAGTTCTTCGCCGGATGAGAAGACGCCTATCCGAGGTTTTGAAGTAACCTCGACCTCTTGGACACCGCTGGCCAGTAGGGCACCGTATATTCTGGGAGTGATCTTTCTGCCCTTTTGGGCAATCAATTCGCCCTTTTTCAGCTCCGAACCTCTTTCCTTGATGTTTTCTCTGGGAGAGACGGCCCTTCTAACCTGTACTTCATCTTCGTGGCGGGAAGTTTCTTCCACCATCACTACCGCGTCGGCGTCCTCGGGCATCGGGGCACCCGTGGAAATTTCCACGCATTCTCCTTTTCCGATGTCTATGTCGGGTTTTTGTCCGGCCATTATGCTTCCCACGAATCGAAGGGTGACCGGATTGTCCTCCTCTGCGCCGAAGGTGTCTTCGGCCCGGACCGCGAAACCGTCGTAAACTGATCTGTCAAAAGGCGGTAGATCCACGGCGGACTTCGCGTCCTTGCTCAACACCAGTCCTTCGGCCTCCGATACGGGGACTACTTCATTTTCTCGGCTAGGTTTCCAGTGTCGGTGGAATTCTTCGCGCGCTTCCTCCACAGTTTTTACTTCTAGGCTTTGTGGCATCTCATTACCTCAGTTAGTTTTATGATTATAGGTCGTCCATTATCCTGACCGTAACTTCGTCCCCTTTCGAAAATCCCTCCTTGTTTCCAGGTACTATAATGAAACCATTGGCTCTGGATATCGAAGTCAATAGGCTCGAGCCCGTCACCCTGATTGGAGCCGCCTGATATTTTCCTCCATCTTTATCGATTTTTGCCCTGACTATGTCGACCCTTCCTAAACTGGAGCTTACTTTTCTTTTCAAAGAGGCCTTCACCTCAATTCGATCGGTTTCCTTGCTCGCCCCCTGCATTTTTTTCAGGGCCGGTCTAACGAGCGTTTCAAACGAAACTAGAGTCGCAGCCGGAAATCCGGGTAAGGAGAAAACAGGGGTTTGGTTCACCACCCCGAAACCGACCGGGCCTCCCGGGCGCATGGCGACGCCGTGAAGGATAAGGTCACCTTCTCCGGATATAACGTCCGGTAGTAAGTCATCCTCTCCGACGGAAGTTCCACCCGTGAAAATTAACATGTCAAAATCGGACGATAGATTGAGAGCTTCTTTTAATTGGTCAACATCGTCTCTGACAATGTCCAATCTCGTGGGTTTTCCTCCCGCACCTTTTATCGCCGGTGCTAACGTGTACGTGTTGGATTCCGTTATTTCTCCGGGCTTGAGTTTTTCTCCCGGTTTACGTAGCTCGTTGCCCGTTGCCGAAATCCCGACTTCCGGTTTCCGGCTTACTTTTACTTCCAGTTTGTCGATAGAAGCCAGGATACCTATGTCCGAAGGTCTGAGGACTCGGCCCTCTTCGAAAATTTTTTCTCCAGCGGTTGTGTCCTCTCCGCGAGGCGAGACGTTTTTTCCCGGCGAGACTGGTGAGATGATTTTTACAAATGGATCTTCGTCCTGACGTGTTTCCTCTATTTTTATCACGGCGTCGGCCCCCTTCGGTAGCGGAGCCCCTGTGGATATTTCCGCCGCTTCGCCCTCCCCGATTTCAATTTCTGATTCTGTTCCGGTTTTTATCCTTCCGGTTACCTTCAACCTGTTGGGATCGTTTTCCTCGGCGCCGAAGGTGTCTTCGGCCCGGACCGCGAAACCGTCCATTGCAGCCCTGTCAAAAGGCGGTACGTTTTTTTGGGCTTCTATATCCTCGGCGAGTACCCTCTTACAGGCCTCTTCTATCGGGACCTTTTCGGCGTTGACTCTCTCTATTTCGGAGAGTATGAGTTCCAGAGCGCGGTCCAATCGCGTATATTCCGAAAAACCGTGCCTTTTTACTTCCAAGCTCATTCCCTCGCGTGTTTTATTATGTGGGCTAAATCGGAAATGATCAGATCCATCCCTGTTTCCACGGAATTTGGAGATCCGGGAAGACAAAAAATCGGCTTTTGTTTCACGAGTCCCGCCGTGGCTCTGCTCAAGATTACTGCGGTCCCGATTTCGTCGAAACTTTTTCTCCTGAATAGCTCTCCGAATCCGGGAAATTCCTTGTCGAAGAGTTTCTTGGCGATATCGGCGGTCTTGTCTCTGGACGTAATGCCGGTTCCACCGGTGGTAATGACCGCGTCGACCCCGTCGTCCGCGACGGCTTCGCTTATTTCTTCTTCGATTTTCTCCCCTTCGTCCGGCACGATCACCCGCTCCGAGGAATATCCTCCTTCCTCGATTTTTTTCTGGATAATCTTTCCCGACTTGTCCTCTCGGTATCCTGCCTCGCCTTTCTCTGCAAGGGAATCGCTCACCGTGATTGTCTTGACGTGAAGGTCGGAAGGGGCTTCCTTCCTGTGTTGATCCGTGGTCACTCGTCCTTCACCTTTTCCAGCACTCGGATATCGGTAATTTGTGTGTGCGGGTACTGGCCGTTTTCGTCTTTTTCGAACTGCTTGGTCATGTCCCAAACGGTCAGGAGCACCGCAGATACTCCAGAGAGGGCCTCCATTTCGACCCCCGTTTGGCCTTCGCTTTTCACGCTAACCTCCACTTCGACGCCCTCTTCTCTGAGGTCAATGTCTATGTCCACCCCAGTTATTGGTATGGGATGGGTCAGGGGCACTATCCGGGGAGTGTTCTTTACCGCGAGTATTCCGGCCGTTCGGGCTACTGATTCCACGTTGCCTTTCGGTATTTCCTTTTTCTCTATTTTTTCCACGGTTTAGGAATCCAGTTCAATAAATCCGGACGCCGTGGCCTCTCGGTAGACGTGGTCCTTTTCCGTTATGTCGACCATTTGAGTTTCTTTCATCACTACCAAAAATAGGGATTTGGATTATTATTCTTTCCCATCGTCCGTCCGGTTACCCTTATGTATTTACGAGATGATGAGAGGAAGTCTGATGGTTAAAATGGTAGAGGCAAGGTTGTTCGCGAATTTTAGAGAGGCCGCCAAAGACGAAAAAGTTTCGATCTCGGCAGAGTCCGTCGAGGACCTAATCGATCAGCTAACTCAAGAATACAAGGAGTTGGAAGAAGAGTTCTTTGTCGATGGAGAAGAGAAGGAGCTCCGCAATAATGTCAACGTGACCGTCAACGGTTCGAGTATAACTGCGCTGGACGGATTGAATACTGAGCTGGATGAAGATGATGTGGTCTCGATATTCCCACCTGTGTCCGGTGGATAATGTTGAGTCTACGATCTAATCTCCCTTTGCTTCGTGCATCCAGTAGCTATCGTCTTCCGTGATTTCTTTTTTCCAGATGCGGGCTTCGCTTTTTATCCGGTCTACTATTTTTGGAAGGGCTTCGAAAACCTCTTCTCGGTGTGATCCTGCAACAAGGACGTACATGATCTCTTCGGAGGGTTCGAGGTCCCCTATGACGTGGTGGACTTCCACTCTCGAGACGCCTTCGGTCTGCTCTTCCACTTCCTTTGCGATTTTTTCGAGCTCTTGCTCGGCCGTTTCAGCGTATTCGTAGCTCAGTTTTTTTACTTCCCCATCCTTTTCTCCGATACCTCGTACGATGCCCGTGAAACTCCCTATACCCCCCACCTCTTTCCCGATTTTTTCTTTAAACTGATTTAATATTTCTAAGAAGGTCGCTTCACCCTTTTTGTGGATTTTTCCTCGAGTCATAGTAAAGCCGTCCTTCAATAGTTTCTTTATGTAAGTTTTAGTTTGTTTGGCTTTGTAAAGTGACCTGATTCCGCGAGAAGATTGCATAAGGGGAGGAATAACGGGAGTTAATAAGGCTGCCACGAGCGGGGGTCCTGCTGAATCTACGAGCCGTTGAAGAATTTCATGAGGATTAAGACGAAAGTTACTACCCCTGTTGCTGTTCCGACTAAACCGGAAACCAGAAAAACCGCCTGAAAATTTGTGAATGCCTTGATCCATCCGAGCACGATAGGTGCCGTCATCTGGCCGGCGTACTTTGCGATGTTGTTCACGGAAGACACTCCCCCAAGTCTACCTTCGGGGGCTACTTCGGTGACCAAGGTGTTGACTTGGGGTTGATATAGCCCTCTACCCAGTCCAAATATTACCAAGGAGAAGGCAATCCAGAGGAGCACTATTTTCGCCGGTAGTAGGAGAAATCCCGCTCCCGAGATCAGGAAGCCTAGGCCTACCAAATACTTTTTCTGGGTCAGCTCGACGAGTCTCCCCGACTGCATCGCTATCGTTATTGTGGCCAAGGCCTGTATTGCTAGGAAGGCGCCCGCAAGTGCCTCCGACACCCCAAATTCTCTAGTTAACATTTGCGGCAGGAACGTTACCACGGTGTAAACGAGAAAGAATGATAGAAAGTTCAGGAGCAGTACGGCTTGCACCCTCGGATTTTGTATAGCTTTCTTCAGTGGTTTGAGATAACTCCTGATTGAAATTGAAGCCCCTTTCTCCGGAAAGGGAAACCAAAGCAAGAGACCCGCGGCGAGAGGGATTGAAGTCCCGTAGACTATGAATGGAAAACTCCAGCTTAGACTCGCCAAGGTGCCCCCGAGAAGCGGTGCGATTACTCCTCCTGCGGATCGGGTGCTACTCAAACTGCCCATTGCCCCTACTCTTTTTGCTCCGTCGTAGAGGTCTCCGATTAGTACGAGGGCCATCGGTGCCATTCCGGCTATCCCTATCCCCTGAATTACCCTCAATACGAGGAGAATTGAGAAGTTCGGAGCAAACGCGCAGAGGCTTCCCGCTGCCCCGTTTATGAAAAGGGCTGGTATGAGGACCTTTTTTCGTCCGTATCTGTCAGTGAAAAATCCCATGAACGGGAAGCTTATCGCTGTCGCTGCGGCGTAGAAAGTTATTACTAGGCCGGCTGTTCCATTCCCCACTCCGAAGTGATCGGACAGTGCGGGTATTACGGGCCCCATAAGGGCTCCCCCCATCATCCCGAGAAGCCCTACCGCTAGAATGAGCACGAGCGTGGATTTGTTTTTGGTTTCAGTACCTTCTTCCATGCGCTTCTCACCTGGCCAGGTTATTTCTCGTTTTTCGCCTCTATCTTTCTTTGTTTCTACCCCTGTATGCTTTTACCACCTTTCCGACCTCCATTTTTCCACGTATTTAAGGAAATAATGGCATCTATTTACAGAGAAAACGGGCTTTAGAAAGAAAATTTTCTTTTAAAAATGTCTGTAAAATGGAGTGTTTTAATTAATAATCGAATGGATAACTACGTCTATCTGACATCTTCTATAACGTTTTCTACGTCCTCCGACCAATCATCGTCGGTCGTTCCGGATATGGGGTAGCCATTTGGCATCATGTTCGCTGGGACATTTTCGGGACCGCCCAGAGCTTCGCTGACCATTTTTCTTATACATTGATCTTTCTTATCTCCCTTACAATATCTGTTTATGAACCCTTCTAGGGAAGTTTCTTCTCCATATTCCTCAAAAAACGAGCAGTTGTCTAGATTTTTACATTCTGCCATTAAATCACCTCCGATTTATATTCGTTCCTTTTATAAGAATAAAAGAGTTTTGTCTCCAATAATATCATAGATTATGCGGAGGAAAAATAGTTGAGATAAAAATTGTATATTTATTGGAAAATAATGAATGAATGGTAAGAAGGAAAACATAATTAGGTACTATTACCATAAAAATAAAATATAATTGGTTTTTTAGAGAATTTTATTTATTCGAAAGCCTGAATAAAAAATTTATCATGTTTGTATGTGTAGAATAAGTATCGTTTATGAATAATTATAAACTGCGATTTGATTTTAGGTCTTTTATGATAAATATAATGTTTATATGTTAATTTTTCAGAAATAGGAGGTGAATATGTATTAATTTCTTATTATCATTCATGGAGTGCTTTAACAGGATTTTAGAAGAGATTTCATTTCCTCAAGTCTTTTTTCATCCTTATTAGATTCTTGTATTCTCCGTATTGTTTTATTCCGTCCTCGAGTTCACCCGTTTTCTCAAAGCCAAATTTTTTGTAAAGGTTCCGTGCCACTCTGTTCGTATGGAAAACTCCCAGGGTTATTATTTCGACGTCAAGTTTTTCTTCGGCCTCTTGGAGGAGAGATCCCATCAATTTAGATCCGACCCCCTTCCCTCTTATCTCCTTTCTAAGGCCTAGAGCGAGCTTTCCGACGTGGGACATTGCTTCTTCTTTTTTCTTTACGTAGCCATGCCCCATGATTTTATCGTCGACATCGACCACTAGGCCCACTTGTTTCTTCTTCATTACTCCTTTGAGATGATCCAAGAGCCATTCCATTTCCTCTTCCACACTAATTTTTTCCTGTCTAGCGATTTCTGCTTTTTCTTCGACCAAGGTGTTCAAATATTCCGTCATTTCTTCCGCATCCTTCATCGAGGGGTACCGTATCTTGGCTTCTCCAAAATCCTCCACCTGAAAATTTTCAACGATATTTCCAATTCTATTCATTTCAAGATCAACTCCAATTGTTTCGTATCTGGTTAATTCAAGCTAGCTATTAACGATTCGTCGGGTTATTTTTAAGATTAGAAAATCTGACTAAACGGATTGATCGGGAAAAGTTGGAGGACGATTTTTCAAGAGAAATAAGGTTCTCTATTCTCTATCGCCTGCATGAACGCTTCCCGAACATCCTCCTCGGTACCGTTTCGGAGCGGGGTGAGCGCGTCCACTAGATTGTCGTTTCTCATAAGGCACGGTTTCAGTTGACCGCCGGCGGTCATTCGAAGCCTAGTGCAGTGAGAACAGAACTGAGTATTGTGCATGGGATTTACTATTTCTATTTCTCCTCCATTCACCGTGTATTTTCTGCGTACCTGCATGAGCCACCGGGTCTTTACATCGGAGGCCCTCTCCTTTATATCCTCCTCGATAGGGTCCAAGCTCTTGTGATA
>CAZEBR010000018.1:12807-20071 GCA_964510375.1 Hadarchaeota archaeon (SeqCode) | reverse complement strand
TTTTCGAGGGAGTATTCTGCGAGTTCGTCTATTTCGTCGTCGTTTATCCCCTTCATTACGATAGTGTTCAGCTTGACTGGTGAAAGATCAGCCTCCACTGCGGAGTCGATTCCTTCCAAAACCCTGTCAAGGACCGATTTCCCGGTAAGATTTTCGTACTTTTTCGGATTCAGTGTGTCTAGGCTTACGTTTACCCTGTCTAATCCGGCTCTTTTGAGACCCTTCGCCTTCTCAGAGAGTTTTACTCCGTTCGTGGTCATTGAGACATCCTCTACATCGTGTTGAGATATTTCGGAGACTATTTCTTCGATGTCGTCTCGAACGAGCGGCTCTCCCCCCGTGAGCTTTATTTTTTTCATCCCGAGGTCACTCGCTACTTTTACCAGTTTTCCGATTTCTTCCGGTTTCATTTCGCGCTCGGTTTTTTCGCATCCTTCGTTATGACAGTAGAAACAGTTTAGATCGCAATCTTCGGTTACGGATATCCTGAGACTTGTGAGTGGCCTGCCGTGGTTATCCTTTATTTTTCCGGATTCTGATTTCAATTTCCTCACCATCCGTTCCTTTTAAAGAGTCTACCACTCCCTCTACAGTGTTTGCGATGAGATTTTTAACGAACGATTTGATCGGGATTTGCTCGCCGTCGACAAAAATTGTCGTCGGTCCCTTCAGCGCCACACATCCTTCTTGTGGGGCTTTTCCCTCCAGTGCCGCTAGCACGTAGTCTCTACAGGTATCGTAACCACAATCTCCGCAGTTTAGACCGCCTACGGGCGTCACCGCTTTGTTTTCCACCAAGTCGGCGAGTTTTGAGGTATCTTCGGGGTCCAATACAGTTTTTCCGTCAATCCCTTGCCCGATAAAGCAGACGGTGAATTCGTCGTCCAGTTTTTTCGCTTCGGATTCGTCTCTTGCCACGGCGATTTTCACGATATTTTCTGCGTTTTTGAATCCTTCCATTACCACGTAATCCAAATCTCGCAACGACAGAAGTAAATCCTCTAGATTTTTGTCCTTCTTTTCCCAAGTAAATACCTCTTCCGGTCCGAGGGCTATCGTCTTTTTGCTCCCCGCTTCGACGTGGCGCCAAGTATCGGTTTCCTCTTGGTCGATGGCGTAGTTCCCGTGGGGGATGTGTTTTATAGTACCTACCTCGTTACCCCTTTCGGAGAGAGTTTTCACCAAACTTTCGAGAACAGAAGTTTTTCCACTGTCCTTGAAGCCGGATATGGTTACGACTTTTACCAAGTTATTCCTCCAAGATAATCCTAATCTTATCTACCATTTTTTGCTTCTGATTTATAAAATCGCCAGTGTTTATGATTCCTAAAAGTGTTTTCCAGGAATGATCATTACTGAGGAGGAATAAATCGGAAGTTTCAATCCTTTTGTTTGTGGTTTTATTCTAGAATTCCTTCCATTTTGTCACTTTCACAGCTAAGGCTATGAAGATTATCGAGAGTGCCCCCACTATGGCAATTGACGGAAGGGCCTCCTCTATGTTATTGTAGAGCATACTCTGTCTGAGTCCTTCGTGGAGATAGTATACCGGGAGGGCTTTTGCGACGGTTTGCAAAAAGCCTGGCATCATCTCCATAGGCCAGAAAGCTCCTGAAAGGAACATCATGGGAAAGCCTATTGAGGTTCCTGCGGCGTTTGCCGTCTCAGTATCTTTAATCATTCCTCCTAGGACGAGCCCCATGCCGCAGAAAGCAGTAGCCCCGAGCACGATGAGCAAAATCGTGGACAGGTTTATAGTGACCTGTATTCCAAATACTATCCATCCAACTCCGATCATAAGCAGGGCTAAAACGAATGCGAATTCGGTCTGAGTGAGCAAATTGCCAAGTATCAAAGAACTCTTTCGGAGCGGCGTTGCGGCAATCCTTTTCAACACGCCGTTTCGCCTGAACTCCGAGGTGTTGGTAGTAACACCCATTACGCCGTTTGTCATTATGAAAGCGGCCATTAGGCCGGGTAAGTAGTAGTCTTGTTGCCCGATGTCATCTTCCGGAACGGTGCTCTTCGTGTTTAAGTTTATTATCTCCTCCGCTTCTATCATCTTATTATTGAATGATCTGACAAAGTTAAACACGATGCTTCTCACTATCTGCGTGGCTTGGTCTTCTTCACTTGACATAAAAAGCAAATAAACGTTTTCACTGGGTATATGGCTTCTCCATTGTTCTAGAGCAAATATACCTCTCTCGATGGATTGAATGTTATTTTCCCCAATAGGATCGAAATTTTTTATAATGTCCTCCAAGGTGCTAATCACGACACCCGACTTTATATACATGCTTTTCGTCGTGGCTTTTTGTTGTAAGTTTTCGGGAATCACGAGTATGCGATGTGAAGGATTTTCTTCTACGTAATCATCGATGTTTCTATTCGGATCGATATGTTTGATATTTAAGGCTTCCATATTTTCTAGAGCGTTTACCAATTGGTTCGAAAGTATGGTAGGCTCGTTGTCGACTACATCGCGGTTTTGAACTTGAAGGTTATAAGACGAAGTCCCCACCCCTCCAAATATGAATCCAAAGATTAAGAGAAGCATCAGTGGGAACATCAATGAAAAGAAAACTCCGCTTGCACTCCTTAGCCAGCTCTTTGCGGTCACGATAAATACCGAGATAGTTCCCTTCATTTTACCAGCTCCCCGCTCTCGTTTATGCTTCCCCCGGCTACCTGAAGGAATACGTCGTCCATGGAGGGCTCAACCACGTTGACTCTTGCTTTTTCTGAGAGCTGTTCATATAGTGATAGATGTGCTTCGGCGGCCTTTTTTCTGCTCTCGAAAATCCCTACAGTGTTCTCGTTTTCATCAACGAATACGTCATCCGTAAACTCTTCAAGGATTGCTTGTGCACCGCCTTCGTTTTGCACTACGATTTTTACGTTTCCACCGTATTCTGAGATAAGAGTTTCGACTCTTTCGGTCGAGAGTATTTTTCCGCCCAACATTATGGAGGCCCTGTCGCTCAGTTCCTCCACCTCTTCCATATAGTGGGTGGTCAGGAAGATGGTCACGCCAGATTTTTTGAGGGACTTGATCATATCCCAGAGCTTGACTCTCGCTTGAGGATCAAGTCCTGTAGTGGGTTCGTCCAAAAATAGAAGTTCAGGGTCACTAATCAATGCCATCGCTATACCGACCCTTCTTTTCATTCCGCCCGATAGACCATCGAAGTTCCGGTCTTTTTCTTCCCATAATTCCAGTTTTTTGAGAATTTTTTCGATATTCCCATCGTTTCCATAAATTCTTTCCATGAGCTTGATATTCTCACTTACCGTCAGCCTCTCGAAGGTATTGAATTCCTGAGGCATTACGCCTATCCTTTTCTTTATTTTCTCTTCTTTCTCGCTTATGTCTAAATCGAAAATTTTTGCCTCTCCGTTTGTGGGCTCCCGGAGGCATTCCAATATTTCAACCGTTGTAGTTTTTCCGGCTCCGTTGGGTCCTACGAGGGAAAATATCTCCCCCCGGAAGACATCGAATGAGATATTATCGACTGCTGTTAGATCGCCGTATTTTTTGGTTAAATTTTCTACTTCGATTATCTTCTCGCTCATTTTCATTCTTCTTTTTGTTTTCTTACTTTTCAATATTTCTCAAAATAGTATTACCATGTTTTCAAGAGTTTTATTCGACCTAGAATTAATATTAATTCCAATCAGAGCCTTTATAATAATATTTGGAAGAAAAAGTACTTTCAATTAAACTTATAGACCAAACAGGGGAAATAATTAGTGGAGGATGTACGAATGAATGATAAAAAAATTAAAGAAGAAGCGGAGGAGGCAACCGAAGAAATCGAAAAAGTAACCGAGAAGGCAGCCGAAAAGGTGACTAAAGAGGCCACGGAAAATGTGGAGAGAGTGAAAGAGGAGATAGAAAAGGTGACCGAAGAGGCCTCAAAGGAAATTGAGAAGGCCGGCGAGCAGGTGGCCGAAGAAATCGAGAAGACCGTTGGAGAAGTTGAAAAGTTGAAAGTCGAAAAGGGCTCTCAAGTCGAGGGAAAAACGGTTGAGGAGATAGACAAACAAGGATTACTGGGCGGGGACGTTTTGCTCGTGGAGATTGATCGAAAAGACGAGGAGATTACACCCAAGGGGGATACGGTGTTAGAGTCAGGGGATATAGTTTCGTTGAGGCCGTCGGATAAGATTGACGACGAGACACGGGACGCTTTTAAAAAGTAACACGTTTATTTCGGCGATATGGCCTTTTTTATTTTTATGAGGGTCTAAAATATTTTTAATCAGATTCAGATGTTAAAATCTATAAATTCTTTATCCTAGGCCCTCTGTCCGTATCCTCTACTTTTACTCCCGTTTTTTCGAGGGCGTTTCTAATCGAATCGGCCGTTTCATAATCCCCTTTCTCTCTGAGTTCCTCTCTCAATTCTAATATTTCTTTGACTACCTTTTCTAGCTTTGAAGTCTCATTCTTTTCCACTTCTTTTTCGGGCAGGATACCGAGAATAGAGCAGAGCTCGATGAAGGTTTCTTCTGATCGTTCCAAGACTGTTCTTTTCGGGTTTTTTGATAGGTAGGAGTTTACGGATTTCTCGAGCTCGTATATGTTTTTCAGAGCCCTTGGAGTATTGAAGTCGTCGTTCATCGCGGCCATAAATTCCGCCCGCAGATTGAAAATCTCGTCCAGGAATTCCCTGTCATCTTCGTTCAGCTTGTCGGGTATCTTTTTGGAAGCCCTAATTTCCGCCCGTATGTCTTCAAGGGTGGTCTTCAGGCTCTGCACGTTTCTACTGGCCTCCTCCATCTTTTCGTCCGAATAGTCCATGGGTTCTCTGTAGTGAGAACTCGCCACCATGAGCCTGATGGCTTCGGATCCGTAGTCTTCCAGGACTTCTCTGGCGGGTACGAAGTTGCTCAGGGACTTGGACATTTTCTCTTCCTTGATTCTCACGAGGCCGGTGTGCATCCAGTATTTTACCCATCTTTCGCCCGTCACGCCCTCGACCTGGGCGGTTTCGTTTTCGTGGTGGGGGAAGGTGAGGTCCGATCCGCCGCCGTGGATGTCCATCCGCTCGCCTAAAAGCGACATTGACATCGCGGAGCACTCTATGTGCCAGCCTGGAATGCCCTCTCCCCACGGAGAGTCCCAGGTCGGGGAATACTCGGACCCTTCTCTTGACTTCCAGAGCACGAAGTCCTGCGGGTTCCTCTTCTTTTCTATCGATACAATGTCTTCCTCTCTGGCGGACTCCATGTTTTCCATGTCCTGATTGGAGAGCTTCCCGTAGTCGGGGAATTTGGTCGTGTCGAAGAAGACGTCCCCCTCCACCTCGTAAGCGATTCCCTCCTCCTCGATCGCCCTTACGAGATCTATCATTTCCTGCATGTACTCGGACGCCTTTGGGTGAGCGTCTGCTCTAATGTTGAGCGATCGATAGTCCTCAAGATTTATCGTGGCGAACTCTTCGGCCACCTCCCACGGCGATCTACTTTCATCCTTTGCCCGGTCGTTTATTTTGTCGTTGACGTCCGTGATGTTGATGACTGTTTTTACGGAGTATCCCTTGTGCTCTAGATACCTCCTAATTATATCGAAGGCCACGTATGTTCGTGCGTGTCCAATGTGCATGTAGTCGTAGACCGTCTGTCCGCAGATGTACATTCTTACTAGATCTTCGTCTATGGGTACAAATTCTTCTTTCTCGTTCGACAGGGAGTTGTAGACCTTCAGAGACATTTTATGGCACCAGTTTCCACTTACGACCGTTCGTAATATTGGTTATTTGCCTTCCTAATAACGAGTAGCCCTCGATTTTGCGTAGCATTTTCTGCTTGTTTTAAAAATAATGGAGACACTTGGTTTGGATGGGGGATAATTATGGGTGACTATATTCTTTCCGAAGCCAAGGTAATGCCAGAAGGAGAAGGAGCTAGGGTGAAGAGGGCTTTCCCCACGAATGAAGTACAGAAGGTAGACCCTTTTCTCCTCTTTGATGAGTTTTTCGTGGAACCTCCTGCCGGATTTCCTATGCATTCTCATAGCAGTTTCGAGGCAATCACATACATGCTTCAAGGTGCGTTTGAACACGAAGATAGTAGCGGAGCTTCCGGCAGAATCGAGGAGGGGGAGGCACAGCTTATGATCACAGGTAGCGGTCTTAGGCACTCCGAGATGCCGGGTACCGAAGGGCTGAATCATGGTCTCCAATTGTGGGTCGAGCTCCCTGAGGATTTGAAGAATATGGAGCCGAGGTATGAGAAGGGCGATTCCGAGAGCCTTCCACTAAAGGAGAAAGATGGGATAAAGGTGAGGACTATAGTGGGTGATGGTTCTCCGATCCGCCTGAATACGCCGGTAAGATATTTTTTGGTTGATATGGATAATGGATCGAGATTTGATAGGGAGCTTGAGGAAGAGCACAGCTCATTCCTCTACGTTATCTCCGGAAAGGGCGAGTACGACGGAGATGTTCAGTTAAGTGAGGGAACTCTTGTACTTCCAAAAAGTGACAAGGTCGTCGTGGATGCCCAGTCCGATCTTATGTTCGCTTTGGCGTCGGGTGAACCATTTAATAGTAGAAGGATAACCCCAGCTCAAAACTCTCAGTCTTGAAAGATCAGAACGGGAGTCTCGCGACAACCGTGACCCTGTAGTTGTCTTCTCCTTCCGACGTTTGCCCTATCAGCTCTGCGGATTCGTCTATTTCGGCCCCGTATTCGTTTTTGAGGAACCTTCCCAGCTCGTGGGCGAGTTGTGAAGAGCTCGCATAGAGGTCTATCCCTCCGTGTTTTCTCTTTATCTTGGATACGAATTCTTCCCTGTTTCGATCGTGAATTTTTGAGAACTCTTCCTGAATGTCTTGATATATCTGGGAAAGTCTTTCCTCCGGAATTTCTTCCTGACCCCTTACCTGCAGTACGGCTTCGTAGTAGCCGGTATCGATTTTTCTACAGACCTCGCAACGGGTTTGGGCCGTTTCGACGATGGTTTTTGCTTTTTCAGTGTATGGTTCCTCCTGCGACTCGGTAATTTTCGTTTGTACCTCTACTTCCACAACTATATTATCGGACTCCGTATAATCCGCTCTTAATCCGACATCGACATTCTCCGAATCTTCGAAGTCAACATACCTTACCCCGGTGGGACCCATTTGTAGGACCTCCAGTTCCGAGAGTACCAGTTTTTTGGCTCCCTCCAAATACTCTCGAGCCGGGTTCGCCTTTATGTCGAAAAAGTCGTTATCTATGAAGTAGGCTCCGCACTGATTACAAATTTCTAGTT
>CAZEBR010000018.1:861-12797 GCA_964510375.1 Hadarchaeota archaeon (SeqCode) | reverse complement strand
ACCTTTAGCAGCGGATTTTCCTCCAAAAAACAGTCCCGACAGAGTCCGTCTATCAATGGACCTTTCTCTTTTTCGAGAGCTCCACATCTATAGCAGAACTTTTCCATGTCGTGTCACCAAAATCCTTAATATCTGGCAAGTTGCGCGTGTCGTACTCCTTCGATCTCGAGGACATTTTCTTCGTCCAGAAGCCCCTCTTCGAGCGCGTGGTCGACTACGGATCCCACAAGATTCGCTATCGTCGCTTCTTTTAATTTTTCCAAGCATTCTTCGATTCTCATTTCTTCTCCTCCATAGAACGATTCATTTATTTCCAGACTTAGATTTCCTTCCCTCAGCTTTTTTCCGAACAGTTCGGAGTCACAAACAGTCACCACTACTTCGCCACTCTTCCTTTTCATTGAAAGCTGAGGCATTTACTATCCCTTTGTGGATGATCGGGCGCCACATGCGTCACACTTGAGTATTGTGACTCCCGACTCCTTTTTGAGCTTCGTGTCCGGCCTCCCGCATTCGCTACAGAGGACGTATTCCTCCGTGTACTCATCTATCCTCTCTTGGATGTCTTCCTTGTCGAATTTTCCTTGAAACCTCGCACTGGAATCCTCGCGATGTCCTGCCGTCCCGAGCTCGTTTAGGAGGTACTTCATTAGGTGATCGGGTTCACGTCCCAGATCGTTGGCTATGGACTTCAAATTTTTCAGGGTACTCTGATTTCCTGAAATATCTACTTCGGCCTCGGGAACTTTGAATCTCTTTTTCTCGCTGCTGGTTTCGGGAATTTCTTCGTATGCACGATCCAATAATTTTTCATAATCTTCTGACATCTTCTATCCCAGCCGTTTGAACCTGCCGGCTATTGGTTCGTATGCTTTATCTTCATTTAATAATGCCCCCATGACCTCCTCAGTTTTTGACTTGGGCTCCTCTATTTCCTCAGCAAGATCGTCCAATGATGCACCTTCTTCCCCTTCGATCTTATCCAGCGCTATGAGGAGTTGGTCCTTCAGGTCTTCCGAGACCTCCTCCTTTTCTATCTCGTCATCGGTAGACTCGCCGAGGCTTTCGATTGTTCCTACCTCCTTTGCTTGATCTTCTTGTCTCCGAGTTTCTCTCTGGGTTTCTTCCCCTGTTTCCTCCTCTTCTTCTTCAAATTCCGGTTCCTTACCTTCCTGGAGTAATTTTTTTCTCTTTTCTAGGATTTCGAGTTCTCGGACCAGTTCCCAGTTCGGGTCTTTTACCTCCCGCATGACTTCAGGGACCAGATGTATTTCCCCCTCGTATTCTCTCACCTTGCCGATAACCTTAACCAGATCACCAACTTCATATTTTTCGAATTCTCTGACGCCATCGGACCAAGCTTTCGCTCTTATTGTTTCGCTTCCATCGTCAAGGCGGAGAGTTGCGTAGTCCCCATCATCCCTTACAAATTTTTCCACGATAGTGGCTATGATGTTGACTCTCAGGAGTTCTTGATCCCACGGTGTGTTAAGGTAATTCGGTTCCCCTTCCGGCGAATTAGCGAACTCGCCATTTGTTATGTCCTCTATCTTTACTTTTTTCGCAGTAGATCTCATCGGGCTTCCCAATTCTATCCGGACCTCCTGGAGTAATTAATTGCTGTTTGTTTTGAACGGCTTTTAATAATTCGGAAAAGTCTCCATCTTTCTGCGCCCTGGTCACGGGCTTGGGTATTTAAAAGGATCCCGGTTTATCAAAAGGTTGAAACAATGATGGAAATTCATGGGGATTTTGGGAAACGGTTCGTAGAAGTGGCCGGCGGGCGAATAGAGCTGAATGATATCGAGGAGGTAATTCGAAGTATCGAGGATATCGACGAGAGTAATGAGACCGTTAGCCAGCTTTTCGATGCTTCATGCGTGGCGGGTTCGGACCATCTTTTCCATTCCGTGAGACTTGCATTGGATGCTCTGGAGAGGGACAGGGCTTTTGCTAACTCATCTAGAATCGAATTTACGTGTTGGGTGGCCGGACTCAGACAGATAAACAAATCTTTAGATTGTGTCGGGATAAGTGAGGAGACTGAAAGTGTTGCTGTGCTGATTGTGGGGCAGTCTTCCTCCAAGGTAGAAAAAAGCTTGAATGATATCTTTGACCAATTGGATATCGAAAGGATGGATGAAGTTTTAGAAATAGATGATAAAAAATTTGAAAATTTATTGGATATTTATTCCATCGACGAAAGCCGGGCTGGAGCTTTCTCCTTGAAGGATTTAATACTGGAAAAGGTGGCCCTATTAAGCCTGGAACAATAAATCTATAAGAGAACTGGATTAACTAACTATTTCCAGATCCTTCCAAAGTTTTTCTCCCCTTGCGACCTTTGTAAGTTCTTCTACGGATTTGAATGATCCCCTGATTATTAGGACGTCCCCTTCGTCGATGACGGTTTTTTTGCTGGGGTTAAGGATGTAACTATCTCCCTTCCTCAATACGAGCACGTATACCCCTCTTCGCCTCCACAGGTCGAGCTTTTCAAGGGTTCTTCCGGTCAACGAGGAATCTGGGGATACCTGAACTCTGGCGATGTTTTCGTCCGCTTGTTCTAGGGCCTTCTCGAATACGGGATGCATTTCCACTCCTCTAAGCATGATGTCCGAAATAGAATCTGCGGCATCCGAAATGCTTTCTAGGGATTTGACGATCTGCAGAGCGCTGTTTAAGTACATGACGTTTTCTTCTTTTTTTGAGGCTTTCAAAACCTCCCTCCAAGCCTCGTAGTTCAGCTCGTCAAACCTCTCCTCCAGTTTCCTAACCTCCTCTGCTACCTCTTTGGATTTGAATAGGATCGAGTAGAAGGCCAAGTCCACGAGTAGACACCCGGTATCCCTCATGTCGGAGAGCAATTTTCTGAGTCTCTCGTATTTTTCGCTCACCGTCCAGTCGATTTCCTCCGAATCAGCCATGAAGCTGAGTTTGTCGACTCCGTCCTGTGGCCCCCTTACGAATATAGTGTCTCCTTCTTCGATTGTCTCGTCCGAGTCCGGCATTATCTTCCAAGAATCATCTCGTTTGATGGCCAAGACCCAAATTGCGAGCTGTGAGGGAAGTTTGAGGTCACGAAGTCTCTCTCCTATCAAGTCCGAATCTGCGCCAACAACTAATCTGGAAATCTTCTCCTCGGCGTACTTCAGTGTGTCCTTTATGACCGGATGGATGTCTATTTCTCTGAGAACTAGGTTGGCCAGGTCCCCCGCCGCATTGGATATGGACTCCGCCGCGCTGGCTATCTGTAGTATACCGGTCATCATTTCCGCATCCTCGTAGCTCCTTGCGGACATGGCCACGAGGACTCTTATTTGATACATCAGCTCGTCCATTCGGTTTTCGAGCTTTCGTACCTGCTTCGCCATTTCTTTGTCTTCGTAAAGGATGGATGCATAAGCTAGGTCGATGATAGAATCGGAAACGTCTTTGGTTTCCGTTAAAAGTTCCCTCACGTTATGATTTTTGATTTCTTCTTCCGGCATGAGTTCCCCCTAAATTATGTGTATCATTATTAGTAAGCTTATTACTCCTGCCACGTCTACGGTACTCGTCACGATCGGTATTACCACGTTGTCCGGGTCGATACCCTTCAGATAGGACAGAAACGCCGTGGTTATGCTGACGAGCGAGATAATGCCGGTAAGTATCATGCCCGCGCCGAAGAATATGATCGTTGTTCGGAGTGCCTCCGTCACGGTTTGTCCGGATATTATGGCCGAACCGAAGAATAATGATCCCACAAAAGAGAAGATGACTAGTCCTAGGGAAAGGGAAGCGAATATGTTTACCCTGAGCGCATCCTGTCCACTGAAATCCGGCGTAATGGTTCCAAGATGAAGGGCCGACGATAGGCGCGCTCCTAGAATGCTGCCGATGTTTCCACCTATTCCGTTTATCGGCGGTACCATGGCCAAAATTAAAGCAGTTATTTTTCCCTGGCCGGAGTAATAGTCCAGTAGATATCCCGCAAACAGTCCTATCAAGACGCTTATTACGAGCACCCTATAGCTCTCCGAGACTATTTTTTTGAATTCGTATACGGCCATTTTACAACACCACGATTACAGCTACGTAGATTGATGCCATCGTGATTAGGTCGCCCATGGAGGCGGTAAGAGGGCTAGTCACGTTGTCGGGGTCCCAGCCGCGGCGGTAGGAAAAGAGCGCTATGAATACGGTGAGACCTGTCAATCCCACCCCTGAAAGTACGGCCGCTATGATCGCGATGGAAACCAGGGACAGGAAAAACGGAAGGGTAGGGGCGTGAAGGCCGGTTAATATCGTTATGCTGAAGGAAAGAATTCCTATCGTGATCGAAACCAGGAGGGTAAGGAAGAGCGCTGCGGCGATATTCGTTTTTACCTCGGGATTCCACAGGACATCCGGATCTATTACACCTTGGTGGAGTCCCGTTCCGAGTCGAGAGGCCAGTGCTCCTCCTATGCTTCCTCTGAGTGCGAGTAAGGGAGGGACCATTACAAGGATTCCTGGGATAATCTTTAGACTCTCCTCCATCCCACCCAGAACTGATCCGGTCCCAAACTGAACTACTGCACATACGAGCAGGACGGGTAGTGCATTTCTCAAAATCGATGCGACTTTTGATTTGGTCAATAGGACCCCTAAAAAAATATGCTGGCTTGGACTTTATGATAAACGGATAATTGCGGTATCTGTAGGTTGGAAAAGTTATTTTCTTCCGTATGGACAATTGTAAAGGGATCAGGATGAAATTTCGATCAAGATGTTTAAGGATGGAGAAGATTTTACTTCCCCTTGGCTTGGGGATTGCTTTCGTTTCGAATTAATAATTTCAGTGGTGATTTCGTCATGAATGGCCAAATTGGAGTTATTGGGTCTGCCGAGGAAGGTACTGGAGCAGAGGATAAAGCCTTTAGGATAGGAAAGGAGATCGCGGAGGCCGGATTCAACTTGTTAACTGGTGGATGCACCGGGCTTCCCTATTCTGCTGTTGAAGGTGCTAAAGAGGAGGGGGGATGCACGATAGGAGTGTCTCCCGCCCTAAACGAGGAGGAGCACCTTGATCAGTATCGATATCCGGTCGAGAAGCACGATGTCCTTATCTATACTGGATTCGGTTATAAAGGTAGAAACGTGGTATTGGTAAGGAGTTGCGATGCGGTAATTGCGACCTCGGGAAGGATGGGGACTCTGAATGAGTTGACCATTGCCTATGGCCTGGGAAAGGTCATTGGGTTGTTGGAAGGAGTGTCGGGCGCTTCGGGTGAATTCGAGAAGTTGGCCGATAAGTTCGGTAGATCGGGTAGGACTATAGTTTCTAGCGAAGATCCGGAAGATTTGGTCAGCGAGGTCGTTCGCGCCTTGAGCGAGTGACGTTCAGTGTGAGCTGAAATAGTTTTAATGGGGTCACAGCTTTCTATTTAAGTCGATATGAGGATAATTTCAAATGAAGAGTCATATCACTCGGATTGATCAATTCAGAAAGGTGAGGACATGCCCGGCAAAACTCCGAAAAAGCACGTAAGTGAAAAAAAATCTAGAAAGGGCAGGAAGGGGGACTTATCCACTTTTTCCGAGGAAATAGCACCGAAAATAGATCCCAAAATCAGGCCGCTCTGTTTGAAGTGCAGGGGCACCAAAAATCTGTGCGGAAAGTCAAGATGTCCCATCATGGCAAAGTTTTATTCTCAAGTCGACCGACAGAACGATTCCGGTCTGGATACCGATTTTCTCGACGGCAACTCGCCCCCGTCGGTCTTCATTGGAAGGTACGGCTATCCCAAGGTGGACGTGGGTCCTCTAGTTCCCCCGCAGAAGGGAGATACTTCCGTTTTTTCTACCCCCGAAAAATGGTTCGGGCAGGCGGAGATGGATGACATAATTGGATACAGGAGCAAGCTAGCCCGGGGAAAAAAGAGACTCCAGAGCGGTATAGAGGTGAACGACGGTCTGGATAGAGAGGTAGAAAGGACGAGGCATATCGCTCTGTCGAAGGAACCCGCGGAGGCCGAGGTGAAGTTCGATAAGAACCTTTCGGAGTCCCTACGTTTCGATAATAAGTCGCAGCCTCACGGACCTTCCGCCGGGATGGAGAGGTTTGAGCTGGGTTCTATGAGTTCACACCACAAGTTGGAGAAGGTTTTCTACGACGACGATCTTAAGTCCGAGATGGCCGTATTCAATCTTTACGAAAAGGGCGTCAGGGTATCTAGGATTCAGGATATCTTTATGGTCGGGGGAACGGGACTTGGAGAGAATCGGAGGTTCGTTCCCACCCGATGGAGCATTACAGCTGTCGATGATATAATCGGTAAAAATTTGAGGGGGAGAGTGAAGACTTACCGCCCCATCGATCACTACGAGATCTACACGGCTAAATATCTTGATAACTATTGGATGATTATACTCACACCCACTTCTTGGAAGTACGAGTTAATAGAGGCATTCTACCCTGAAACGACTTGGAATCCCAGCCGGAACAGGATAGCGATTTATGGGGATCACGAGTTCATGCAGGGGAGGTCGGAGTACGCTTCTCTCGGTGGCTGTTACTATTCCGCTCGACTTGCTGTTACCGAGAAACTGGAGGCTATGGGGAGACAGGCCGGAGGAATAGTTCTCAGGGAGGCTCATCCCGGGTACATTCTCCCGGTTGGTGTGTGGAACGTGAGGGAATCCGTCAGGAATGCGCTGAGGACGGAACCCAGAAAGTTCGACACGAGAAAACAGGTTTTCTCATATTTGGATAAAGAGATGGATCTCGGTCTGGACGAATGGAAATCGGTTTCTGAGATCTTGACGGATAAGGAAGCACAGCAGAGAATCGAGGAGTTTTACTGAGGTTTTTATCTTGAGGGTAGAGGAGGTTAAGTGCAAGTCGATAATGTCCGATTCGGGGATTTACGGAGTAGATTATGCCATCAATCCCTACGTGGGTTGCGAGCACGATTGCAAATACTGTTATGCCAAGTTCATGAGTAAGTTTACCGATCACGCCGAGCCGTGGGGGGAATTCGTAGACGTCAAGACTAATTCGAGGGCCGTTCTCCAGAACGATTTGATGGACAATAATAAGGGTTCGATTCTCTTGTCCTCCGTGACGGACCCTTATCAGCCCGTCGAGGAGGAGTACGAGCTCACGAGGGATATCCTGAAGAGGCTGTCGGACACGAGTTTTCCTGTCAGCATCCTCACGAAAAGTAGCTTGATAACTAGGGATTTGGACGTTTTGAAGAGCTTTAATCCCGGTAGGCTTGATGTGGGGTTCACCCTCAACTTTCTTGACGATGCGGATAGAGGGATCTGGGAGCCCAACTCGTCCGCAATTTCCGAAAGGATAGAAGCTCTCGAGGAGATTTCCTCTGCCGGGATAGACTGTTACCTTCACGTCGGCCCGTATTTCGAAGAAATTACCGATTTGTGGGGTTTGCTGGAAAGGACTGAGGAGTACATATCGGAACTACAGATCGAGGGAATTAATCTCGATGACAATGAGGAGGAGATAATGGATGTTATAAGGAGCGAGTATCCCGATTTGACCGAGAGTTATGAAAAAATAGCCGTTAACTCCCGCCCTTATGAAGATCGGCTCGAAGAAAGGGTAGAAAGGCTTAGAGAATTTTCTGATGTCTTGATAAGGCTGTTTTTGTGATTTTCCTTAAGAGAACGGAGATGGTTTCTGAAATAAGCTTCCTCAAGAAGCGTTTTAGGCGGAGTTTTGTTCCCGTTTTTCCTGAATTTTGTCCAGCTTGTTTTCTATCCTTTCCAGTCTCTTCTCGGTATTCTTTGCCCACTTTGACATCTCCCTGTAGAAGGAATAGTTCAGGCGTTGAGCAGGGGCCTGTTTTTCGTTTATCAGGGAGGAGGATCTCTGAGTTCCCCCGTAGAGTAGCAAGGCCAGCCCGAACAGGAAAAAGAAGATAATTCCTCCCAGCGCGATTATTCCTATCGTGGTGCCCGATAAGGATATGCCAAGCTGGCTTAGAGCCTGGCTTACCTGGGGGGAAAGGCCAAGGAATATGAAGAGTGCCTGAATTACCACTATGAACTGCCAGGCCTGGCCGAATCCCTTTCTAAGGAGTATTGCCAAATCGATAATTTTGCCAAATCCCTTCCTGGTGAATCGACGGCTCTCTTTTGGGTCTATTTCCGCCGCTTTTTCGTTCAGGAGATCGGGAAAGGGTTTTTCAAACTGTTCGAGATCTTCGTCCGACATTATGCAGTTCCCCGATGGTCCATATGTATTCGTTTGAATTAGCTTTTCGCTTTTTCTTCTAAGCCGGACAGCTAGTTCGGAAAATTTTTCGATATTATTTTCTGCGTATTTTGTCTAGCCATTTCGACTCGAATCGGCCGGTGATTAGCGTGTCGCTCTTGAATATGTATGATACCAATGCCATGATTCCGGCCGTAAATATGCCTACGTATATTACGCCCCCCGCTACTAACATAAAATCATCGAATAGTAGGAAGTTCATGGCCATCATTGGGTGAGAGAAGGGTATGGCGAATAGTAAGCCCTTTAAGACGAGAGGAAAGGTGTAGAAGCTCTTGAACATGGTTAGGAAGAAAGGTATGAATACTAAGATCATAAGAGGAAACATGAGCATCTGAGCGCTCTTGTAATCCTTGGCGAAGGTTCCCATCAACATACAGATTGTGAGTCCTGCGATGATAGTTAAGGCTAGGGATATGGCCAGGATAGAGTAGTCGAGGATCCCAAGGGTAAGCCCGGCTTGGGCTATATTTGCGCTTCCGGCCTGGAAGGAGGAACTCATGTAGTAGCCAAAGCCAATCATATAAATGGCCGCGAAGAGGAGACCGACAATTGCACTACCCATTATTTTCCCTATCGCGATATGGCTTCTCTTTACTGGTAGGGTGAGGAGGGTTTCCAGGGTCTTGTTTCCCTTTTCCATCCCCATGGATTCGATTACTTGGCTTCCGGACATTAGTATAATAATCATAATTATTATTGGGACGAGAGTGGAGTGAGACGATAGAGCTTGACTTATCGCACCGGGGGTTAATCCTTTGAACACTTTTCCTCTCATGTAGGTAGTTTCAGTTTTTCTAACGGGCTGGAGAGCCATATCGGGATCGAGTTTTCCGGTTTCCCCGATAATCGTCTTGGACAACCGCTGGGTCGCTACCTGAATTAATCCATTAACGGCTTCGGTGGGGATGGATTCCATGATTCCAAGTCCCTCAAGTAACCACTGAACTTTGATATTTCCGGTGGTGTTGTTTCGGATATTTTCTCCAAACCCCGGAGGGATTGTAATTAAAGCGACTCCACCGTTTTCTTCGACATTTCTTAGAGCTTCAGTTGCCTCGGTGTCTTTCGAGGAAGAGTAAACGACTTCCGATAGATTTTCGAACAAATCCACGATGTTGCTCGATATTTTGCTGTCATCTTCGTTTATTATTCCAACTTTGGGTTTTTCCTCGGCTTTCTCGCTGATGTTCCCTACCGACTGTCCGATGAGCCCGAACACCAGTGTGAGGGCAATAATGGGAATAAGAGTTTTGATAGTCAGGAGCTCTCTGACTTCCTTTTTTACGATCGTCAAGAAGTGGCTCATGAGACCACCCTCGTGAAAACTTCCTCCAAGTTGTTCGCCTCATATTTCTTCTTCAGTTGAGGAGGTTCTCCCCTCTCGACGATCGTTCCGTCATCTATCATCGCCACTCGCCTACACAGATTTTCGACCTCGAACATGTTGTGGGATGATAGCAGAATCGAGGTCCCCTCCTCGGAATGATTCTTTATGATTTTCCTGACCTCTTGAGAGTTAGTGACATCTAGGCCGGAGGTAGGTTCGTCTAGGATGGCGAGTTCTGGGTCCATCATCAGTGCTCTACCGATGAGTAATCGACGGGTCATACCTTTACTGTAGGTTTCAACCTTATCCTCTATCCTATCTTCGAGCTTCGCTATTTCGATACCCCTCTTCACGATCCGTTCGTTTCCGTTTTCCTCCTCGAAAAAACTCGCCATGAATTCCAAGTATTGTCGACCGGTAAGATTTTCGTAAGCCCCCGCTTCCTCCGGTAGATAGCTTATTAGACTTCGTACCTCGTTTGACTCCTTCTCTACATCGTGTCCGTATACTTTCACGGATCCATCCCTGGTTCTAAGAAGGGTGGATATTATCCTGAGGATGGTGGTCTTGCCTGCTCCGTTTGGCCCTATGAGGCCGAATATTTCGCCATCTGATACTTCGAAGGTAACGTTGTCCACGGCTCTGATTTTTCCGAAGTTCTTGGTCAGGTTTTTTACTTGGATCGCGGGCATTCTTATACCCTCTCTAAAATCTGGGTATCTAAAATAATGAAAATGAGTCCTACGATTATTATGAATCCCTCCCGTTTTTGAAAAATATTGGTGATTCCAGTAAGGAAAGTACTCCGTCTGCCACTATTAGAGCTGAGAGAGTAAGAATTATTAAGCCCGTTGCTAGTTTATTCCCATTCAAATTGTCAATCCCCCTTACCGATAAAGGCATCTATTCTTTTTGTTGTTCTGTTTCTGGGAATAAAAATCTATTTCGGTTTGAGAAAAGCATCTTAGATTTTTAAGAAATAATTTGGAATCTTATATTTGAACCATTCGACGTAAACTGTTTCAGAGCCATCTGCTTTGGCATAACAATAAATCGAATCCTCACCAAAAAGTTATATAAGCTCTTCAAAAACTCTTTACCGTAGCTAGGAATGATTAATACTTAAGCAGAGGAGAAAGAAAGATGGCTTTTGCACAGAAAGGTGGAGGATACGATAGGGCCATTACGGTCTTCAGCCCAGATGGTAAGCTCTTCCAAGTTCAGTACGCTCAGGAAGCTGTTAAAAGAGGATACACTGCTTTGGGCATCAAGACGGAAGATGGAGTTGTTTTGGCCGCTGAGCGAAGGACCACCAGTAAACTGGTCGAAGACGGCTCGGTAGAAAAGATTTTCTTGATAGATGAGCACATAGGAGCTGCTGCTTCCGGTTTGATAGCCGACGCTAGAGTTTTGATAGACAACGCTAGAGTCGAGGCGCAGGTTAACAGACTTAGGTACGACGAGTTGATATCGGTAGAAAGTTTGGCGAAGGAAATCGGTGATACCAAACAGATGTATACTCAGCACGGCGGTGTCCGACCCTTCGGAACTAGATTTCTCATAGGCGGAGTCGGTGAGCGAGGACCACATCTGTTCGAGACCGATCCCAGTGGGGTCGTAGCTGCCTACAAAGCTCATGCGATCGGCGGCGGTGCCGAGGAAGCTACGGAAGTTCTGGAGAGCAATTATGAGGAGAATATGGATATCGAGGACTCGGTCAACTTGGCCTTAGAGGCTCTTGAAAAAGTGATTGACGGAGAGCTACGTGCGAACAAAGTCGAGATGGGGAAAGTGGAAAGTGAAACACAGAAATTCGAGAAAATGTCCAAAGATGATATCTCGGAAGCTATAAAGAATTACGAATCGGGTAAATCCTCTTAAGATTATTTAGGTTGTTTGATTTGAATGGTTAAGTTAGAAGATGCCGTAATTGCCAGGCTATCGACCCACGGTACGGAATTCGAAGTTTTAGTCGATCCTGACCTCACTTTGGATTTTAGGGCCGGCGAAGACGTTGATATTAGAGAAGTTTTGGCCGCGGAAAAGGTTTTTAAGGATTCCAGCAGTGGAAAGAAAGCTTCTGAGGAAATGATGGAAGAAGTCTTCGGTACCACGGATCCCCTGGAGGTAGCCGAGGAAATAATTAACGAGGGTGAGATCCAGCTAACCACTAGGCAGAAGAAGGAAATGAGAAAGAAGCGCAGAAAACAAATCATTAATCTGATATCTCGAAGGTCCGTAGATCCACAGAAAAATACGCCCCACCCGCCGAAGAGAATAGAAAATGCCCTCGAGCAGACTAACGTTCAAATCGATCCGTTCAAGAGCCCAGAGGAACAG
>CAZEBR010000018.1:0-851 GCA_964510375.1 Hadarchaeota archaeon (SeqCode) | reverse complement strand
GATCATGGGTAGTGAAGGCCGAGATTGAGGCTGGGTTGCAGTCAGAGCTGCTCGAAAAGCTAAATAATTTAACTCATGGGGATGTAGAAACAAAGGTGATCAAAAAATGATGCATGTGGAAGAAAGAGAGTTAGTAGTGCCGGGCCAAGTCGTGGCCGAAGGAGACTATAAATTAGGTGATGGGGTCTTCCGTAGCGACGATAAAATTTGTGCTTCGGAAGTAGGACTGGCCGATAAGAGAGGGGATGAGATTAGGATTATCTCGTTAGAGGGAAGGTACATTCCAAAAGTCGGGGATAAGGTTCTGGGAATGGCCGTGGACAGTTATTATGCGGGGTGGATGCTTGATATTAACTCGCCTTATCAGGGTAATCTCTCGGTTTCTTCGCTGGTCGGCCGGAAGGTCGATTTGGACGAGGAAGATATCAGTAAGTTTTTGAAAATTGGTGATGTGGTCGAAGCCAAGGTGCAGGATGTGGATGAATTGATGGATATCCAGCTTGAGGTAGGCGACGACGAGAGAGGAAGGATAAGCGGGGGCAGAATGGTAGAGATAGCCCCGTCGAAGGTTCCGCGCGTCATAGGGAGGAGGGGGTCCATGATTTCAGTTTTACAAAAGTTTGGCGATTGTAGCATGTCGGTGGGACAAAACGGTCGAATAGTGATTTGGGGTGACGACGAGGAGAAGGTTAACAAGGTGGTGGAGGCGATATTAATGATTGAGAGGAAAGCTCATACGAGCGGATTAACTGATAGAGTTCGTGAATTCTTAAAAAATGAGATTAAAGGAGGTTAAAAATGGTAGATAAACCTGAGAAGCTTATCGAAGACGGAAAGAGACTTGACGGTAG
>CAZEBR010000017.1:2616-37195 GCA_964510375.1 Hadarchaeota archaeon (SeqCode) | reverse complement strand
GCGGTATCGTGGGTATTGGAACGATGATTGTGTTCATCGCGATGATTATCGTCGCATCCGTCGCCGCGGGCGTACTGATTAACACGGCCGGCTCCCTGCAACAGCAGGCCAGGGCCACCGGACAGGAAACCATAGCCGAAGTTTCGTCCGGAGTCAAAGTTTTAGCTGCAAAGGGTAGTACGGACTCTAATTCAGAGATAGATAACATTAACCTTGTTATAAGACCTTACGCAGGTTCTCAAGGAATAAACCTTGAAAATACTGTTATTCAATACAAATCCGATGATGAGGTTAATCATCTCAGTTACACGAGCAGTGACTCCATAACCACCCCTAGTGAGGAGTTCTATGTCCAAGAACTCCAGGACGTCAGCGGAACCGGTGAGACCATGATAGAGTCTATGGGCGACATAGTCAAAATAGTTCTTCATCCGACCTCCGGAAACGAGTTGGGACCTTCCGGCTCGGCCAGCATAACGTTTTATCCGAATTCCGGATTTAAAACGGTCTACGGAATAACGGTACCTCCGACCACACAGGACAATACGTGGTACGAGCTCTAGATAGAAGTTTGGGCGTACAGGATACTGAATAATACAATAGGGGAAAGTTAGGTACGCTTTCTCCTTGCCTAGTTTTTTATTATTTTTTAGCTCTGAGAGTTTGGAGGCCAAATTCAGTGATTATCTCTGTCTTTTTCTTATCTTGCTTAAAGAAGCTGAAAGCTTTTTCCCGTCAACTACTACGTCGTCTCGGACGGATACTATGGTAGAAGCCGGAACGTGTGCAAATCCTTCCTCATCGGTGGAAAGTTCGTTCGATACTTCATCCGAATAAGGTTCAATTATCAGGAATTCTATTTCTCCCGTATCCATATCCACGCTAAGATCGAATACGTAACCGAGAATAGTACCCTGATTTGTACAGACTTCTTTATCCCTCAAATCGCTTGCTATAATTCTGTCCAAATTCTAGCCCTCGCCATATATTTAAAGCAAGGAATCCTATAAGTTTTCTATTTTTTCCAATCTAGAATTCTCTTTTCTCCCTCGAGTTCTTTAATATCGGATACTTCTTGTGTGACCTCTAAGGCCCCCAAGTATTCTCCATTGCTATCCCTGAGAGGGAAGTATCGTATGTGAACGAAATTATCCTTCATCTGGATCCAGAACTCCGCTTCTTTTTTTTCTCCTCTTTTGAAGGTCTCAATTATCTCCTCGACGGCCTCGACACTCTCTGGAGGGTGACAAAACTTTACCGGCCTTCCGAGAACTGACGGAGTTCTCGGGAATATCCTCTCCCCTCCTGAAAAGAATCTAACCCTATTTTCGCTGTCGATAAAAGTTATATCCACGGGTAGATTATTGAGCAGAACATCGATTTCCTTCAGGTTTAGGAAACCGGTATTTAGTTCTTTGTCTTCGTCTCTGACTAGGGAGTAGGAGTCTGGTTTTAATTTCTGATTTCCCAGCATGCTTTTCAACTGCTCGGGCAACTCGTTCAATTTTTCCTCAGACACTCCTTCGTCGATTTCGTACGGCATTTTAGGCTCTACGTCAGGGTCCCACCCCTCGCTGGGTTCGGTCTTATAGTATCCTATTTCGTCTTCTTGTTTCTTAATGGCGACCCACTCTTCTTCAGTTAAAAGCTCCTTCAAAGTTGGGTACAGAATGTTGTTTTCTCTGAAGACCATCTCCGTCAGGCCGGACGAAACTTCTCTTGATTTTTCGTTCATCTTTTTCACGAGGTTGCCCTTTTCCAATTCTTGAGGTTTTCCGGACAATAATTTGAGAAGTTCCTTGACTTTCTCCATGTTTTCGTTATGCTTCCTCCAGAGAACTCTCGGCACCGCATTTATACCCCTTCTTTCTATGTGGGGAAAAACGATCATTTCTTGGCGGTTATAGTGCTTCCTATCGATGTCCATCAAACTGGAAACGAGTTGACCGAGTTCTCCGAGCGTCTTCCTTTTTTTCTCTCCGCTTTCGGCTTGAGCTAAGCTTTTAGCTTTTAGATTGAGCATTTCAGCGTCTTTCGTAATTTTGTCGTTTTCCCGGTACAGCGTGTCCAGTGGATGACCTTCGGGGATATCTTCCAGATCGAATTTTTCCCTCACCGACTCTCTAAAAAGCTCCAAGTGTATATCGCACATCTCGGCTATTTCTGATGGTGAAACACCCTCTTCTACTAGCTCCTGTTCGATTGCGGGAATTTCTTGTGGTTCTAGTCTCCTAAGAAGATCCTTTGATGTCTCCTTCAAATCATCGATGTCTTCTTTTTCCTGTAACTCCTTGAGAATTCCTTTCAATTTTTCTTTTCCTTCTTCAAGATTAGACATAGGTAGTTTCAACCTCTTTTCTAAGTTCTTTAGTCGGTTTTAATACGGTTTTAATAGAGTAACCTCATAACTTTAATCACCTATTTGTGGGTAAAGTTTATATATGTTTCCCGGTAAATTAGTACCCGGGGATGAAGATATGCCCGTTAATCTTCATTGCAGTAACTGTGGAGAAAAAGTTGACCGCTTAACTAGAGGGTTATGTGACAAGTGTTACTCTAGGTTGAATGAGGGCCCCTGTAATTGTTTTCAGAGGTTAGAACGGTTCGAATAGTTCATAAAATTGTGATAGATTTAGATAGGTATGATAAATATGACGGTTCCTAAAAAGACACTCGAAATATCGCCCGGAGTGCACTGGGTCGGCGTAAAAGATTGGGACAGGAGAATGTTCGATCGTTTGATACCTCTTCCTAATGGGACGACTTACAATTCGTATTTGGTGGAAGGAACTGAAAAGACGGCTTTGATAGATACCGTAAATCCCGGTTTCGAGCCAGAGTTGGAGGCTAAGGTGAATCAAATTTCAAACGTTAGTAACATTGATTTCCTTGTTATGAATCACGCCGAACCTGACCATGCGAGGGCACTTTCTCACATGTTGCCCTTGGCGGATGAAGCGAAAGTCCTCACGAGCTCGAAGGGAAGCGACATGGCCGTGTCTCTCGGTCACGCCGCTGAAGATGAGATCAGGATTGTGGATGATGGAGAAGTATTGGATTTGGGTGATAAGACCCTCAGGTTTATAGATGCGCCTTGGCTTCACTGGCCCGAAACAATGTTTACTTATTACGAAGAAGGTGGGGTCCTTTTCCCCTGCGACTTTTTCGGTTCTCACTTGGCGTCCGGAAAATTCTTTGACGAGGAAATTGGGGAGGAACTCGTGGGATACGCCAAGACTTATTTCGGGGAGATCATGATGCCGTTTAGAAAAATGGCAGGGCGAGCCCTAGATAAAATCGAAGATTTAGATATCGAGATGATAGCTCCCTCTCACGGACCTATTTACAAAAATCCCGAGAACATAGTTGAGAACTACAGGAAATGGGTTGAGGGCGAGGTTAAGGAAAAAGTCCTGATAATCTATATCTCTATGTGGGGTAGTACCGAGAAATTGGCCAAGGCTCTTGCGGAGACAATCGCCTCGGAAGGTGTAGAAGCCGTGCCAGTCAATTTGGCGACCGGAGATATCGGTAAATTGGCAGGGGAAATCGTCGATAGCGCCGGGATAGTGATCGGTACTCCGACTGTTCTGGGAGGCCCCCATCCTCAAATTCAGCATGTTACCTACCTCGCGAAGAAGCTCAACCCTCCGACTAACTATCTAGGTGTTGTAGAATCCCACGGATGGTCCGGTGGTGCGGTATCCGAAATTTCGGACATGGTGGGCGATATGGACGCTGAAGTTGTCGGTGCAGTGGAGACCTTGGGATCACCAACCGAGGAAGATTTCGAACAAGTCGTCGACCTCGGGAAAAAGTTGGCTGAAAGAATAAGCGGATAGAACGAACGACGATTATTAAGATAGTCAGATCTGAATTTTAAAATATTATCTCTGTGTTATTCCGTGCTTTTATGGTAGAAGCCGATTTCCAATAGTTAAATATGGAAAAATGTTCTAAACTTGGTTCTGGGAAAGAATTTGAAAATACTGGACGAAAACTTAGGAAAAAATTGGAAGAATTATATCTGGCAGGGAATTTTGGCGGGCCTTTCTATTATAGTTATGACTGCCATTTTATCCGACTTTATGAACTTTGTTTCGATCGCAGCTATCGGGTCGACCGCTTTCGTAGTCTTTGCCCTTCCCCACACGAGGACTGCGAGACTCAGGAATGTAATTGGAGGTCATTTTCTATGCGTTATTGCCGGCTTAACCTGTTCATACTTGGGAATGCCCGGGATTGAAGGTGGGGTGGCCGTCGCCATTGGATTTTGTTTAATGGTAGTGACAAATACTGAACATCCTCCAGCCGCCGGGACTGCTCTCGCCTTGGCTGAATCGCCTGCTCTCTCAGGCGCTCTCTTCATAATGGCTTCTGCCGTTTTCTACTCTGGTCTGAGGATGGCTCTGCTGTCGAAACTAAAGAACTTGGCCGGCTAGAGAATTGGTCAGGTATTCATTTGTTAGAAATTCCTCTATGGGGACTGTTAAATAGAATACTCGCAAATGTTTTTTGAAAAGAATTGTAGGAAGAAATTCTATGTTGAATACTGATTTACACATCCACAGCATTCATAGTGGCCATGCGTATGGGACGCTGTATGAAATAGTTGAGGAAGCGAAGTCCAAGGAGCTGGAGGTGGTGGGAATAAGTGATCACGGTCCCGCAATGGCGGGTTCTGCCCCCGAGACACATTTTTTCATGGGTCCTAGACTCCCTGAGTTTGATGTGGAGGTTCTCTGGGGCTGTGAAGCCAACGTTCTGAATGTCTCGGGTGATACGGACCTTCCGGACGAAAAAGTGAATACTCTCGATTACGCTTCGGTTGCCCTCCATCCTTACTGCGGTTACGAGGATAAGGGGAGAGAAAGAAATACGGAGGCGCTGATTAAGGCCATGGATACTCCGACGATAAAGTTTCTTTCACATCCCACCCACCAGCATTTCCCCGTGAATCTCGAGAAGTTGGTAGAGAGTGCTGTGGATGAGGGGATTTGGCTGGAAATAAATCTCTCTCATCTTAGAAGTAATGCTGACCGGATAAAAGAGATGGTAGAGCTTGCGAAAACTAGGGGCGGGAGATTCATCGTTAACTCCGACGCCCATTTTTTGGAGGAAATTGGTGACGATTCTCCTCTTGAAGGGATAGATTTGGGCCTGAACGATGGAGATTTGATTAATAATCAGATAACTCGCGAAAACGTGCATGACTTTTTGGACGAATGAGTGATATTCGAAGCTCCGTTTTTACTTTCACTCGAGTCTCTCAAGATTTCTTTTTAGGAATCGTGGAGATAAAGTTTGATTCCACTGGAGGTTAATCTTGCTGTCAGTCGCGAACCCGAGTTCAGAAAATTTTATGGAAAAAATTGAAGAAAGTGACATAATCCTCGACGAGAGAAATCACTCTACAGAGCACGTCGTGGTCGTCGAGAGTTTTACCCAACGCGGAAGTTTCGGTCCGCCTGTTCTCTGGCTTGACGGCGGCAATTCCTTTAATCCCTACCGTATTTCGGAGCTGGGGAGGGAGTTAGGTCTCAATTCCGAGGAGATTTTGAAGAATATCTACATCTCACGGGCCTTCACCTGTTACCAGATCATGTCGTTGATTTTCGAGAGACTGAATGGTGCGATCGACAGTTTCGACCCGGACCTGATAGTGATTACGGGACTTCCGGGTCTCTTTACGGAGTCGGACCTTCCGAGCGAAGAAGCGCTGAGAGCCTTTGACAGTACGATAGATGAACTGGAAGATTTTCAGGGTGCGGATCGGACCGTTTTCATGGTCTCGACCGATGGGAGAGAGGATAGCGAGTTTAACTCAAAGCTTGAGTCTATATCGGACCACACGATAAAAACCGATTCCAACAGAGAGAATCCCAAAAAAACGGGTTTCATTTCCCCAGGGAACGCGGGTAGAACACCCACCGACACGGAAAGTTCCCCTCGGCCTCTGACCTTGGAGGAGTTTTAACGGGTGAAAATATGGGAAGGACGGTTCCTACTTTTAGAGAAATCCTCAAAAACGAGCGGGCGAAGTGGAGTGATTTTAGAGATGCTCTTAGGGAAGATGAGCGAGAGGTCTTTGATAGAATTCTGGAGGATTGCGAACGCCACGTCTCCGCCAGTTCTCAGGCGAAGAGTCCGAATCCCTTTCGCGAGATGGTCATGTCTATACTGCTCGAGCAAAGGAAGGAAATCGATTCCATAAAGGAGGAGCTGGAATGCCTCAAAAGTTCGGAGGGGGATTGACAGTTTGAAGGGCTGGCTGCTCGACGTTTATCCTTCCGGCGAGGACGAGATGGTGATCTGCTTTAAAGAGATGAAGGGGGAGACGAAACTCCTCCGCGATACTTACACTCCCGAATTCTACGTTTATGGGTCTTCGAAAAACCTCGAAAGATTAGAAGCTGAATTGGACGAAAACCAAATCGTGAATGGGTGGAGCTACGAAGAACGGAGGGTGCATCTCAGGGATTCGAGCACATCTGAGGTGATCGAGGTGGAGTGCAACTCTATGAAAGGGGTTAACGGTTTGGCAAGAAAGATCGTCAGGCTCGGGGAGTACAGGGATTACGAGCTCTACAATGTGGATATTCCCTACGCACAGGCATACCTACAGGAAAAGGACCTGTTTCCGCTCGCGAAAATAGAGCTGTCCAATCCGTTTAGCTTGGAGCTTGATCTTATCGACTCTGCGGAGGATGTGACCTACGACCTTCCTCCGCTTAAGACGGCCAAAATAAGGGTTAAGCCGGAAAAGCACAGTTCCTCTCGAAGTTTTGATAGGTCCATAGAGGAGATATCGGTCATCCTGAACGGTAATGAAACCGAAGTGGATGGGTCGGACGAGAGGGAGAAGATCCTAAGATTTGTGGAGGTCATAAGGGAGAGTGATCCCGACATAATCGTTACCGAAGGAGGGGACTCTTGGGACCTTCCTTACCTGACCAGAAGGGCGGAAATGAAGGATGTTGCGGAAAGGTTAATCTTGGGAAGGAAACCCGAGCCGGCCGAGAGAAGGAAGGGGGAAGGTAAATCGTTTTTCAGTTATGGACAGGTGTACTACAAGCCACCACCGCACTATCTGAAGGGCAGGATTCACCTGGACGTGGAGAACTCCTTTATTTACAAGGAATCCGGTTTGGAGGGCCTCGTTGAGCTCGCCAGAATGACGAGAACTCCCCTTCAGAGGACAGCTAGAAGCAGTATAGGGTCGGCGATGACAAATCTCCAGCTTTACCGGGCCAGAAAAAACGGTGTCCTCGTCCCATGGAGAAAAAGCGAACCCGAGGATTTCAAAACGGCTTATAAACTTCTAAAGTCGGACAGGGGTGGTTTCATACAAAGTCCAAAGATTGGCATTCACGAGGATGTCGGGGAAATAGACTTCAGTTCTTTCTACCCGAAGATGATGGAAAAATACAACATCAGTCCGGAGACCGTCCTATGTGACTGTTGTCCGGACTCCGATAGGAGAGTTCCAGGGTTGAACTACCATATATGCGAGAGGGAGAGGGGTCTGATCCCGAGAGTTCTGAAGCCTGTCTTGAAAAAGAGACGGGAATACAAGGAGCTCGTCAAAGAGTCGACCGATGAGGATCTAATGGAAGTTTACGACAGAAGGCAGGAGGCTCTGAAATGGATTCTCGTCACGTGTTTCGGATATCTGGGTTATCGGAACGCCAGGTTTGGGAGAATCGAGGCTCATGAAGCGGTAACTGCATTTGCAAGAAAGAACCTAAAAAAGGCGTCCAAAATAGCGGAGAGAAACGGCTTTGAGGTCATCCATGGAGTGGTGGATTCCCTCTGGGTTAAAGACAAGCGGGGAGCGATGGACTTGGCCGACCTGTGCGAACGCGTAGGGAACCAAACTGGTCTACCCATAGAAACGGAGGGTAAGTATCGGTGGCTGGTATTCCCCACGGAAAAGGGGAAGGGTCGAACTCCGGCGTCAAATCGTTACTACGGGCTTTTCGAGAGCGGAGAATTGAAGACCAGAGGAATAGCCGAAAGGAGGAGCGATACCTCCGACTTCGTTTCTAGGGCCCAGCGGAAGATGTTGGAGAAACTTTCCGAGGCCAGAACTGCGGAACAGTTCGTGGGTAAGATCGAGGAGGCCTTGGACATTCTCAGAAGCTACGCCGCCAAGATTGAAAAGAGGTTGGTAGGACCGGAGGCCTTGGCGATCACCAGGAAGTTGTCGAGGGAGCCCGGTTCATACGACATGAACTCTAGAAGCGCGGTTGCGGCAAAACAGCTGCGGAGGATAGGGATAGATCTTCATCCGGGCCAGCAGGTGAAATATGTGGTCATGAAGGCTAGTTCGGATAACCCCAACCTCAGGGTCAGACCGGTTCAACTCTTGAAGAGGAAAAAATACGATAGGGAATGGTACATCCAGAGGTTAGTTTCGGCCGCGGAGGAGTTACTGAATCCTTTCGGCTACGACAGTGAGCGGATAGAAAAAAGTCTGCTCAGGAATTACGAACAAAAGAGGTTGGTGGAAACTTGAAAGGAATTCGGAGGATCATTCTTCATTTTATTAAATCCCCGGAGGGTATGAAGAACGGGATAAGAAATGTGATATTATGGAAATAGTTTGTCCGAAATGCGGAGGCAGGATAAGGTCTAAAAAAGTGAAATCGGGAAGGTGGCTACTTTCGTGTACCGATTGCAAAATGTGTTTCGCCGCCGATAGTACCGATTTGTCCAAAAAGAAAGCCTACGAGAACATGAAACAACGTTACGAAGAGGGGGCACTCACTAACGATGGAATGACCTGGGTGAGAAAGTACGGTTTGGGAAAGCAGTTGAAAGCGCTGGATATGGGCCTAAAAAATAAGGATCTTGAAGACCTGCCTCCCGATGCTCAGTCCGTGGTACGCGGGAAGGATGAAGTGGTCGACTATAGGTTCATGGAACCTTCCAGACCGGAATATGGGCCAGATGTGGACGAGATAGGGCTAGACGAAGATATCGTCAGCGGCGTGAAGGCGAGGGGGATAGACAAGTTTTACGAGTTTCAGAAAGAGGCAATCGAGTCGATCATTGAGGGTAAAAACGTAGTGATTTCGGCTCCTACCGCTACCGGTAAGACGGAAGCCTTCATTCTACCCATCTATCAAAAGATTATGGAAGAGAGGGAGGTGGATTCCGAAAGGGCCAGGGCACTCTTAATATATCCTACTAAAACGCTGGGAAGGGATCAGCTGGAGAAGCTCGAGTCCCTCGGAAGCAAAGCCGGCATAGATGTGGAGGTTTACGATGGGGATACGTCCACTTCCGAAAGGAAGAAAATAAGAGAAGATCCTCCGGATGCTCTGATAACTAATTTTGACATGGTTAATTTTCACCTCGCCCACGGTACCAGATTCGCCGACATGATCAGGTCGGTCCGATTTATCGTCATGGACGAAATCCACCAGTACAAGGGATCTTTCGGTTCGAACGTTCACTTCTTGCTGGAGAGAATGGACCGAGTCTTTGAGGAGGATCTGCAGATGGTCGGTGCCAGCGCCACTATCAGAAACACGAAAGAGTTTTCCGAAAACCTCTTCGGGGAGGATGTAGAGGTGATTAGCTGTGAGGAGGGCAGGCACGGACCGATTCATTTTCTGATGCTCTATCCGAAGGGAAGAAGCGCAAACACGCTGCTGATTCAAAACTTAAAGAGGTTAAACAGGAATGAGAGGAAAACGGTCGTCTTCGGCCAATCGCAACAACAGGTCGAGTCCTTGGCAAGGATGGCAAGAAACAAGAACATAGATACCGAGGTTCACAGAGCCGGTCTGGGCAGAGATTATCGGAGGGATGTCGAGGAAAGACTGAGGGAGGGCGATTTAAAAACCGTCTGCAGTACCCCTACCCTTGAGCTGGGGGTGGATATCGGAGACCTCGATGCTGTGGAATCTTCGATAGTAGGGATAACCCGCTTTAAGCAAAGAATAGGCAGGATCGCTAGGAGGGGTCAAGAGGGAATAGCTATTCTGGCCCTGCGTGACGATGATCCAATATCATCATATTACCGCAATCATCCTGATGACTATTTTGAGGATGTTGAACCCGGCTACGTCGAGCCGGAAAATCCGATCGTTGCTAGGCATCAGCTGATAGGTGCCGCCATGGATAAGCCTCTCAGCCAAGACGAGTTTGGAAACTTCGAAGGTTTGTTGGAGGACGCGGAGGAGTCGGGTCTGTTGAAGCGTTCCGCCGGCGGGTTGAGGCCGACAGAGACGGGAAAAGAGAGATTTAAAAACTATTCGATCAGAGGAATCGGGGAGACCGTACAGCTTCTAGACAAAAACGGGAAGAAAATAGGAAGGAGAAGGATGCCAATAGCCATAAAGGAGTTGCATCCCGGAGCGGTATATCTACACGGCGGGGGATCCTATCGTTCGAAGTTTCTCGATGTGGAAGATGAGCCCAAAAAGGCTATCTTGGAGGAATCTAAGGCGGAGAACGTACACACTATCGCGCAGAAGGCTACTGTTCCTAGGGTAAAAAAGGTTCTTGACAAGAGAAAGGTTCACGGGGTCGAGACGCTTTATTGCAGCCTAGAGATCAAGGATAGAGTGGACGCTTACTGGGAGAAAAACACCGTTACTGGAGAGATTCTCAGAAAACAATCGCTGGATGAACCGATTGACTATTCTTATAGAACTCTCGGTTTCGTTTTCAAGGCGCCTGAACCGGCAGTCGCCGATTTAAAGGGCGAGTCCAAGGACGATAAACTCGCCGGAACCTACCACGCCGTCGAGCATGCCCTGCTAGAGACCAGCAATATGCTTACGGGATCGGGGAGCACCGAGATTGGGGGCGTTGCGATGGGGACTACCGGCCACATTTTTGCTTACGATGGATCGCCGGGAGGAAACGGGGTAACTAGACTGCTCTATTCCAGAATGGAAGAGGCAGTCGAGAGGGCACACTCGATCCTGAGCGATTGCGGATGTCGAAGCGAAAACGGTTGTCCCAAGTGCGTGCAGGCTTACCAGTGCGGGAGTAATAATAGACCCCTGAGTAGGCCGGGTGCAATAGGGTCCCTGGAAGGAATCATGGAGGGTGAGGATACCAAGGTCGGAAAGAGGGAATTCCCAAGGGACGATTCCATCGTCTAATCGAAATTCTGAGCATTTTAAAGGAGCCCGGACCAATTTTTAAACATGCCGAGGATTGTGAGATTTC
Source organism: Hadarchaeota archaeon (SeqCode) (assembly GCA_964510375.1). Lineage (GTDB taxonomy): Archaea > Hadarchaeota > Hadarchaeia > Hadarchaeales > JAGGTB01 > CAYLJV01. The sequence goes on along the minus strand of CAZEBR010000017.1, from coordinate 26,005 downwards.
GTGATCCAAGCGGATTTGTTAGAACCGGGGCTTGGGAGGAATCGGGAATAGTCTCGGCAGGAGAAGTACACTACCCCGAGGATATCGATGTTCTTCCACCCACGCAACCCTCGAAAATAGTCTGTCTCTATGGAAATTACGTGGACCACCTGAAGGAGAGTGGATTCGACGTTCCAGAGGAGATTCCCGAAAGGCCCAAGCTTTTTCTGAAGAGTCCAAACGCCGTGATAGGCCACAGGGACGTGATAAGGATGCCCGAGCCGGGCGTTGATCCCGAGGATGTAGGGCAGTTGGGTAAAATCGAAACCGGCACGGGCCGAATCGACTACGAGGCCGAGCTCGGGGTGGTCATGGGCAAGCAGGCTAGGAACGTGGACAAGAGCGATGCAATGAACTTCGTGGAAGGGTTCACATGCGTGAACGACGTTTCGAACAGGGACGATCAGAGTGCCGAAAGGAACTGGGTGAGGGGAAAGTCCTTCGACAACGCAGCGCCGATGGGGCCTGTTGCTGCTACGCCCGATTTGGTCCCCGAAGAACCTCGGGTCAGACTCTTCCTCAATGGTGAAGTAAAACAGGACTCGGCCGATGATAAATTTGTCTTTTCAGTTTCGGAAACGATCGCCGAAATTACAAGATTCCTCACCTTGGAACCGGGTGACGTGATCGCTATGGGTACCCCTTCCGGGGTTGGTCCTCTTAAAGATGGAGACAAAGTTGAAGTAAAAATTCAAGGAGTTGGTACACTGGTTAATTTTGTCGAAAAGTGGACTGAGAGAAGTTTAGATTGAGGATTTTTCGTTTAACACCAGATGACAAATCTAATTTAGAACGTTCAGAATAATTTTTGATGACTGAGAGTTTTTAAATGGATTAAAGTAAAAAACTTTGAAAGAAAAGTAAATATTAGGAGGTGATTATCTTTGGAAGGACCAAGGGCTGATTTATCCGGTTTTGACCAAATTGATTTCGATATTCCACCAATCGGAGTGAAGTTTCTCTTCTTTGAGCCCGAAGATATGGACCAACTTGGTGAAGATAAAAAACTGTCCCTTTGCGAGATGCTGAAAGAGGTACAGGACACTGGAGAGCCGTTCTACTTCAGCAAGGAAAACGAGGAAACCTGCGTCGGTAAGATACTTCTCGGGATGGAGGATATGGCACCGTTTGCGGAAAGTGGCCAGATTGGCGATAGATTGGAAGTCTTTCAGGAGCCGAGAGCGAACTACTCCCTATATAAGCATGTTCCGACCTTTGAGAAGAATATCATTAACTATGTGGCCTTTGCCCCGATTGATAAGTTAACGTTTGACCCGGACGTTTTGGTTATTACTGCGGAGCCCAGCAAGGCAGAAATAGTGATGAGGGCCGTGACCCATTCTACCGGTGAAATGTATACTTCGAAAACCACTCCTGTGATGGGGTGTGCTTGGACCCTTATCTATCCTTTCCAGACCGGTGAAGTAAACCACTTAATACCTCAGTTCGTCCATGGAATGCACGGAAGGGAGCTCTTCTCCGAGGAAAAGGTTTTGGTTTCCATACCATTCCAGTGGATCCCCACCGTGGCCCAGAACCTAAAGGATATGATAATTGACTTGCCGTCGCACGAGAGCAAAGAAGCATATTACGAGGAGTTTGAGGAAATTCTCTGTAATTTAGCCGAAGAATCTAAGAACCCATAGTCGTGATCTGTAGGGAGGAATCGAACTTTACTCCCACTCCCCTTTTTTAAATATTGACTTGTTCTAAGAACGAAAATTTTTCTCATTATTTGAAGTGTCCTTATAAATTGATATCCTTTTTCAGTAATAGACAGTAGATTTCTGACTTGCAGAAAATTCCTCGCGATTCGGAGGGGATAAAAACTGATAAAAATATCCAGAAGAGGAACCTTAATGTGGGGGTGATAATTTGAGAGAAGCTAGCCCGGAAGAAGCGAAGGGACGGATGTTGCCCGACTGGATAGTGTGGGTAGTCTCAACCGATAAAAACGGAAAACCGAACGTTATGCCGGCAGGATGGTGCATGTTCACATCGATGGACCCAAGCATGGTCGCAGTCAGCATCGGAAAATCGAAATACACTTGTGAGATGTTGGGAAATTCCGATGATTTCGTCGTGGCTTTCCCGAGCGAGGTCCAAAAGTAGGCCGTGATGTTTTGCGGAAGCAAATCAGGGGCCGATGTGAATAAATTAGAGGAGACCGAACTTGAAACAGATTCTGCTTCCAAGGTGGACACTCCACTGATAGAGGATTCCGTCGCCTGCTTTGAGTGCGAGAAGGTAAATTCCTTTGAAACTGGGGATCACGTGATATTCGTCGGCGAAGTCGTTGCGGCGGACGTTTCCGACGAATACGATGAAAAAGTGTACATGATTGAGGGATGGATGGATAAAGGAGTGGACGGCCTGAAGACTATGTCAGAGCTGAAATGACTTGCCAGATTTCTTTTTCCTTTCTTTTTCTAGCAAAATTTTTTTAAATAGGATAATGAAAATTGAATGTTGATTTAATGGATTTTGATTACCATCACTTGGGTTGGCTGGGCTTCTTAGGGTTTTTGGGATACTTTCATCCAGACCTGTACTATCTGTTCTTTCTGTTCCTCCTGTTCCTCATTGTGCCCATTGTAGAGTCCGCGATTGAGGAATAATTTTACTGATAATTCCACAAAGACCTCCGGTTCGATAAGCTTGAAATGATAGGCCACAGGCTAGATCCCTCGAAATTAGTCCAATTATCCACTTTACTTAAAAAGAGTATAAAAGGAAATATGTAAAGTCTTGATCAATCATCTTTTTTGATGAATAAGGTAAGCCAATCAAGTACATTTTGCGATGGAAAAGAGGTTTGCTCTGAAAAAGCTCTTCGGCAAAGTTAAAGATAAGCTTATTCAGTGAAAAAATGATGGAAAGGAAGATAGAAGGACTAGTTTTGGAGATACGGCAGGGCAATATTGTCTCTCAGCCGGAATATGAGGCGGTTGTGAACGCTGCGAACGCCCAGCTTAGACCTGGAGGAGGAGTTGCTGGGGCGATTCATAGAGCTGCAGGCCCCGAACTGGACAGGGCGTGTCGGCAGTATGCTCCCATTGAGCCCGGTGAAGCCGTCATAACTGACGCCTACAATCTGCCTAACGAGAAAGTTATTCACTGTCTAGGTCCCGTTTACGGTCGGGACGAACCTTCCGACGAATTATTGGCCGATTGCTACAGGAACGCCCTCCAAATAGCCGAGGAGGAAGGGATCAGTTCCGTTGCTTTCCCGGCGATTTCTACTGGTGCGTTTCGCTATCCCATGGGAGAAGCGGCTGTAGTATCTCTCCAGGCTGTGGAGGGAAAGGCTGGAGAGTTGAACAGTGTGAAGAAGGGGGGCTTCGTGCTTTTCGGTGAAGAGGCTTTGAAAACATATGAGTCCAAAGCGGAAGACGTAGTGAAATAGTTTCCCTGAAATTATCTATTATTGTGGGTAGGCTTAATGGGGTTCCGGAACTTTCCAGAATATACATTGTGAATGTCTCCTTAAGGAGAGCTTGAAGAACTCTCATTCCGAAAGTGGGAACAAATCCTAAATATTTTTAAGTAATCATCGGTTTGATATAGAAACCCAAAACTATTTAATCGCATGTTAGGTATTTGTGGTGAGGTGAATAATATGAGTGAAAATAGTGATAACGAGTATCCAACATATCGGTGGGCAGTTCTAGCAGCTTTGATTGCAATTATATTTGTCTATATGAGTTCTCTATACATTTATCCGCCGCTACAATATACGATTCAGGATATTTTCGGAATAACCGAGGGACAGTATGGCTGGATATTTACAGCACATACGCTCGCACAGATCGTTCTGATAATTCCAATTGGTCTTATTATCGATAAAATAGGTGTTCGAAAATCCATTGGTATTTTGAGTTCTATCGGAGTGATCGGACTCTTCATGAGAACGATACCGATGGGATTCGCGTGGTTGTTCCTTGCACAAGTGATATTCGGAATTGGAATGGCGTCACTATTCCTAGTTGGGCCGAAATTGATACATACGTGGTTCCCACCTCGTGAAATGGGAATGTCGACTGGCCTATTTTCCGTTGGGACAATGGGTGCAATTACATTGGCAACTGGATTTATAGCCCCCAATTTCCCCGGGTGGTTCACAGGGCACTATATGTACACAGCAATAGCGGCAATACTGACTGTCGTATTCTTTGTAATTGTCAAAGATGCGCCAGCTGGAAAGGAATTCCAATATGGAGACATTATAGAAGGCGCTAAGCGTTCCTTAGGAACCAAGACTCCTTGGTTGCTGGGTATGGCGAGCGGCATGACTCTTTCCATGTTAGTTGCATTCCCTGCAACGATTCCAGGAGCGTTAAATGGCGAATACGGGATTTCAATGGCTACAGGAGGAATGGTGGTTTCGGTGTTTACTCTAGCCCGACTTGTTGGAGCGTTGTCGATACCTAGGGTTAGCGATAGAATAGAAAATGTGAAGAAGATGATGATGATCGTAGTGCCACTTACAGGAGTTGCAATACCTCTGACGTTCATGTCAGGTGGATCTATGTTACTTTGGGTAGTCGCAGCATTGGCAGGTTTTGCGTCAGGTCCAGTGATGCCTCTGTATCTAAAGTTCCAGTCCATGTTCCCGGACGCGGAGGATATGATTAGGCCTCAGGATATTGCAGGTGCAGCCAGCGTAACTCGTTTCGTCAGCCGTTTCTGGTCATGGCAAGGAATGCCAATGATAGTTATACCACTTGCAATTGGCTATGGATACATGACTGCCTATTGGGTTGCCGCTGGTATAATAGCGGCGTCGGTGATATTCATTGCTTTCCTTAAAGACCCCTACGATTAAAGCCCCCTACGAGGTAGCGTAGATTATGCCCTCTACCTATCTCCCTATTTTTTAATTTTTATGAAAGTAGATATCTGAATTTCGATCTATGAAGTACAATTGCTAGCTAATAATGGTAGAATCTTAAATCTTTTTACAGAGTTAAAACTCTCGATAACAACACCAGCTTAACATTAATTAGTAGTTTAGATTGTGGTTAGCCGGAAAAGATTGAAAAATTAACAAAATTGGAATTATCAGAGACGTTTTATGGTTCCAGAAGAATACTCATTTTTATGAAGATTTTGATTGGGCAAAAAATTAAACGAGAACATAGCTTTAATGAGTAAAAATCCAAATCCCAAAACTTTTTTAGTGAATATGAGAAGTGAAAGAACATGTTTTCAGACCGGGTGGAAAAAGGGTTAAGCCCAAAAGGCAAGATTGTCGGTGTGATTGTTGCGGTAGCGTTGATTCTCGGAGCGCTCGCTTTTGTAATGACTCAGGGACAGCAAGGGGGAGAGGAAAATGAACCGATAAAAATCGGACTTTTATCTCCATTTTCGGGACACCATTCTTTTGTAGGTGAATGGGCTGAATTTTCCTTGCAGTACAAACTTGATAAAATCAATGAGCAAGGGGGACTTCTAGGTCGGGAAGTCACATATGTTAAGGCCGACTCTGAGGCCAATCCAACAGTCGCCTTAACTGAAGCTAAGAATATGGTTCAAGAAAAAAATGTAGATTTTATAATGGGGACTACAAGTGGTTCCCTTGCTGTTCAAGACTATTGTGGGGAAGAAGGTATGCTTTTCTTCCCTTTGGAGACTGCAGCAAGTATCACTGGAGAGAAGTATAATGAATATATGTTTCACTGTACCCTCAACAATATTATGGGGGCTGCACCCCTTCCGTCCTTTATTGAGAATTATTCAGGTTCTAATGTGTATTTCCTAGCTAATGATGAGGAGTATGGCAGAAATGCAGTAAGTTCTGCGAAATACTGGCTTGAAAAGAGGGATGTGGAGTATAACATCGTAGGAGAGACATGGGTCGAGGCGGGAACTAGTGATTTTTCTACATATATAAGTCAAATTAAAAACTCTGACGCCGATGTTCTCTACACCGGAATTGTCGGTGGCTCGTTAATAGGATTCGTTAAGCAGGCAAGTAGAGCGGGTCTTAAGGAAAACCTCAATATAATTGCGAGTCCTCTTGTTTCCTATAACTACAGGGCAGGAGTCGGGTCCGATGGTGTAGGTATGTACACGCTTACAGGATATTCGGCTACTATGTACGATGATATTCCTGAAATGAGTGAATTCATCGAGTATTCAAGAGAGAATATGGGAGGACCCCCAACTCACTTTGGGTACGAAATCCTAGAGATTATGGATTTCTACAAAGCCGCTGTAGAAGAAGCAGGTTCCACTGACCCGGATGAGTTAGTGACAGTGTTAGAAGATATAGAGATTAATTCTGTCCGTGGAAAAGCTTATTTCAGGGATTTCGATCATCAACTTGTCTTAGAAAGGGGGATTGGCTTTGGTGTACTCACTGAACCCGCTGCAGGTGAAGAGGTACCCGGATTGGAGCAGTTGTTCGCCGTGACAAACCCAGAACATCTCTATAGGTCAAGAGAAGAGATCATGAGTCTCAGGCAAAACAACTAGTGAACCAGTTGAAATAGGATCGATAGGAAATGTGCTTGATACTATGAGTGAGCCCTTATGCATAGAATCAGTAACTAAGACGTTTGGTGGTTTTACGGCCCTTGAGAATATAAATATGACCTTGAAAAAAGGGGAGATTTTAGGGCTGATCGGTCCGAACGGAGCGGGAAAAACTACTCTTTTTAATGTCATCACTGGAGTGTACAAGCCTGATAATGGACGAATATTTTTGGAGGAAAAGGATATCACAGGTTTAAAACCTCATACTATAGCTAAAAAAGGAATAGCTCGGAGCTTTCAAATCAATAGTTTTGTCACTGACTTTACTGTTTTCGAAAACTTGTTAATCGGATCTATGAGAGAATCCGGTCTGAAGCATTATACAAAAGAGAGTGAAGCTGTTAAAAGAGCAGAAGACATTATGTCCGAATTATGGTTGGATGAATACCGAGATACAATTTCGGGCTCCTTGCCTTACGGCGCGCAACGTTTTTTGGAGGTGGGAACGGCTTTAGCTAATGATTCTTCTATTTATTTATTGGATGAACCTACTTCTGGAATGGAAAAGGATAAGGCCCTTTCTCTGATGGAGAAAGTAACGGATATCGGGGGGGAAGAAAAATCCTTTATTATTATAGAACATAATCTAGAGCTACTATTTGACTTTGTAGACAAGGTTGTCTGCCTTCATCATGGATCTATTCTTGAAAAGGGGGAACCGGAAGAGGTTTCAAAGAATGAAACGGTTCAGGAAGCTTATTTAGGAGGATCGTCGTGTGGCGTTGTTGAAAGCTGATGGCATTAACAGTCAATATATCCCTCAAAGTTTAGTTTTGAAAGGGATTTCCTTATCCATTGATGAAGGGGAAATTCGATCTGTGCTAGGCAGAAACGGAGCAGGTAAAACAACTCTTTTTAGAACTTTGATGGGGGTCCTTATTCCCTCGGACGGTGAAATCACATTTGATGAGGAGGACATTACAGAACAACCGTCATATAAGAGGAGTAAAAATGGAATTGGTTTAGTGCCTCAAGATAAAAGGATCTTCGACGAGTTGACGGTCAAAGAGAATAATGAATTAGGGAAGTTGAATAGAAGCGAGGACGTTTGGTTTACTCAGGAGTTATATGAAGATCTTTTTCATGAACTGACTGAGAGAGAAGACGTCCCTGCGAGTTTTTTAAGTGGAGGTGAACGTCAGATGTTAGCTCTGTCTAGGTGTTTTTTTGGCCAACCTAAGTTGGTTATGGTTGACGAACCATGTGAGGGATTAGCACCGAAAATTAGAGAGGGGATAAAGGATATTATTAGCGAGTTGAAAAGAAAAAAGAAGATGTCCTTCATAATAGCCGAAAATAATTTGGATTTTTGTTTAAAATTAGCGGACTATCACTATGTTTTGCATAATGGTGAGATAAAGATAGAGGGGGATGATAATGTCATAGAAGATAATTTAGAAGAAGTAAAAAGGTACTTGTCGATATAATAACCGTGCAACTGGTGGTATTCCGAACTTTGGAGTAAGTGAAGAGTAAAAAAGGATAAGGAAAAAATGAATTGGGACCGATAACATGGCTTTATTACAGTCCGTTTTGACTATGTTTTTGAATGGCCTGTCGTTGGGTCTAATTTTTGCTCTGGCCGCGTCCGGATTTTCTCTTATTTTTGGTGTTTTGGACGTTTTGAATTTTGCACATGGCAGTTTTTTCATGGTGGGCGCCTATCTTGGACTTAGTATTTATAAGTATACAGGGAGCTTTCTGGGGACTATTCCGTTAGTTGCGATAGCAACTTTTGGAATAGGGGTTTTAACGGAAAGACTAACATTTCATAATCTTTATGATAAGGGGCCTGCGGCCCAAGTTCTGACGTCTTTCGCTCTTATTTTTATAATTGAGGACTTAGTGAGTTTGGTATGGGGAAAAGGGTTCAAGACCTTTACTGTTCCTTCTTTTCTAGGTGGAACTTTGAGTATTGGATCTTTTTCTTATTCTTTTTATCGTCTTTTTTTCATGTTAATTGCGGTTGTTGTGCTAATTATTGTATACGTTTTAATGGATAGAACTAATCTTAATATTATTGCCAGAGCTGGATCACAGGATAAGGTGATGCTAGGAGTTCTCGGAATTAATATCAATAAATTTTATACTCTTCTTTTTGGGATAGGCATCGCATTGGCGGGCATCGGGGGATTTATGTATGGTCCTATGACTGTCGTTAGTCTTGGGTTGGGCCATCAAATTTTGTTCACAGTTATTATTGTTGCATTTATCGGCGGGTTAGGGAACTTTAAGGGGGCAATTGGTGGTGGAATAATACTAGGATTTGCTAATGTGGTATTGAAGAACTTCCTTCCAGCATTTACATGGACAATTCTATACGGTTTACTTGTAGTGGTTTTGATTTACAAACCATCCGGATTTTTTGGTAAAGAGGCCTTATCTATGGAGAGTAGACAAGCTTTCTTTTCTTTTGAGAGGATTGAGTTAGATAAGGAGGTTAAGCAATGGCTGGGTAGAGGAGCATTTCTATCCCTGTTTTTGGTAGTTCCTTTCGTGGCTAGTTACATTCTAGGGACATCCTTCCTCCGCTTGGCTACTTATTCCATTATTTTCGGGATAATTACAATGAGTTTTGACATCGCAATGGGTTACGGCAAGTTAATCTCACTGGGTCATACAGCTCTGGTAGGAGTAGGGGGTTATACTATTGCCATGGTTGGAATTCATTTAACAAACTCATTCTTTGTAATTCTCATCCTTGTAATCTTAGTTAGTGCTGCTCTTGCTGCAGTGATGGGTTACGTTTGCCTTCAGGCCGGTGCAGGATTGGGATTTGCTACAGCAACCATTGGTGTATCGTTAGTTGTATCAAACACCTTCCAAAGGTTGGATATAACGGGAGGCACAGAAGGTTTATCAGTTCCTGATGTGAACCTTTTCGGACCTCTTCTCAATATTGATTTGACGAATTTACTTCCCCTATATCTTCTAACAGTGGCAGCTCTTGCATGTTTATATTATGCAAGTAGGTATATTTTGGAAAGTCCATTAGGATATGTATATAGGGCATCGGGAGGTCATGAGAAAAAAGTTCAGTCACTAGGATTTAACGTTATAAATTCGAAATTAAGCGTATACATATTTTCTGGGATTTGTGCAGGTATCGGAGGGATGCTTTTATCCATGTACTCGGGATGGATATCTCCTAGTCAGTTTGGACTGTTTATTCTCCTTAATTTCACGATCATGTCCGTACTTGGAGGACTAGGTACACTTGTTGGTCCGGTTCTTGGCGCATTTATATTTGTTTTCATGAAAGATATTACTTCTTCTCTATTTTTTGGACATTCACAATTGATTTTAGGCATTTTGCTCATCCTGATTATCATGTTCTTCCCTGAAGGCTTCTATAATTATATGATCAAAATAATTAAAGGCCTTCAAAAATTCTTTAAAGAATAGTAAAAACTCACAAAGTAATCATCGAAAAATATTGATAATATTTCTCTTCTTAAAACATAAAGATCTTAATAAAATAAAAAAGAGATAGGAATAAGTTCTACTTCTAGAATCCTTATTCCCTATTGAAATTTATCAGCGCTTTCACGTTTTCGGTTTTAGCGTTCATGACAGAACCGCCTGGCCTAATTATAAGCCCTTCGGGTCCTGCTTTTTCGACTAAGTCTTCACAGTACTCCTTAACTTTTTCTGGTGTTCCCGATTGTAGAAGTGAAACAGGAACGTTCCCTGCAAGACATACTTGGTCTCCGAGTATTTCATCAGCTTTTTCCATGTCGGTTTGGTCGAAATGCCAAACTATATCGCCATCCGGATGATCTTCTGCTAGGATTTCTAGTCTTTCGTCGTAACTCCCTTCGGCAAATAAATCAACGGCCAATCCTTCCTCAACGAATTTTTCTATACATTCCTTTAGAGTGGGCCAGTAGAACTCTCGGAAGCCTTCCTTGGACATAAATTCATCGTCTCCCTTATGCAGCGGCATGAACACGCAAGGATTATTCGAGCGTTTTGTCCCTGCCATTCCTCGTTTGACCATTAACGGCAACATAGCTTCCATACCTTCCTTAAGAACTTCCGGCTTGCGTCTCAGGTCGATCGAAATACCCTTGGTACCTCGTAGACGATCGGCTATGAGGTCGTAAGGAGCAAAAGTTCCACCTGTTCGAGTTCCTGGATATCCCGACTTGGTTATTTCACTTGATACTGGGACTAAAGTCCGAATCCACTCCATCTGTTTCTCGCCTGCTTTCATTAGAGTTTTTAGTGCTTCTTGTGCTTTCTCCGAAGCAAACGAGGTCAAAACAGGGAGAATTGTCGGCTGACTTAGAAGTGGAAGTTCCTTTAAACCTTCGAGTTTTCCGGCTACTCGTGGAAATACCTTTCTAAAGATAAAGGAACCAGGGTCTTCGATTAGTTCATCGTATTCATCGCCTTCCATGTATGCACCTTCTCTCCACTGGTAATTTGCATCCGAAGGTAGGCCGTGACCTGGCCAATCGTACGCTTTATAGTCTAGTAGATCTAGCGTAGAACCGTAAGGTATAGGGCCGAAGGAAGCTGTATTGTACTCTGGCTCTAGATCATACTGGAATTTTTTGAATGCCTTTCCCATCTTTTCTGGGTCGTGCAACACTTCTTCCGTGGTATAACCTGCATATCTAGCCTGGAAAAGGGAAGTAGATGGTTGAACTGGTACTCTATCCTGTTCTTCAATTCTAACTGCTCTCTTGAATCTTTCAGCTCTTTCTTTGTATTTCTCTCTGGCTTCTTCGTCTTTAAACTCTATATCCTTTCCCTTAGTCCAACTTTCTAATCTGGAATTGGTCATATTAGAACCTCTCTTGTCAATTTACATTTCACCTAGCCACTTTTTCGCTTGTCTGACGCCTTCTGGAGGAGTTTCCTTATAAACGTCAGCTTCAATATCTTCAGCAACCATTTCGTCTACTTGTCCACCGCCTATCATTATTTTCAAGTCATCTCTTAAACCTTCTTCTTCAAGAAGATCTATTGTTGCTTCCATGGCGCCGAAAGCGGACGAAAGAAAAGCGCTAAGTGCAAGAATATCTGGCTCAACTTCCTTTACCTTTTCGATAAATTCCTCGGGCGGAACATCGATACCGAGATCAACGACTTCAAATCCATTGGCTTCCAGCATAAATCGTACCATGTTTTTTCCTATATCGTGTAGATCTCCTTTTACGGTTCCAATGACAACGGTGCCTATCTTCTTGCTTTCCATGCCTTGAGGCATTTCTTCTTTTATCAGAGTGGTAAGGTTTTCTAGGATTTCACCAGCGTAGACAAGGTCTGGAACAAAATAACGACCTTCCTCGAACCTATCACCGACTTTCGACATTCCTTCTCGTATATCGTCCATTATCTCCGTGGGATCGTCTCCCTTTTCTAATCTCTCCTTGACTATTTCAGTTACTTCGTCTTCCTCTAGTTCTTCTAGAGATTGTATAAATCCATCGTTCATTTTTCACACCTTTTTAGATTCTCTTAGTGTTTCCGTTGAGGAGCTTAAAAGTATTGTGCCTATGCCCAATTTCGTTACAAATGTTTTTTTAAGAGTTTTTAATCAAATAGATTAACTTTTAATAATTTTTTAGAGGATAAAATAAGACTTAATAATAATTCAGGGATTTTTAAAGAGTATGAGCGGAAGCCCCGGGCGGGAACCGAACCCGCGACCTCGCCCTTACCAAGGGCGCGCTCTACCACTGAGCCACCGGGGCACGAATCATTGTTTTAGTCTTTTGGACTTTTAAATGGATAATCCGCACCTCATGCGAACATGGAATCGCAGATTATTCTTTCTATTACCCTTACACCTCCAAACTCAAAAAACCTTTTTGCCATCTTTCGTTCTGTATGTTAAAATTATACGTCTAGGATGAAAACTTGGGTGAATTTTTAGCAGTAGACAATTAAAAGATCGAATCCTAGTGGAGGATTTTCATCGTCTATCCGGCAAGACTCCGTGGATTGGATTTTTCCATCTTTGCTCTTCACAATTGGTTAAGTAAGAGTTCCTAGTAGATTAGGGCTCCGTCCGGATTTGGACCTAATTTTGGCCCCAAACCTGGAAAATTTTTTAAAATAATGATGCAGTCAGGCTCGTTTGAGAAGAGGTGGAAGGATGAATATGAAACGAATTTTTGAAACTTATTATGAAGGGATTTGCAATGATATCAAAGGGGTTGGAACTGACTTACTTATGGTGTCTATTATAATAACGCTTATCGGCGGGACGGTGCTCGGGTTCGGTATTGCAAGCGCAGGATTCGGTGAAGATGACTCTTCGAACATATCCGAATTGGAATTCCAGAAGCTCAAGAGAAAGGTCGCTCTGCTTGAAAACGGATCGATGAGTGGTCTAACATCCCTCAGCACGGCGGAAAATTCTTGGCTTGTGGATGAAATCTACAAATTTGCTGAAAATTCGGTTGTTGAGATAAGCGTTAAGAAGACCTCGGTGGGATTTTACGAAAGCACCCAGACCAGTTTGGGATCGGGATTTGTCTACGATTTGTCTGGCCACATAATCACCAACCAGCACGTCGTCGAAGGGGCGGATGAGATTCTCGTAAAGTTCTACAACGGTGAAACCGTAAAAGCGAGGGTTACTGGATCGGATCCCTACAGTGACTTGGCCGTGCTAGAAGTGAATCCAGCTGAATTGAACTGTTCGCTTAATCCGTTGCCTCTCGGGAACTCCTCTAAAATGGAGACCGGCGATCGCATCGTGGCTTTAGGAAATCCCTACGGACTCGAAGGAAGCACCTCATTCGGGATAGTCAGCCAGACGGGTCGTGTACTCAGTTCCGGGACGCAGTACCTCATTCCCGGAGTAATCCAAATCGACGCCCCCATAAACCCCGGAAATTCAGGAGGTCCGCTTCTAGATTTCAACGGGAGGGTAGTCGGAATAACTACTGCAATACAGAGCCAGACGGGGTCTTTCAGCGGCATCGGTTACGCAGTTCCCTCAAATCTCGTAAAGAGAGTTGCTGAGAACCTGATTGAGCATGGCGAATACATGTACGCGTGGCTTGGAATTCAGGGTAAAAAGATAACCTATGATATAGCTCAACAGAGGGACTTGGAAAGGGTAACGGGCTTCCTCGTCGAAGGAGTGAGACAGGACGGACCTTCTGCTGGAAAGGTGAAACAAAACGACATTATTCTGGAGCTCGACGGAAGAGAGGTAAGGGGAATCGGCGATATACTGTCGTATCTGGCGCTGAAAAAGTCTCCTGGTGAAGAGGTAACCCTGAATATTCTCAGGGGTGGAGAGAGGACAACGGTAACTGTGGAACTGGGTACTAGGCCGTCCACTCAGTAATGTAGATACGAATGGAAAAAATGAAAATCGGATATCGTCGCGTTTGCTAAACATTTGAAGCGGGGCGGTAAATTTAGATGACCGAGTATGAGTTCGAAAGATGCGTTGATTTTAATTTTATTATTTCTTTATGAAAATTGTTGAGTTTGAGATGTTCGACAATTTATTTGGATCCGGAGAGGAAGAAGAGAAACTGAGAGAAGAGCTCGAAGAAAAGGATCAGGAAATAAGCGACCTCGAGGAGAAGATAGATGAACTTGAGGAAAAGCTCCGGAAGGAAAAGGAGAGGGCAAAAGAGGCCAAAACTGAAAAACAGTCCACAGACAAGGAACTGAACGAAGCGCAACACAAGATAGAATCCCTACGGGACAAGGTGGAAAGGTTAGAGAACGAGAGAGATCAGGAAAAATTGACCAAGAAGGTAAAAGAAATCACGAATGAAGAGGCGATCTCGTTACTGGATGAATTGGGAAACCTTGAAGCCGATGGTAAGTATCTAGTAACTCATTACGTCAAGAATCCTGAGGAGGCTGGAGAGGAGGCATTGGTCCGAACCCTCCGGAGTATAGACTCAAGCACCGGCTACGTCTATTTGAGTGATCGATTTGAGGTGGTTAACTGCGTCATAGTCCCCCCACTACCCGTGGAGAGCGATGAATTTTATCGGGAAGCGGAGTTCAAATTGGATGACCTCAGAGCAGTTCTGAAAAAAGATTCCAAGATACTGTTCGTTTCGGTTCATGCCGGAAAGTCCGCGATTGGCCTTCTATCGGGTCGAGACTTCGAAATTTTTGACGTGATTTCGTCCGCGGTAAAGAGCAAACACTCCAAGGGAGGATTCAGCCAGGGGCGTTTTCAGAGAGGAAGGGATGAACAGATTTGGAATCATCTCGACGATATAATCGATCATATCGAGGAAATAGAGGTAAGTCCCGACTACGTCTTGCTGGACGGTAACGAACGAATGATATCCGAACTCAAGGAAGAACTGTCTCCTGGGGGTTCCGTTATTGAGAGGTCGCTGAACATAGGTAAGGTAAACGCTGGGGATAAGGAGGAATATTTAGAAAAAATCTGGAAATCCCGGCTCTATATTCTGTGAGAATCAGTAGATCCCGATCGGTTAGGTGGCCGGTTTCTCGACAACTTCGAAAGGAAGTAACGTTATTCCTCGTCGGCCAATTTCCTTTTCTTGAGAATCTTTTCCGCTTCTTCCTCGGAAACTTGGAGTTCGTTCGCAATTTTTTGGATTTTCTCCTTGTCGGACTGGCTCGGTTTGAAAATCTCTCCCATGGTCTCACGTTTAGAAATCTCTTGTTTCCGTCCTAAAAACCGACGGGACGAGGAAAGGGATTATTACGACCGATAAAAGAAAATCCATTGGGTAAAATGAGCAATGTACCAACATTGAGACTGAAGGATGGGAACGAGATTCCCGCCATGGGTCTAGGAACTTATCGTCTGAAGGGTGACGAGTGTAAACGGGTCCTTGAGACCGCCATTGAGGAGGGATACACTCATCTCGATACTGCTGAGATGTACGAAAACGAGGCCGAAATAGGTAAAGCGATAGAAGGAGCTAAACGTTCGGGCCTTTTCATCACCTCTAAAGTCTGGCCGACGAATCTAGCCTACGATGACCTTCTCGATGCATGCGATTCCTCCCTGGAGAAGCTGGGAACGGATTACATGGACCTGTATCTGGTTCACTGGCCAAACAACTCGATTCCGACGAAGGAGACGTTTGAGGCTATGGCTGAACTCAAGGAACAAGGAAAGGTGAAGAGCATCGGAGTCTGCAACTACACGATTTCCGATTTAAAAGAGGCGATGGACGCTTCCCCAGTTCCGATAACGGCGAATCAAGTGGAGTTTCATCCGTGGCTTAATCAGGAGGAGTTGCTCGATTTTTGCAGGAGGAACGACATTCGTCTGATCGCGTACGCCCCGATCGGAAGAACCAATGTGTTGAAGGATGAGACTATCAAAAAAATTGCAAAAAAGCTTGATAAGACGCCCGCGCAGGTGACACTCAGGTGGGAAGTGGAAAAGGGCATAGTGCCGATTCCAAAGGCGAGCTCGAAGGACCATCTAAGCGAAAATATCCGGATATTTGACTGGGAGCTTGATTCCGAGGATGTCGAGAAAATCGATTCAATTTCTAAGGAAGAACGCCTGATAAATCTTCACTTCTCCAACTTCTAGAAGAATTCGTTGATTTATTATCGGAGGCGTTCCAACCATAAGGTGGTCAATCATGAAAATTGGCGTAATCGGTTCGGGACACATGGGGACTGCCTTGATCAAGGGTCTTATAAAGTCCGGAGTTACGGAGGCAGGTGAGATCACAGCCGCGGACCCTGATGTCGAGAGGCTTGGACCGCTGGAGGAGCTCGGCGTCGAAACCACTACGGATAACGAGGAAGTAGCAAGGCGCGCTGATGCAGTATTCTTGGCGGTCAAACCTTCCCTCGTTGGAGAAGTTCTTGGTAACTTGAACCTAAGCCGGGATAAACTTTTGATTTCCATAGCCGCCGGGGTAGGGATCAAAGAGATCGAGAACCACACCGAGGCCAGGGTAGTCAGAGTCATGCCTAACCTCTGTGCTGAGGTCGCCGAGATTTCAGCCGCCTTTACCATTGGCAGTACCGCCGACGAAAGTGATGAAAGGACCGTTCGTGAGCTGCTGGGCGGTATGGGAACCGCTGTGGAGGTGGAGGAAGATATGATGGATGCCGTAACTGGACTGAGTGGAAGCGGGCCCGCCTACGTCTTCGCCGTCATAAAGGCCATGAAGGAAGCCGGCGAGGAACTCGGGATCCCCGCTGAAAAGGCCAGAAAGCTGGCGGCCCAGACTCTCAAGGGCGGAAGCGAGATAGTCCTAAATTCGGACAAATCCTTGGAAGAACTCATCGATGAGGTGTGCTCCCCGAAAGGTACGACAATAGAGGGAATGAAAATCCTTCGGGAACAAAAATTCCAAAAGATACTGAAAGATGCGGTATTCGCGGCCACAGAAAGGTCTAAAGAACTTTCCGGATAAGATGGACTTAGGCATGTAGAAAAGGAAAAAAATAAATATCCTATTATTTCTATATTGGAATTTGATAGTAGAAGTTGGGGGTAAGAGAATGGACCTTGAGGATAGAAACCTTATTCTAGTTTCGAACGCCGAACCCTACTCCCACGAGTGGGAAGACGACGAGATTGCCTGCAACAGAGTTGCCGGTGGCCTAACGTCCGCCCTTGACCCAATGATGCGGAACTGTGATGGGACGTGGGTAGCCTGGGGAAGAGGGGATGCGGATTTCGAAGTCTGTGATTCCGGTGGCAAGATTAGAGTCCCCGAAGATGGTGATAAACAGTACGATTTAAAGAGGATAGAGCTCACGGAGGACGAAAAGGAAGGTTTCTACTACGGTTTTTCCAACGAAGTCTTGTGGCCGATAAGCCACTCCCTACCCGAGAGAACCACCTTGTCGGATTTCAAGTACACTAAAGAGAATTGGAAGATATACAGGCGCGTTAATAAGAAGTACGCAGATGCCGTTATGGAAGAAATAAGTGGCGATGACGAGCTCATTTGGATCCACGACTACCACCTAACGCTTTTGGCTAAGATGATAAAGGAAGAATATCCCGATGCTGACATTGCCCTCTTTTGGCACATTCCGTGGCCTTCCTGGGAGACTTTTGGCACGCTACCGTGGAGAAATGAAATCATGGACGGTCTGCTTGCCAATGATTTCATCGGGGTTCATACGGATACTATCAAAGAGAACTTCCTTTATTGTGCGAGGAGGCTCGGAGCGTCGGTCGATGAAAAAGGAGGCAAGATCCATTGGAATGACGATGTGACTCAGGTAAACTCGGTTCCGATTGGCATAGACTATCAGATGTTCAACTCGATGGCCCAAAAGGAAAGCAACAGAAAGGAAGCCGAGAATCTCAGGGAAAAGTTCAGAACGGATAAGATTATACTCAGCGTCGATAGGCTCGATTACACGAAGGGGATACCGCAGCGACTCGATGCCTTTGAGCTATTCTTGGAGGAATATCCCGAGTTTAGGGAGGAGGTAACTCTCGTTCAGAGGATACCACCCAGCCGAAGCAACGTAAAGGAATACCAGTCCACTCTGGAAAGGATAAACAAGATGGTCGGAGAGATAAACGGCAAATACGAAAAGGTCGGATGGTCCCCTGTCAAATCTTTTCACCGGTATCTCCCGCAACAAGAAATGCTAATCCCTTACTACCTCTCAGCGGACGTCGCGCTCGTCACCCCCTTGAATGACGGTATGAACTTGGTTTCCAAGGAGTATGTCGCCTGTTCCGACGACGGTGTCTTGATACTTTCCGAGTTCGCGGGAGCAAAGGAAAAATTGGACGAAGCAATTCTAGTGAACCCGTGGAACACTGAAGAAGTTGCCGAGGCAATCAAGAAAGCTCTTACGATGCCTGAAGCCGAACGTAAGGAGAGATTAAAAAGCATGAAGGAGAAGGTAAAGCAAAAAAACCTTGAGTGGTGGCGGAAAAGATTCATAAACGACTGGTTGAATTCAAATTCCTCGTAACGGCTTAATCTTTTATTTTCTTTATTCTATAAGAACCGCATTCAGGGCAACGGATTTTGTCCGAGTCCTCGAGTTCCGCCCTAGTAATCTTGCGTCCACAGTCTTCACACTTATACTCCATCGTTTTTTACCCCCATCTTGTCTAAAATTCCGTAGAGCTCTCTTAAATCGTTAATTTCGTAGTCCGGAGTTGGTCCGTCCTGCTGACCGAATCTCTTTATCAATACGGAGGTCAAACCCGCGTTTCTGGCGCCGGCGACATCGTGATCTGGAAAGTCGCCCACATAAATAGAATTCTCGGCAACCGATTCTAGGTCCCTTAGGGCGTGTTCAAAGATTTCTTTCCCCGGCTTGGACTTTCCAATTTCGCCGGATACGATTATAGAATCAAAGTACTTATCCAAATCGAATTTCTTAATTTTATCCCACTGGACTTTTCTGGGACCGTTTGTGAGGAGTCCCTTCTTCACGTCCAGCTTTCTTAATACCTCCTCGGCGTCGGGATAAATGATGGACTCCCTCAGGGATCTCCTGGCGTAACAGTTTGACATTTGTTCTGCAGTCTCCCTTCTGCCTATAAGCTTCTCGAAAACCGGGACCCTAGTGTCAACTTTCTCGTTTTTTATGACTTCGTTGAAGGTTTTACGGTACTCCTCTCTGCCGATCTCGGGTAGTCCGAGTTCGCTCGCGCATTCATTCATTACTTCGCTTTTGCTCCTTCGAGACCCGACGATCGTTCCGTCCAAATCGAACAGTATTGCCATGAATTCACCTGCTAATGAGAATACCTCAAAATAAGTTAAAAATGGTGTCGGGGGATTCAGTCTTTCTCGTTATCCTTCTTTTCTTTGAATCTCTTCAAAGCCAGTTCGGATGGGTCGACCTCTTCCTCGTCCCCGACGACTTCTATCTCGGACCTTCTGGAAGACTCCTTCTTTTCGTCCTTCGAGTCTTCGGCACTTTCTTCATCTACGACTTCTACAGGTTGCGAATCTTCGACGTTTCGATCGTTGATCTTGATTTCTGCATCGGGATACTTCCGCTTTAGCATCTTTACGTCATCTTCCGAAATGTCTCCTTTCACATTAACTTCTGTCTTACCGCCAACTCTCTTTATGCTCACGGAATAACCGGTGCTGTTCAGTGAGGTATCGGCTCCTTCTATGACTCTTCTAAACATCTTTTCTATTTTCCTAAAGTCGTCAAACGGGTCCTCCGACATTGTTAATCTTCCTCGTTCCTCCGGTTAGTTATTACACGGATAAAACTTTCTAAAAGATTTGGTTTAATTTCCTGTCCTGAAAATCTATACTATTAATCAATAACCGGTTTCAGCTCGGACGCCGGAATCGGTCCTTCTCTGATTATCACCGGCTTTGATTCGGTAACATCTACGACGGTCGAAGCCTTACCCAGTTTTGCCTTGCCCGTATCAATAGCGAATTCGACGTGATCGCCGATTTGGTCAATCGCTTCCCCGACTTCTACAGGGGACTTATTCCCGGAAATGTTGGCCGAAGTGGTAGTGATGGGTTTTCCCACAATCTCTATCAGATTCAGTACGGTGGGATGATCGGGTATTCTTATTCCTATCTTTTCGGTACCGGCCGAAAGCAGGTCGGAGATCGAGGGTCGTTTTCCTACTAAAATTGTGAGGGGGCCGGGTAGGAATTCTTGAACTAGCCGTTCAGCATCCTCAGTAATCTTACCAGCATAATACGCCATGGAGAGCGAATTCACGGCGATTGAAATTGGTTTGTCTCGGGATCTGGACTTTGCGTCAAAGACTTTTTTTGCTGCGTCGTCACTGGTCGCGTCGGCGGCAAGTCCATAGACTGTATCGGTGGGGTATATTACCAGTTTTCCCAACCTGATGGCATCAGCCGCTTTTTTTAGGATATCCATGTCCGGATTCTTTTGTTCGACTTTCAGTATTTCGACCATTTTCTAATTAAGAAACAAACCTGAAAACAAAAATAATTTTCCTAGTAGAAATGGAACTATTTATTAACGGGAAAAGGAAAAAAGGGGCTTAAATCATGGTAGATGGGATTGACCCAGAATACTGGAGGGTGCATAAATGAATCTTGAGGGCAGACGTCTAGTCGTGGTTTCCAATGCTGAACCCTTTACTCATAGGCGGGAGGGTGAGGAAATAGTATGCGAGAAGCAAGCCGGCGGCCTTACCTCAGCTATAAATCCTGTCATGGAAAATACTGACGGACTCTGGATTGCATGGGGTCGGGGCGACGAGGTTGATTTCGACGTCTTGAATTCTGAGAGCAAAGTGAAAGTCCCGGATGAAGACGGATATACTCTTAAGAGGATTAAGCTTTCCCGTAAGGAGGTGGACGAGTTCTATCTGGGGTTTTCTAACAGTATACTCTGGCCGATCAGCCATTCTTTCCTGGAAAAATCCATCCTCAAAGATTACAGTTCCGCAAAGAGTTACTGGGAGACGTATTATGAAGTTAACAAAAAGTATGCGGAAGCGGTCATCGATGAGTACCAGGAAAACGATTTGATTTGGGTTCACGATTACCACCTTATACTAGTTCCAAAAATGATCAGGGAAGAGCTACCTGAGGCAGATATCGCCTATTTTTGGCACATCCCCTGGCCCCCTTGGGAGATATTTGGTGCCATACCGTGGGGGGAAGAGATAATGGATGGACTCTTGGGAACGGATTTCGTCGGTTTTCATGCAAATCGATATCTCGACAACTTTCTTTCGTGTGCCGAGATGATGGGTAAAAAGGTCGACAAGAAGAGACCCCGAATTAGAGAAGGTAGCAGAGTAACGAGAGCGTCAACCGTTCCGATAGGAATAGATTATGACCTTTACAGCTCGATTCCTAAAAAAGAAAAGGCAAAAGAAAAGGCCCAATACTTGAAGGACGAAATCGAGGCTGAAAAGATAATCGTTAGCGTCGATAGGCTAGATTACACGAAAGGGATCCCACAACGACTTAAGGCCTTCGAGTTATTCTTGGAGGAATATCCGGAGTTTCAGGGTAAAGTCACGCTTGTTCAGAGAATACCACCGAGCCGAAGGAGTGTCGAAGAGTATCAGACCATCAGGAACCGAATAAATAGAATACTGGGGAGAATTAACGGTGAGTACTCCAAAGCCGACTGGACGCCCGTCAAGTCCTTCCACAGGTTTCTTCCCGACCTCGAGGAATTAGTTCCTTACTATAGTATAGCGGATGTTGGCCTTGTTACCCCTCTAAATGATGGGATGAACCTGGTATGCAAGGAGTACGTAGCGGCCTCCGACGATGGCGTCCTTGTCCTTTCGGACTTTGCTGGTGCCGCCGAGGAACTCCGAGAAGCCCTCCACGTCAATCCTTACGATACTCAAGAGGTTGCGGACGGAATCAAGGAAGCGGTATGCATGAAGGAGGACGAGAGAAGAGATAGACTCCAGAAACTGAAAAAACGTGTTAAGGAAAAGGATTTGGACTGGTGGCGGAAGGAATTTATGAGGAAGTGGGTGGAATGAGACTCCTTAACTATTGAGTTTGATTGTCAAAAGTTTCCATTGAATTCTTTACTCTCCCATTTCCTCACGGACAGTCTGTCCACACTCGCAAACATGTATGGAGATTGGGTACATCTTTGCGGTATAGATAAAGTTTTGGGAACCGCAATTGGGGCATTCCAACTATTTCACCTATTTCTTTGTTTTCAGACTAGTACTTAAATTAATTCATTGACTTGATTCTTACTACTACATGTTTTGTAAAATATAACCCTGATCAACTCTGGTTTTTAAGAAATTTGATTCATGATAATAAATATTCATGGTATCCGAAGATTAACACACAAAAGGATTTTTTACCTTGGGCTAAGAACTTAATGCAAGGGTCTACGAGTTCGAGGAGGAGGAAAAACTATAAAACAAAATCGAGGTGAGCCAAAATGAGAACGGATGAAGAAACGCTCATAGGAACTGAAGAAAATTCTAAAAAGTTTTTGACTTTTAAGCTGGGTCCGGAAGAATTTGGAGCAGATGTGACTCAAATCAAGGAAATTTCCCGGATGGAAGAGACTACCCAAGTGCCTACAGCCCCTCCATTTGTGGAGGGAGTTATAAATCTGAGAGGATCGATTACCCCGATAATAGACTTGAGAAAAAGGCTTGATTTGGGGACAAAGGAACACGACGAGGACACCAGGATAGTAATAGCGGAATTCGAAGATCAGTTCACGGGAATGATCGTAGATACTGTTACCGATGTGTTGGAAATTCCCGAGGACGACATCGACCCGACCCCTGAACTTGTCGCCACGGAAATATCCGAGGAGTACTTGAGGGGAGTCGGGAAGATCGGTGAAAACAGATTGATAGTCTTGCTGGATCTCGGAAAGGTTCTCTCGAGGGAAGAGTTCGAGAAGGTTAAAAAGGTTAGCGATAGAGTTGAGTCGGAGGATACTGAAGAGTAAGAGTGGTCTGCGACCTTTCCTGCTCCGTAATTCTTGTCCTAACTAAGACCGTTTAGCGAGCAAATAATTATGTTTTGGCCACAGAAAAACTCCAAAAATAAGGAAATGTTTTACTGATTTAGAGTAGAAGGGGGAATCAAAACTTGAAGAATGATCAGGGGGAGAATGGGTCAGGCAATTCTCACGAGGAGATGTTGGAAGATTTCAGGAAAAGATTTTTCATCTCTCTTCTAGTTACTGTTCCGATCTTGCTTTTGTCCCCGACCCTACAGGGTTGGCTTAATTTTGAACTAATTTTTTCGGGAAGAAAATATGTGATTCTGGTCCTTGCCACTTTCATATATTTTTACGGGGGATGGCCCTTTCTTGATGGAATTTACTCGGAGTTAAAGGATCGATCGCCCGGGATGATGACCCTGATAGCGGTGGCGATATCGGTCGCATTCTTTTACAGTGCCGCCGTCGTCTTGGGTCT
>CAZEBR010000017.1:0-2589 GCA_964510375.1 Hadarchaeota archaeon (SeqCode) | reverse complement strand
GGAAGGGAAATTTTTCTTCTGGGAGTTGGCTACACTGATCGATGTAATGCTGGTTGGTCATTGGATCGAGATGAGGTCGGTCATGTCCGCCTCCCGTTCGCTGAAGGAACTCGCTAAACTCATGCCCTCCGAGGCCCATCGGATCGAAAGTGGAGAAGCCGTGGACGTTGAAATTAAGGAGCTGTCCGAAGGAGATTTGGTTTTAGTAAAACCCGGTGAGAAGATACCGGCGGACGGGAAAATCGTTGAGGGAAGTAGCTACGTCGATGAATCGATGCTTACAGGAGAATCTCAGCCCGTCTCGAAGGAAGAGGGCGACGAGGTCATAGGAGGATCGATAAATGGTGAAGGGTCTCTAAAAGCGGAAATAAAGAGTGCCGGTGAGGACTCCTATCTTTCCGAGGTTATCGATTTAGTACAGGAGGCCCAAGAATCGAAGTCCAAGACTCAGAGACTCGCGGACAGGGCTGCTTTCTATCTCACCATTATTGCTCTCACCGCCGGTTCTCTGACCCTTTTAGCGTGGCTTCTGACGGGGAGCGAATTACAGTTCGCCATCGAGAGAATGGCCACCGTCATGGTTATCACCTGCCCCCATGCCCTCGGACTCGCAATCCCACTGGTCAGTGCGGTCTCGACCTCGATATCGGCCAAGAACGGATTATTAATTCGCGATAGGACCGCCTTTGAGAATTCGAGAAATATAACAACTCTAGTGTTTGACAAAACCGGGACCCTGACCGAGGGAGTTTTCGAGGTCAGTTCGGTGAGATCCGTGGGTGATTACGATGAGAGGGAAATCATTCGGCTGGCCGCTTCCTTGGAGCAGAATTCGGATCATCCGATCGCCACTGGTATCATGAAAAAAGCGGAAGATATGGATATCGAAGTCCTTTCAGTTTCCGATTTTCAGGCCATCGAAGGGAGGGGTATAGAGGGAACCATAGAGGAAAAATCGGTGAAAGTCGTCGGTTCAAACTACCTTTCAGAGAACGACCTCGAGGTACCCAATGATTTGAAAACCGAAGAATCCGCGACCGTCGTTTATTTGGTGGTTGACGGCGACCTCTTGGGCACGATAAGCCTTTCCGACCGTATCAGGGAGGATTCCTACGAGGCCGTCGAGAAACTGAGGGAAGAGGGAATAAAATGTTGGATGTTGACGGGTGACAACGAAGCCACCGCAAAAGCCGTTTCGGAAGAGCTGGGTCTTGACGGCTATTTTGCAGAGGTACTCCCCGACGAAAAGCAGGCAAAGATAAAGGAGCTTCAGGAAAAAGGTGAAGTCGTGGCGATGACGGGTGACGGGGTGAACGATGCACCCGCACTGGCGCAGGCGGATGTCGGGATAGCTATAGGTTCTGGAACCGACGTCGCCGCCGAGACTGCCGACATAATCTTGGTCGAAAGCAATCCGTCAGACGTTACGAAATTGATACTCTTCGGAAAGAAGACTCACAGCAAGATGGTCCAAAATCTCTTCTGGGCTACGGGCTACAACGCAATTGCCATCCCGCTTGCCGCCGGAGTAGCTGCCGGTTGGGGAATAATCATGCCACCTGCAATCGGAGCTCTGTTGATGTCTATGAGTACTATTATAGTAGCGATTAATGCTAGACTTTTGAAGTTGTGAACTGTTGGTTCCGGCCGGATACCTCAGGGATGATTTTAACCTAGGTGATCCGAAAGTTTGTTTCTCCTGTAAATATCTACTTCGCTCAGAGTCGAGTTCTTCTGAGTGGCAGCAAAGGCGATCACTTCGGCGACTTCTTCCGGTTCCGTTACTTCCCCTTCCTCAAACTCATCCTTGTACGTTTCTTCAGTTTCTCCCTTGATTTCCGTCCGGACCTCCGACGGATTAACGACGGTCACGGCTACGCCCTTCTCTCCTACATCGGCCTCCACGCTGTGAGCAAAACCTCTCGTCCACCATTTTGTCCCCACGTACACCGGAATTTCTTTCATAGGATATTTCCCGGCGCAACTTCCGACAAAAATCAAGTTTCCTTCCGTTTCCTCTAGGTAAGGAAGGCCAAATTTAGTCGTGAAAAACATTCCGTTCACGTTAGTTTCCATCAGGTTTCGATACTCTTCAACTGCGAGGTCCTCGACCTTCTTTCTGTATATCAACCCCGCGTTGTTTACGAGAATATCGATTTTGCCGAACTCCTCTGCGGTCCTTTTGATCATCTTTTTTACCTGCTTTTCGTGTCTCACATCGGTCGGAACTGCTATCGCATCCGTCTCGAAAGAATCCTCGATTTTTTTGACGATCTTGTTCAGTCGGTCCTCACTTCTGGAGGCTAACGATATTTTTGCTCCTCCTTTCGCCAGAGCCATCGCAGTGGCCTTACCTATTCCGGAGCTAGCACCCGTGATCAGAGCTACTTTTCCCCTTAATTTTGGTCCTTGATTCATTATGTTCCTCCTCGCGACCTGAACATTTGTTACCTAAAATTGTTGGTAAAAGTTTCTATCAGCAGGAGCTGGAGCGGGAAAAGTGTAACTTTGGGGGCTCAATAACTGACAAGTTCCGGTAGTTCATCGCTCGGAATTGGCTTATCTTTTAAACGTGCGTTCAATAAAAAG
>CAZEBR010000016.1:34468-37381 GCA_964510375.1 Hadarchaeota archaeon (SeqCode) | reverse complement strand
CAGGATCGGTTATCCGGTCGTCGTACGTCCCGCATACACTTTGGGAGGATCTGGAGGCGGTTCAGCTTACAATCAAGAGGAGCTCCGTGATATCGCGGAGAGAGGTATCAGCAAGAGCAGGATAAACCAAGTCCTGATTGAGGAATCTGCGGAGGGTTGGAAGGAATACGAACTTGAAGTCATGAGGGACTTTGCTGACAATGTCGTGATCATCTGTACCGTAGAGAACATGGATCCGATGGGTATACATACGGGGGACTCCATTACCTGCGCACCTTCACAGACCCTCACCGACAGGGAATACCAGCGGATGAGGGACTATTCCATAGACATCATCAGGGAAATCGGCGTCGAGACTGGGGGATCAAACATCCAGTTCGCAGTCAACCCGGAAAACGGCAGGATGATCTTCGTCGAGATGAACCCGAGGGTTTCCAGGTCTTCCGCCCTCGCCTCAAAGGCCACCGGATTCCCGATAGCCAAGATAGCCGCGAAGCTGGCGGTCGGCCTAACGCTCGACGAGATTCCGAACGATATCACCAAGGAGACGCCCGCCTCATTCGAACCGACGATCGACTACACGGTGGTCAAGGCCCCGAGGTGGCCCTTCGACAAGCTCCCCGGTGCCGACGAGACGCTTACCACGCAGATGAAGTCCGTCGGGGAGACCATGTCCATCGGAAGGACCTTCGAGGAGGCGCTCCAGAAGGCGATGCGCTCCCTGGAGGTCGGACGCTCCGGGCTCGGAGCGGACGGAAACCAGGTCGACCTGGAAGGTGTAGACCTGAAGAGGAAACTCGTTGAACCCACACCGGACAGGATTTTCTACATAAG
Source organism: Hadarchaeota archaeon (SeqCode) (assembly GCA_964510375.1). Taxonomy (GTDB): domain Archaea; phylum Hadarchaeota; class Hadarchaeia; order Hadarchaeales; family JAGGTB01; genus CAYLJV01. Next base: position 36,547 of record CAZEBR010000016.1, on the reverse strand, counting down.
GCACGCTCTGATGGAGGGTTACTCCGTGGAGGAAGTCTCGGAAATGACCCAGATAGATCCCTGGTTCATAGCCAAGATAAAGAAGATTATAGAGGTCGAGGGTCAGATTAGCCAGTACGAGGAGCTGGATGCTCTTCCGGAGGAGGTTCTGGAAAAGGCAAAGAGGTACGGATTCTCGGACGATCAGATCGCTTTCCTGCTTAATTCGGAGGAAAAGAAGGTCAGGGACAAGAGGATGGAGGAGGGTGTCAAGTCCACCTACAAGGCTGTCGACACCTGTGCGGCGGAATTCGAGGCAAAGACCCCCTATTATTATTCCACCTACGAGGATGAAACCGAGGTAAGGAAGACGGACGAGGAGTCGGTCATGATTCTGGGATCGGGCCCCAACAGGATAGGCCAGGGGATTGAGTTCGACTACTGCTGCGTCCAGTCCGTCTTCGCACTCGACGAGATGGGTTACGAGACCATAATGGTCAACAGCAACCCGGAGACCGTATCCACGGACTACGACACCTCGGACAAGCTTTACTTCGAACCACTCACGGCCGAGGACATTCTCGGGATTATTAAGGAAGAGAACCCGATGGGGGTAATAGTGCAGTTCGGGGGGCAGACGCCGCTCAATATAGCGGAAGAACTCGAAAAGGAGGGGGTGAACATTCTCGGAACCTCGCCGAAGTCCATAGACATGTCGGAGGACAGGCAGAGATTCGGCGAGATGATAGACGATCTCGGCTTGAACCAGCCCGAAGGCGGGACCGCGAGGTCCTACGAGGAGGCGTTGGATATTGCGGGGAAGATTGGTTACCCAGTGCTGGTGAGACCGTCGTACGTTCTCGGCGGAAGGGGAATGGAAATCGTGTACGCCGAGGAGGAACTCGAAAATTACATTCATGAGGCGATAGATGTATCGCCCGACAAACCCATACTCATAGACAAGTTCTTGGAGGAGGCGGTGGAGGTCGAGGTCGATGCAGTTTCCGACGGCGAGGACACAGTCATTGGGGGAATGATGGAACACACGGAGGAGGCGGGCGTCCACTCCGGCGACTCGGCATGCGTCTTCCCGCCACAGTCCGTCTCGGAGAAGGCAAGGGAGGAGATGAGGAGGGCAACCGAAGCCATGGCAAAGAAGCTAGACGTCGTAGGGCTTATGAACATTCAGTTTGCGGTCAAGGACGGTAAGGTTTACGTGTTGGAGGTCAATCCCAGGGCCTCCAGAACGATTCCTTACCTCAGCAAGTCCACCGGGGTACAGCTCGCCAAGATAGCCACAAAGGTGATGGTCGGCGAGACGCTGGAGGATCTGGGCTTCACGGAGGAGGTGGATGTGGACCACGTCTCGGTCAAGGAGGCCGTCTTCTCGTTCTCCAATCTTCCGGGAGTGGACACGGTCTTGGGACCGGAGATGAAGGCGACGGGTGAAGCGATGGGCATAGACTCGGATTTCGGAAAGGCCTACTACAAATCACAAGTGTCCGCCGGGATGGAGCTTCCGAAGGAAGGAAACGTATTCATCTCGGTAAGAAACAAGGACCTCAGGACGGTCACGCTAGTGGCTTCGAACCTCGAGAACATGGGGTTCAAGATCTACGCCACCGAGGGAACGGGGAGGAAACTCAAAAACATGGGTGTAGACGTGGAGATAGTCCCGAAGGTGAGCGATATAGAAAGACCAAACGTCCTGGATCTCATAAAGTCCGATAAGATTGATTTGATCATAAACACCCCCGTGGGTAGAGGCGCCAAGACGGACGAATTCAAGATCAGAGCCGCCGCGGTCAACTTCGATATCCCCTACATCACGACCATGGCGGGGGCGACTGCAGCGGTTAACGCAATAAAGAGGATTAAAAAAGGAAAGATGAACGTCAAGCCGATCCAAGAATACGCGGAGGAGATAGAATGAAGGGATATCTGGCGCTGGAAGACGGGACTTTCATAGAAGGGGAAGGATTCGGAGCGGAGGGCAGAGCTACCGGAGAGCTCGTCTTCGAGACTGGAATGACCGGTTACGTGGAAGCGCTCACGGACCCATCCTACAATGGACAGATTCTCATGCTCACTTATCCCCTG
>CAZEBR010000016.1:3267-34424 GCA_964510375.1 Hadarchaeota archaeon (SeqCode) | reverse complement strand
CGACGGAATCAAGTCGGAAGCACTCGTCATAAGGGATCTTTGTAGGTACCACAGCAACTATCGAGCGGAGAAGAGCTTGGACGAGTTTCTGAAGGAGTTTGATATTCCTGGGATAGAAGGCGTCGATACGAGGATGTTGACGAGAAAGGCCAGGGTCCACGGTACCATGAAGGCGGTGGTCTCGGCGGGTGAGGGTAAAGTTGATAGGGATGAACTCGTACGCGAGGCCAAGGAGCAGAAGAGCATCAAGGAGAAGGAATACTTGGTGGAGGAGGTATCGATCGACGAGAGACACAGGTTCGAAAACGGCGGCGATTTGGAGCTCGCAATGATTGATTGCGGCTACAAGCAGAACATACTCACAAACACCTTGAAGGAGGGAATCGACGTGACTCTAGTTCCTCACGACACTGGGGCCGACGAAATCCTAGATATGGATCCCGACGGAGTTTTGGTCTCGAACGGTCCCGGGAATCCCGCACTTCTGGACGAAACCATCGAGACGGTGAAAGGTTTACTCGGAGAAACTGTGCTTTACGGGATATGCCTCGGGAATCAGCTTATATCTCTGGCCTTGGGTGCGGAGACTTTCAAGCTCAAGTTCGGACACAGGGGGATAAACCATCCGGTAAAGGATCTGGAAAGCGGGAGAGTTTTCATCTCCACTCAAAATCACGGTTTCGCGGTAACCGAGGAGAGCCTTAAAGACGTCGGCCTGGAGGTAACCCAGATAAACTTGAACGACGATACCGTCGAGGCCGTCGAGCACGAGGATATGCCGATAAAGGCCGCGCAGTACCATCCCGAGGCCGGGCCTGGACCCCACGATACGTACTTCTTCTTTGAGGAACTCAGGAAGGACTTGGAAGAGAACAGCGATACCCGTTAAGCCCTTTAACGCGGCTTACACAGGTAATTTTGTATGAAAAAAATTCTAGTTGCGGTGGACGGTTCCTCTTTTAGTGAGGGAGTTTTCGATTACGCCCTCGAAGAAGCCAAGGAATTGGACAATCACCTGACCATTCTCAGGGTAGTTCCGATCTTTGAGTACGGGAGGGAGGATGTGAGCGAGGGTAGCGAAGGTGAGTTCAAGGAGGCCGAGGAGTTCGTCAATAGGTTGAAGTCCAAAGCGGAGGATAATGGGGTCGAGGCGGATACTGAGGTCTTAACTGGGATGGACATCAGCATGACGATAATTAATTACGTGAAGGAAAACGATCACGATCTAATAATGGTCGGCGGTCGAGGAAAATCGGATCTCGGGACCATCCACTTGGGCTCGGTAGCCGAGGGCGTGGTCAAGAGAGCTCCTTGTTCCGTGCTGGTAGTTCATTGAATTATTGTTTTTTTGGATCTCATCCCTCATAAGTAGTAGATCATGACGGTAAGGATCGAAAGTAGCACGATCCAGACTATCAAGGCCGTTCTGCTCATTTTCTTTGCCTTGTCCGCCTGCCACCAGTCCTTTGGCAGGATTCCCTCTATCCTGAAGGTCACGACTCCGGAGAGGTTGATGCAGATCAGGTTTATCAAAAACAGAGCGGCGGCTTCGCCGCCCATGAAAAGATAACTGGATCCCATCAGTAGACCGGAGGCCACCAGCGTGGGCAGGAGGGCTATCGAAACCATCACGCCGACCAGCGCGGTAGAAACGTCCCTCGTGAAAGCCAGCGCCCCGGCGCTGCCGGAGGCGAGGGCGAGGGCGACGTCGGCGATGCCCGCCTCCGTCCTTGAGTAGATAAACCCTAAATTTGGATTCACGTCTAGGAATATACCGATTAAGAAGGAGATGAAGAAGGCCATCGCTATTCCGGCTCCTATTGTTTTGAGGGCCTTTCTCCCCAGTTCCGGTTCTGCTAGGGTAGTGGCGAGTGATAGGCCCATGTTCGGTCCGACCAGCGGCGCTATAACCATCGCTCCGACTATCACGGCGATATCGTTTCTCAAAACGCCTATGGCGGCGACAACGGCGGAAAGTGATATCAAACCGATATAGGCCCCGCTTATCTTGCACCTGTCCGTGAGGTTCGAGTAGAGCTCCTCCCTCGTGATGGACGGGGATTCGGTTTTTTCCTCCTCTGACTTTTCCCACTCCTCTTTTTCCTCCTCTTCGGGATGGGGGACCACCGCCTCCAGAGAGGTAAGAAGCAGTTTGAAGCATTCGAAACCAGAGAAGTTCTCAGACAGTTCGTCGACTAGGTTCTGACTTTTTTCCGCCCGGACTATGATGTTGAAGGATACGTTCCCGTCCGAGACCCGGTCCGTCCAGAAATCCAAAGCTAACTCATTGTCTTCCAGTATCTCTTCTGCGTTTTCGCTTTTTTCCTCGGGAACCAACATTTCGATTAGTCGAAGGGGCATATCGGGTCAATCCATTATTAATAATTAATAAGTGGATTTAAAAGAAAGCTTTTTTCATGCTCGGATGATAAGAGCTCCATGACTTCTTTGTGTTGAAGAGGAACTGGACCTGAGCGAATGTTTGTCCTCTTCTTTACTAAAAACTGTCGTTGGCCTGTCCATTGCTATTTCTAATTTTTAAAAGGTTCTAAGGCGGTTTCTCCGTCGGAAGATTAAGTAAAAATATAAGATAATCATTCTTAATTTAAAACTGAACGAGAAATAAAACGACTTCTTCTAGGCCGTGCGAATTATGCCCGAAGCAAAAAGTGAGCAAAGGCTTTCCATGAAACCCTCTAAATTGAAGGCCCTCAAAGAGCCTTGGACGAAAAGCGAGAAAGATGTGCTGAAACACTACGGGGTTTCGATGGGCGAGGGACTGACAGAGGGTGAAGCGAATGCGAGAAGAAAGAAGTTTGGGATTAACAAGATCGAAGAGATAGAAGAGGAAAGTAGCTGGAAAATTTTGGTCGAGCAGTTCAAGAGCCTCCTAGTAGGATTGCTCACAGTCGCGACCGTGGTATCGTTTCTGTTCGGACAGTACATAGAAGGGGTTGCCATCGCGGTGGTGCTGGTCATAAACGCCGCCATAGGATTCATCACCGAGATGAGGGCGGTAAGGTCCATGGAGTCGCTCCGGGAATTGACCAAGGTCGGCGCCAAGGTTCTGAGAGAGGGCGAAGTCAAGAAAATAAACGCGGAGGACTTGGTCCCGGGTGACATCGTCGTTCTCGAATCCGGCGATATAGTGCCAGCGGACCTCAGGGTGGTCGAGACCTCCAAGCTCAAGGTCGACGAATCCGCCCTGACCGGGGAGTCAGTCCCAGTGGACAAGGAAACCGGCACTGTGGAAAAGGAGACCCCCCTCGCCGAGAGGAAGAACATGCTTTACAACGGAACCTTTCTCACGAGGGGCTCGGCGAAGGCAGTGGTCGTCTCCACGGGCATGAGGACCGAGATGGGAGAGATATCCTCCTTCATCAAGGAGGCGGGAGAGGAGGAAGAGACTCCCCTCGAAAGGAGGCTCGACAAGCTCGCCCAGAAATTGATTCCCCTTCTCCTCGTCATAGCTGCGATAGTTGGAGTTGCGGGAATTCTCCAGGGAAGGGAACTCCTCCTGATGATAGAGACCGCGATAGCTCTAGCCGTTGCGACGGTCCCCGAAGGCCTGCCCATTGTCGCGACCATAGCGCTTGCGAGGGGCATGTGGAGGATGGCCGAGAGGAACGCTCTCGTGAACCGACTCTCGTCGGTGGAGACACTGGGGTCGACGAACGTTATATGTACCGACAAGACGGGCACGCTCACTGAAAACGAGATGACTGTAAGCAAGTACGCGCTCAAGCCCGGAGAGGTGGAGGTGAGTGGGACCGGTCTCGAGACGGAGGGGGAGTTTTCGTCCGGCCGTGGGGAGATGGATGTGGCTGACGACGAGATATTGGAAAAGGCCCTCGAGACGGGAGTCCTGTGCAACAACGCCTCCTACAGCGAGGACGAGGATGAAAGGAAGTTTGTGGGGGACCCGATGGAGGTATCGCTCCTAGTGTCGGGCCTTAAAGCAGGCATGAAAAGGCCAGAAGTTTTAAAATCCAAACCCGAGGTTAGGGAAGTTTCATTTGACCCGTCCACCAAGATGATGGCCACTTATCACGAGAGGGATGGGAGCTACCAGGTTGCCGTGAAGGGGGCTCCGGAAGCCGTCCTCGAGGTCAGCTCGAGCGTCCTGACTGAGGATGGGGAGACGGAACTCGGTTCGGAGGAGAGGAAAAGGTGGCTGGAGAAGAACGACGAGATGGCCGAGGACGGGCTCAGGGTGCTGGCGTTGGCCACGAAGGAGGTTGAAGATCCTGATGAGGAACCCTATGAGGGGCTTACGTTCCTGGGGCTTGTGGCGATGATGGATCCGCCCAGGAGCGAAGTCAAACCGGCGATAGACGAGTGTCAGAGCGCCGGGATAAGGGTGATAATGGTCACGGGCGATCATGCGAAGACGGCCAGAAAGATCGCCTACGAGGTCGGACTAGTGGACAACGAGGAAGTGGATGTGGTGGAAGGTGGAGAAATCAAGGCCGCCGGCGAGCTGGATCAGAAGGAAAGGGATCGCTTCTCGGAGGCGCCCGTGTTCGCCAGAGTGGAACCGAAACAGAAGCTCGACATAATAGAAATTCACCAGGAGAAAGGGTCGGTCGTTGCCATGACGGGTGACGGTGTCAACGATGCGCCCGCCCTGAAGAAGGCTGACATAGGAATTGCCATGGGAAAGAGGGGAACGCAGGTGGCTCGAGAGGCCGCCGACATGATTCTCCAGGACGATAACTTCTCGACCATCGCGAAGGCCGTGGAGCAGGGGAGGGTAATATTCAGAAACATCAGGAAGTTCATCTTTTATCTCCTCTCGTGCAACCTCAGCGAGCTGTTCGTCGTTCTTTTGGCCTCCCTCTTCGCGTTCCCGCTGCCCATCCTTCCGCTTCAGATACTCTTCCTAAACGTCGTCACGGACATTTTCCCCGCCTTTGCACTCGGGGTGGGGGAGGGGAGTCGAGGCATAATGAACGAGCCTCCCCGGTCCTCCGACGAGCCGATACTGAACCGGGGTCATTGGACCGGGATAGGGACGTACGGCGTTTTGATAGGGGTGGTGGTTCTGGCGTCCTTTGTGATCGCCGCCGGGTGGTACGGCATGCCCCCTGACATCATGGACTCGAATCCGGTAATCACCGTGTCATTCCTCACGCTGGCCTTCTCCCAGCTCTGGCACGTCTTTAACATGAGGGATCGGGGCTCGCCCTTCCTGAGGAACGACATAACGCTAAACAGGTACGTCTGGATGGCGCTGGCTCTGTGTACGGGCCTCCTGATAATGGCGACCTACTTACCCGGCCTTTCGGATGTCTTGCGGACCGCGTCCATCGGCTTGGAGGGTTGGGGTTTGGTACTAGTGATGAGTGCGATTCCGTGGATAGTCGGCCAGATTTGGAACTCAGTCGCTCCAAATATAGTTGGGAAGACAAAATAATAGTCTAAAAACTGTTTTTAATAAATATAATAGATTTAAAGCTATTATAAATTAATTAATATAGATAAAAATTTAGAATTTAATACTATGAAAGGAAAAATTATTAGATTTATATCTAACCTATCCGGCCTGAGTGGATTTGGCTCGGTTCTGTCAGAGGTCGTGATTCCTCATCTATTAAAGAATCCGAGGTACTTACCAGCGGGTTACAGGCTTATGCGTTCGCTGAAGAGAAATCAAAATTTGAGGAAAAAGCATCTGGGGAGGGGGTTGATGGTACCACCGGCGCTGGTATTAAGTGTCACCTCTAGATGCAATCTCAACTGCGCGGGATGTTTTGCAGCCACTGTGGGAATTTTGGATGAGAAAAGGGAAAGAGAAGAGTTAAGGACGGGGGAATGGAGATCGATTATGGAGGAGGCTTGCGAACTAGGCGTATTCTGTTTCGTGATTTCGGGTGGGGAGCCGTTTTTACGCCCCAATATTCTCAGTTTGGTTGGAGAATTTAAGGATAGATTTTTTATCTTATTGACGAACGGGACCGAGATAGACTCGGAAGTCTTGGAAGATTTGAAGGGGATAAATAACCTGATCGTTCTGGTCAGTTTGGAGGGCGGGGAGAAACTTACCGATTTGAGGAGGGGAAAGGGCGTATTCGATCATTCTATCGAGTCGTTGAGGAAAATAAGGGGGACTGGGACGCCCGCGGGAATATCCGTTACGATCACTCGGCGAAACTTCTGGTATTGGATGAGAAGGGATGTAATAGATTGGTTCGTCAAAAAAGGGGTTAAGCTCGGGGTCTTCATAGAATATATTCCCTCGGAAAATGCAAGCTTTTCGGAGGGGGGTGGTCGAAGTTTGATGTTGACTCCTAAACAGCGCGAGGAGTTCAGGAAAAGGATGCTTTCCTATAGAAAAGAGAAGGATATGTACATCATTCATTCCCCAGGGGACGAGGAGTTTTTCGGTGGATGTGTATCCGCTGGAAGGGGTTTCGCTCATGTCACGCCCTCGGGGGATTTGACTCCCTGTCCCGTTTCGGACGTTTCCACTCATAATCTAACTCAGTCCAGATTGGAGGCGGGCCTTTTAAGCCCGTTGTTCGAGGAAATTAGGAAAAGTGAACACTTGTTAAAGACGGTCGGAATGCCATGTGCTCTAATGGCTCATCCAGAAGAGGTCGATGAGTTAGTCCGAAAGGTGAACGTTCGGTAGATTAAGAGTTCAAAATTTGAGGTTTAAGTTCTATAATTTTTGTTACACCCATAACAAAAATTTAATCAAGTGACTAGCTATTCCTAGATCGTCATGCGGAATAAAGGGTGGTCTTGGTCCGTGGCGGATACTTTGGAGGACAAATATGGCTTTTTTGAACGACAACAAAACCTGATCAGACTTAATTTTTGACCTTGATAATCATAATCGCGCTTTTTTCGCCCCACGGAATATTTGTAAATATATTTTTACTTTAAAATCTATTTAGTATATTTTTGTTAATATTTTTCTGTTTTGAAAGCCTTAGAGTATTTATTTTTCATTATCAATAATCGTAGACTGATAATTGTGTAAAAGCCCTATTTAACGCCTTCTCGCATATGTCATAATTACAAATACTCGTAAAGGGGTGAGAAAAAATTAATAGAGATTTACTGAAAGGTCAGAATCTTGACGAGGAAAATCGCGGTATCGTCGGTATCGGCACGATGATCGTGTTCATCGCGATGATTATCGTCGCTTCCGTCGCCGCGGGAGTACTCATCAACACGGCCGGTTCGCTACAACAGCAGGCCAGAGCCACCGGACAGGAAACCATCGCGGAAGTTTCGTCAGGCATCAGAGTGCTTGCCGCGAAAGGACAGACTGATAACGTGAATAATAAAATAGAAAACATAAATCTTATCGTCAGGCCCTACGCGGGCTCTCAGGGAATAAACCTCGAAAACACTATAATACAGTACAAGTCTTCCTACGAGGTTCAACACATCGATTCCACTCAGTTTGAAGTCACCAAGCTGCAGGATGTGAGCGGCACTGGTCAATACATGCTCGAGACTATGGGCGACATAGCCGAGATCAGCCTCGATGCGGACGGAACCGATTTCACTCAACCGTTAGGACCTTCAGAGACTGCGATTATAACGTTCTATCCCAACTCCGGATTTAAGACCAGCTACGGAATATCGGTACCCCCGACTACGGAAAACGAAGGCACCTGGTACGAACTGTAAACGCTGAATGAGGAACATAGGAAGTCGGATAACATGGACGATGAGGATAGAGGATTTCAAGAAAGCAAAATTTCGGCAAAGGTCACCATAACTTTGGACTTTGAAAAAGAGATTATTGTCGCAAAGGCCGAGAAGAAGATCGAAGAAAAACCTGAAGTTAAAAATCGTGCCGCGGATATTTGAAGCGGCGCGTCACCCTTTCTATTTTCTTTATTTTGTTGGATCAGGTATTGAGCAAAATTTTGGATAAATTTATTCATAACTCTTTATATAATCCCTGAATTTCTTGAATATTTTTTCAAAGTCTTCTATACCTGGTTTTATATTATTATATGCCGTCTTGCCGTCTATTTCCCCGTACCTGTGGACTAGGTAGTTTCGAAAACCCTTCATATTTCTCATAGTTTCTACAGTTTCCTCTTTGAGTACTCCCGACGCTCGAAGTTCTTCGAGCATGCTTTCGTCACTTTCGGGAACTCGGAGGTCCTCTTCTTTTAATATTATAGCGCAGATGTGGAGAACGTTTTGTATCGCAAATTCGATATTTTTGTAAAGTCCGTCCCTTTCAAGCTTTGAAAACGATTTAACTTTCTCGTAATCATCCGGAAAATTTTTTCTAACGAGTTCGATGTTGTCCTTAGCGTCGTTGATCTTCGAAAGAATTCTCTCTTCCATTAGATTTTGGCCTCCATGCCGGCCTTTCCGCGAAGTATATATTTGTATCTGGGTTCAAAGTTTTCGTAATCCTTGATCGTTTCCCTTGCTAGGTCATGGACGAAACCTCTATTTTCGGCATAGAGCAAGTCACCGCTAAAAACTTCCTTTTTAATCGGGAGCGGGAGGAGTTGAAACATATGCACATCGTACTTATCGGGTAGAGAACCGCTTATTTTGAGAAGCTTCTCGTGAAGGCTCTCTTTTTCTTCTTCGTAATAGAGACAGATGTCGATGTCCGACCTTTCCGTGCTTTCTCTGCGTGGAACGGAACCGTATAAATAGACAAATTTTAGTTTATCGAAATTTAGCAGGGATTTGAGTCTATTTAGCAAATTCTCTCTGATTTTGGAGTTTTTCACGGTCTCACGCTCGTGTGAGGGTTTTCGTTCCCTGCTTAAATGTCTCTTCGCTTTTGACGTAATTATAAAGAATTCATTTCTCGATTTCTTTCGAGCCGTGTTCCCATATCAGGTCAAAATAGCGCTTCATCCCGGCGACGAGGCTCGGGTTCTAAGGATATTCGTCGTTCGTTCGGGGTAATTTTGGGGTTTTGGATGATTCAAGAGATTCGGGAGACCTTTTTTGTCTTTAAATTTTTTCGGATATAGGAGGTGTTTCGATGACTTTTTTCTTTCGTTCTCAGGACTCCGATATTTTGGTGACCCCTGCGAATTGCCGGAGTTGTCGAGCGTCAAAAGTTTGGCGTATTTTTAGGTTCTCTCGTACCTGTTCAGCTTTTCGCTTCTGTCTACCTTTACTTTGCCCTCTCGTTCGAGCTTCCTCAGCTTGTTGTAGATCTGGTGTTCGGGGAAATCTATCTCCTCCCTTAAATCTTTGATTGTCATTGGCTCCTTCAGGGTGAGGGTTAGCGCGTTCTCGAGGCAGTATGAGGCCAGCCTGTTTCGGATCGGCACGTCTATGTCGTACCTCTCCTTCAAAAGGCCTAGAGCGTCGAGGACTGCGAAGGATGGATGCCTCTCGGTTATCCGCTCCTGTTCGTTTATTTCTTCGAACATCTCCCGCCAGTCGATCGTTTCTTTTCGGGCTATCAGGGCCGCGTCTTCGAGGTCCCCTTTTCTGTCGGTCACTGCCTTGAATAGAAAAATATCAGTTGGGGAGACGGTGCGAAGGTTTAGTTTTCCAGTCCCCTCGAAATCCTCGCTTCTTTCTTTCATTCCGCTCGTCAGCCATAAGGTTCCGCCTACCTCTTTCACGAACACGTCCCACCGAGGGTAACTCTTCCTCTCCAAGATCGCTTTGGGTTCTAGTTCCTCGTAGGGACGATCGATCTCCACCTTTTCCCCGTATTCCAAGCTTTTCAATGCTTCTATCAATGCGTCGAAATCCTTTGTGCTCTCGAGCACCAGGTCGATATCCTTTGTCGCATCCTTCAATCCCCGGAGAATCAGGTTTGCACCTCCTATGAGGTACGCCTTCACTTCGTTATCGAGACGCTCTCCTACGTTCTTTAGGCTTTCAAGTAGCCTGTCCTGCCGGTGCTTTCCCCTCGGGCTGATGCCGTATTCCTCCGCCGTTTGAACGAATTCTTCCCAGGGCAAAAACAGATCATTTCGCTTCACGTCACGCCGGTCCAAGTATGCCAAGAGATCGGCCCATCTTTCCGTGCATTTCCACTTTCTCGAGAGTTTCCACATCCTTCCCGGTTCGAGATGGGCCTTGTTTTTTAGGTAGAATACGCCGCACATGGACATCTGTTTTTTGTTCTCGGCGCAGAGGACTGCGTGGGCTAATACGTCCTCGGGTCCCGGTTCCCTCCCTCCACGATACAGGTAAGTCTTGACGGGATAGTAGCCTATCCCGTACCGATCGAAGGCCGAAAAGGCGGTCATCCTACCCTCCTCGTCGCCGTTCTCCAAGATTAAAACCCGTTCTCCGTCCGCGCTGTATCCGGCCCTGTCGGGGCTCTTTCGGGCCTTTAGAAAATCTCGCAGGATGTCATCGGTTATCCCGTATTTTTTATCTTTTTTCGCCACTACACCCGCCGACTTCAGATCTTTCAGAGCACTGTATACCGTAGATTTTGGGAACCCCTCCGATTCCAGTTCCTCCGCGGGTTTGTCACCCTCCAACAACGACTTCAAAATTTCTTCCCGTTTTCCAGTCAAGATTTTCTCAACTTTGTAGGACTCCATGAGTTTGGCGAGGGTGGCCGCTTCATAGGTGTTTGAAAGTTTTGTTTCTTTGTTTTTCTCGACGAGGTTTTCATTTTGCAGGTCTCCGACTACGTTGGAGATCCAGCTTTTGCTCTTATTTAATCGGTTTGCGATTTCCTCGAGTTTTAGAGGTTCATCTTTGATCAGGTTTAGTATCCTTATTGCTACTCTTCTCATTTATTCTATATATACAAATATACTTTTAAATAATTTTTTATGTTTGGAATAAATACTATTCCTTTTTCTATCATTGCTCGATCTCTTCCGAGTCGTGCTCCCATATAAGGTCAAAATAACGCTTCATCCCAGCGACTAGGCTCGGATTTTCGGTTATGGCAGCGTCGCGGAGTTTAAGCGGAACGTCCTTTTCCTCGACGAGGAATATTGCCTTCCCGGACTTGTACTCGTAGCTCGGGTCCACCATGGATCCTCTCAGGGGAAGTATGGACTTGCTGAACCTCGCCTCGGCTTCCGGCAGATCCTCCTCGAAAGTCTCGATGCTCTTCTTCTGAATGGGGATGTTTTCCTCCTCAAGAAGTTCTCGGGACAGAAATAGTGCTTTGACCTCGACGCCCCGATCGATGGCTCTCTTGAGCGTTTCGATCACCTTGGGCAACCATTCCATGGATTTGGAGACTATGTTGATTTTCTCTTCCGCATCCTCGTACATCAACTCCGTTTCCTTCTCCGATGGGTCGCCAACGGAGACGGTGCTGAGCAACGGTTCTCTGGACTTCTCGGCGCTGGTTTCGTAGATTTTCTGAAATTCCGATTTGAAGTCATCCTCGGCGGAGCGAATCCTTTCAATCTCCGTCTCCATCTCGTCCTTTTTATTTTGGACCATCCTCTCGATAATTTCGTCGGGCGGTTTGGGGCGATACTTCGACGGCCTGCCCGGCTTTATTTCTACTAAACCCTGATCGGCCAAACCCTCAAGAATCCCGTATATCCTCGCTTTCGGCACTCCGCTGATAGAGCTGAGCTTTGGGGCTTTGGTTTCGCCGAGCTGAAGAAGGTGTGCTAGCGTCTTGGCCTCGTATTCCTTGAGGCCGAGTTCCATGAGCGTGTTCAGGTGTTCCTCTCCTACCGGACACATCTTTCTCGCACCACTTTTTCTATCTCCTATTCTTTTAAAAAAGGTTTTACAATTTAGTTACTAAGAATGATAGTAACTTTTCGCAACCCTTAAATAGCTAGGGATAGAAAGGATTGGTTGGTATTTAGATATGTCTAGCGAAGGTAGGAACGTTATTGTGGGTCTCGACGGGGTACCGCCCCGCCTGATGGATGACCTTTCGGAGGAGGGCGTCATGCCCAACTTTGCGAAGCTCAAGGACGAGGGTTTCTTCGGGAAGATGGATTCATCTATTCCCGCGATATCCTCGACATCGTGGGGCACCATAATCACCGGCCGAAATCCGGGCGAACACGGCGTCTACGGCTTCACGGACGTGATAGAAGGAACATATACCCTTTCGTTTTCGAACTTCCACAGCCTAAAGAAGCCGGCCTTCTGGCTAAACGGGGGGAGTCACGTTATACTTAACGTTCCCTCGACCTATCCGGCCCGGGAGCTCGAGGGCTGCCACGTTTCGGGCTTCGTCTCACCGAATATGGATAAAGCGGTCTACCCCGAGACGCTGTTGGAAAAGCTGAAGGAAATGGACTACAGGATAGACGTGGACGCCGACAAGGGCCACAAGTCAGAGAGGCTACTTTTCAAGGAGCTCTTCGATACCCTGGAGGGAAGGATAAAAGCGTATCGCTACCTTTGGGACGAGTACGATTGGAGCACATTCATGCTGGTTTTCACGGGGACGGACAGGCTGGAGCACTTTCTCTGGGACGCCTACGAGGAGGAGGATCACGATTACCGCGAACAGTTTTTGGAGTTCTTCGAGAGGATAGACGAGGAGCTCGGCGAAGTGGACGACCGGATGAGGCCCGAGGACAACCTCGTGATGCTGTCCGATCACGGTATGGAGAGGACCAAGTTTAATGTCAATCTCAACGCCTTCCTTGAGCAAGAGGGTTACTTGGATCTGAGCGACGACGAAAACAAGCAGAAGTACAACAGGATCGAGGAGGGCACGAAGGCCTTCGCGCTGGAGCACGGCAGGATCTACCTGAACAAAAAGTCGAAATACCCCAGAGGCTCCGTCTCGGAGGACGAAGAGGAGGAGCTGATTGAGCACATCAAGGAGGATCTCCGTTCTCTGGAGATTAACGGTGATACTGTCGTATCCGAAACGTGGAAGAAGGAAGAGATATACCACGGCGGACAGGTCGATAAGGCTCCGGACCTCGTAGTCGTGCCGAACTCCGGATACAACCTTAGAGGCAAGCTCTCGGAGGAGCTCTTCGAGGATAGCCCGTTCACGGGCATGCACGACCGCAATGCTTTTTTATACGCCAGGGGCAATCGTTTTGATGTTCCCGAATCTCCGTCGGTGGAGGACGTCGTGCCGATGATGGGGATGGAAATGGGAGGATGAAAAATGGGAAATAAACTTCACAACGAAAACAAGACCTGCTGGAACTGCCCGGCCGCCAAGCTCGAGGGCAACGTGGACTTCAGGGCCTGTGGGCAGTCGAAGGAGGAGGCCAGGATCGACTCCGACGACAAGGAGGTTTTGATACAGTGCAAACGCAGGCCAGAGCTGGGTCACTTTCAGCCGACTATAACCTTCGAGCAGTGCCCCGAGTGGGAGGAAAGCGAGTACGGCTACAGGCTGAGGGACATGAGGGTCCTGATCCTTGGCATGGACGGATATCTCGGTTGGACCCTCTCGCTGAAGCTGGCCAACCTCGGCTTCGACGTCGCCGGTATCGACGACTACACGAGGAGGGAGGTTACCAGCGAGAACGATTCTCACAGCATAGTTCCCATCCGTCCGATGGAGGAGAGGCTGGAGGCGGCCAAGGAGGTTCTTGGAGTCGATATAGACTTCAGAGAGATGGATTACACGAACAGGAAGGAATTGAAGTCCTTTTTGAAGGAATTTCAGCCCGAATCCATAGTTCATTACGCGGAGCTTCCCTCAGCTCCTTATTCAATGATAGATGCGGACCATGCGATAGAGGTACAGAGAAATAACGTTTTAGGAACGCTTGGATTGCTATGGGCGATGAAAGATGTCTGTCCTGAAGCTTCACTCGTCAAATTGGGGTGTTATGACGATCAGACCGAGATTTTGACGGAGGACGGGTGGAAGCTTTTTGAGGACCTCGAGCCGGACGACAAGGTAGCGACCAGGGGAAAGAGGGACCGCGACGTGGTGTTCCAGGAACCGAACTCGATTCACGAGTACGATTACGAGGGCGAAATGTACCTCCAGCAAAACACTCGAGTAGACTTCTGCGTGACCCCCAACCACCGGGTCTTCACCCAAAAGCGTAGCGATAGGGAGTATAAGGAGCTCCGTTTGGAGAGTACAGATGACGTCGATGGCGGACGGAGGGTTTACGACGTCGGATTCGAGTGGGACGGTGTAGAGAGGGACTACTTCACTCTTCCCGCGGTCGACGATAAGACGGAGGATATCGATATTCCTATGGAGACTTGGCTGAGATTTCTGGGATGGTACATTTCGGAAGGTCACGTACAGCAAAGAAGCGACAGACCCAACAACTATAGAATGGTCATAAAACAGGACAAAGATTCAGATAGTATTGAAGAGCTGGAACAAATACTCCTGTCTTTAAGCGATTCTATAGATGCAAATCTGAACAAAAGGGAGGAAGGGAACTGTTATGTCTTCAGCATAGGATCAAAACAGCTGGCCGGCTATTTGGACGATTTGGGCAAGTCCGACGAGAAATACATACCCAAGGAAATTAAAAAACTCGATAAGGATCAACTGGAGAAATTGTTCTTCTCTTTGATCGCCGGCGACGGGTGGAAACACAGACCGGGAGGGGAAAGAAACAACTTCAGATACTTTACGAATTCGGGACAGCTGGCGGACGACGTTCAGGAGGTGGCCCTGAAGTGTGGCTTCGGTGCGATCGTATCCTACAGCGAGTCCAAGGGCGGATATAAGGTGAACATCTGCCAGACTCCCAGAGTCCATGTCAACCACAGCGAGGAGAAGACTGACGAGTGGGTCGATTACGACGGCAAGGTCTACTGCGTCAACGTCGACGGCGACGGGATCGTCTTTGTTAGGAGGAACGGTAAGCCGGTTTGGTCCGGCAATACCATGGGGGAATATGGCTCCCCCATTACCGGCAGACCGCTTTTCGAGGGCATGTTTCCCAGCGATGCCGTTTTGGAGTGGGAAGGACGCGAGTGGAGCCTAGGAGGCGAATTGACGCCCCGCAATCCTCCTTCATTCTACCACGTCAGCAAGGTCAACGACACATACAACGTGTACGAGGCATGCAAATATTGGTGGTTGAGATCGTACGACATCATGCAGGGGGTCATCTTCGGAGTTCACACCGAGGAAGTTTCTCAGGATCCTCGCTTGAGGACGAGGCTCGACGTGGACGAAAGATTTGGGACGGTGGTCAACCGCTTTGCCTCTCAGGCCGCCTCGGACATTCCCCTGACGGTCTACGGCAAGGGCGAGCAGACCAGAGGTTTCATCGCGCTCGAGGACGCGATGCAGTGCATGGTTCGACTCATCTCATCCCCGCCGGAGCCTGGACAGTACGACGTCGTGAATCAGGTTTCTGGAGTATATAAAATCAAGGAGCTCGCGGACACCGTCGGCGAGATCGGCAGCAGTAATTATGATCTGGACGTGGAGATTCAGAGGCTGGAGAACCCTAGGGTCGAGGCGGACAAGCACCCCTTCGAAACCGTTTCGAGAAAGCTACCTCACGAGTTCGGCTTCGAGAGAGAGGTCAGCTTGCGAAAGGAGATCGACAGGATGCTGGAACTGCTCACTAAAGATGAGGTTCAGGAGAGAATCGAAGACATGAAACACGCGATAATGCCGCAGACCCAATGGAGCGGAGAGAAGGAGAAGCCCGGCGTGATCGAGGTCTATAACCCCGGCGAGAAGGACCTTGGAATTTACGAGCCGAAGCTGGACACCGGCAGGTCCGAGCCAGAAGAAGGCGGGGCGGAGGAGCCGGAGAAGATAGCTCCAGAGATGGACGAGTGATAGGATGGAGCTTACGGACGAGAACTTCGAGGAGGAAGTGCTGGAGCAGGAAGGGCCCGTGCTCGTCGACTTCTGGGGATCGTGGTGTACGGCGTGCCAGCGAATGAAGCCGATCATAAAGAAGCTGGAGAAGAAGTACGATGACGGGGAGATAAAGATAGGCCACCTCAACATCGACAAAAATCCACAGGTTTCGGGAGAATACGAGATCGAGGAAACTCCCACTCACATTGTGTTCCAAAATGGTGAGGTCGTCGAGAGGAGGATGGGGGCGATGGCCACAAAACAGCTAGAGGCTCTTTTCGAGGAAGCGTTGTAGATTTAGCGTTTCCCCTTTTTATTTGTCGGATATTCAATTGACTCAAGGGATCGAACCTGTCCTCAGATCGGCTATCGACAGTCAAACTTCCGACCTCCGACCGCCGAGTTTTCATGGCTTATTTTCTATTACTAATATGGTGTTACGTTATGAGTAATACTGAAACGGTATCTGCCAGGGTGCCCAAGGAACTCAAGGAGAGGGCCAAGGAACTCGGCATCAATATCAGCAGCGTTACTAGGGAGGCACTACGGGAGGAGGTCGAAATGGAAGAGAAAAAGAGGTTAAGAAAAAAGGCGGAGAGAGCGGGAAAAGTTCTCGAGGACGTCCCCTCGCAAAAGTTCGTAAAAAACGTTAGAGAATCGAGGGATAACCGTTGAGTTACCTCGTGGACGCGGGCGCACTTTTGAACCTGACGAGGGAGTTGGGCGGGGACGCGGTGGACTTTCTCGAGGGCGAGTATACCGTCACGCTGGCCTCGTACGAGTGCGGAAACGCAGTTTGGAAGGAATGTGTCCTGCTTGACGATCCGAGTTTGGAAGGGGCTTCCGAGGTGCTCGACTTCATCGAGTCCGTTCTTGATCGGATGGAGGTTCTGTCCCTGTCGGACTCCGGGCTCGGGGAGGAGGTGCTTCGAAAGGGGGCGAGGAACGATATAACCTACTACGATTCGGCTTATCTCACGGCGGCGGATGAAAAGGACGCCGTGCTCGTCACCGACGACGAAGAGCTCGGGGCGGCGGCCGATAAGACCGGCGTCGAAACGGTTTCTACCTCCGAGATTTCCGTGCCCTGATTTTTTCTTCGAAGCGAATCGATTGGGCTAGGATTGCAATCCTCTCTCTTCGAGGAGATTTAATTAGTAAGTATTACTAATCATTACTAGAGGGTAGTAAAATGAAGAAGACTCTCAAGATAAGCGAGGAGGCCCACGAGAGGCTCAAGCGGCTGGGCCGGAAGGGTGAAACCTTCGACGATATCATAAAGAGGCTCCTGCCCCCGGAGGGCCGCGAACACAGGAAAGGGAGGTCGAGAAAGCTCGAGGACCTAGCTAAGATCGCGAGGGATAAGAAGCGGGACGAGAAGGAGTCGGGGAAGCTCGAGAGGACGGAATCCGGCTGGAGGGTGAATCTCGTTGGGGATTAAGAGTAGATTTGAGGGGCTCTTGGGGAAGTGCGGGGATCTCGAACGTCACGAGAAGGATCTGTTGATAACGGCTTTTCTCTCGAACGAACTTACCGATCTCGTCCTCGTGGGCGGCGCCGCTTCCTCCTGGTATTCCCGAGGTTCCTACAGGACCCTCGACGTGGACGTGATAGTCCTGGGCGACGTCGATGACTTGGAGGAGGGATTGAAGGAGCTCGGTTTCGAGAGGAACAGGGTCTGGCATTATCCGGACGCCGACTATGCCCTCGACGTGGTTTCCAGGTCCGGAAAGCCGAAGAGGACCAGACATTACGAGGTAGACGGCTTTGAGATAGAGGTCCCGAGTCCGGAGGAAGTGATAGTCAACGACCTCGCCGGGTACAAGTTTTGGGATCGGAGCGACGACTTCGACAGGGCGAAATTGGTCTACGAGACGGAGCTCGAGGATCTCGACATGGACTACCTGATGGAAAGGGCGGAAGAGGAGAAAGTGGACGACGCTCTGGAAGAGCTCAGATGAGCCTAATGTGATTATATTGATTCTCTTGGACGGGGTACGTCGAGCGAGCGAGGATAAAACACAGCTTGCCCTAGAATCGCCTGGCATCGCCTTCAAGGATCTACGATATTTTTTGCACGTTTAGGACGGTCACGCCGACCAGTTCTTCGCCGTCGTAGTGGTAGATGACGTCGTCTTTCATCACGCTGTCGTCGGCGTTGAGAGGTTTCCTGAAGTTTAAGTACAGAACGTCGGCTTCTTCATCGTAATCTTTCCAAATTTTTTCCTTGTTCGGAAAGAGTTCTTGCAAGCCTTTGACTAACGAATGAATATTTTCTTTTCCCATCATTTTTGCCATTCTTCTCTCCTCTCAATTAGTTTATCTCCCTTTGACGTCATAAAGGCTGTTATAATAAATCCTTCATTCTCTCCCTCTTTATAAACTACAACGCAGTGCTTATCACCTATCGAAGTATCCGAATAGTGTTTTAGGGCCAAGAGTTCCCGATCGTGTCCCCGAACGATACTGTCAGGACTACTCACCGTTTCGATAACTTTTTCTTTCTCGTCCTCCATGTAATCGTGATTTTCGACTATGTGTTTCCAGCGTTCATTTGTTAATCTAATTTTGATTCCGTTTCTTGATTCGAACGTTATTATGTTTCTCCCGAAAGGTAATTGATAATTGCGATAAAATAAACGGAAAACAGATTTATTTTTGATCTGTTGCCTCGAAAGATTATTTTTCTTGACTGCAAGAACTTGTTTTGGTGTTCAAATGAAAACCGCAGCCGTCATTCCGGCCTACGACGAGGAGGAGAGGATCGGCGATGTCGTTAGAGAAGCGAGGGAGTACGTGGACGAGGTTCTGGTTGTCGACGACGGGAGCGCCGACTCGACCGCTGAGGCCGCCCGCGAGTCCGGAGCCGAGGTGATAGAGCACGGGGAAAACAGGGGATACCTTCGGGCGCTTAGGACCGGGTTTCGAAGCGTGGAGGCCGACGTTATAGTCACCTTGGACGCCGACGGGGAGATGGACCCCTCCTACATCCCTGTCCTGGTGGAACCGATCGAGAGCGGCGAGGCGGACCTCGTCCTCGGGAGCAGAGAGGAGGTTCCGAGGGTCTCCGAGCGTCTTTTGAGCGCCCTGGCTGGTTTGAGGTTGGACGTTTCCGATACTGGCACGGGCTACAGGGCCCTTACCTGCGACCTAGCAAAAAGGATGGAGCTTGAGGGCGTCTGCCCCTGCGGGACTTTCGTTCTGGAGGCCAAGAAGCTCGGAGCGGAGATTCTGGAAGTTCCGGTCGTAAATAGGAAAATAAGAAAGCCCAAGGGCGTGGCTTGGAAGCACTTTCTTCAGTTCTGGTATCTTGTTTGGAGTCACGTCTCGCGATGATTCTCCGTTTTTGTGTGGTAGGTTGTTTGCCGGTGCTGAACACGGCATTGGTTGTTACTTTTGGGTTATACCCAAACATATTTACTTGTTCCCTTTAAAATGACAGTGGGGCAAGAAGGTGAGGGGCGAGCAAAGTCACGGCCAAAAGAGTACTGAACCGAAAAATTGTGCTCGGAGACGGAACGGTGATAGAGGCCAAAGTCTTCGAAGTTCCCGAGTCGGAGGACTATCCCCGAGGAATAAAATATAGCTTCCAGCACTACGATCCCGAAGCAGAAATGACTTTGCTTAGATACGATAACTACGGTCGACGTTTGGGGAGCCGCCATCACAAGCACCTCGGAGAAAACGAGACCCGCCCCACGGAGTTTGAGTCCCTTTCCGCGCAGTTCAAGAAGTTCATGGAGGAAATGGAAAGATATGCCAAATGAGAAAGTTCTCGAAATAAGGACAGGCACTGTAGAAGAGTTTGAAGAGGGGACTCTCCAAAACTTAGAAAAAATAGAGAGTGGGGAAGGGGGTTCGGATAAAATTTTTTTCGAAGACCCGAGCATGTTTCGGAAAGTTCTGACTGTGAAGCGGCAGGAACTTATCCGAGAGGTCATGGAGCGTCCTCCTGAGAGCATCAGGGATTTATCGGATAAACTCGGCAGGGGGATAAGGGAGGTCCACGAGGACGTTCATCTCTTGGAGAATTATAAAATATTGGCTTTGGAAGCGGAGGGGAACAGGAAAAAGCCGAGGATTCCTTACGACAGAATCCACATAGAAATCGATATTCCCGGCAGTTCCGGGATTGAGCGGACTCCGGCGATTACATAGGTTCACTGTCAGGGAGATTTTCCATCTAGGTTGGGCTTAGATAGAATTTTTGCTGAGTGCTTCCGGAATTTCGTTTAGGGGAAGTCAGCTAATTATGGACATTGTAGCCTATTTCTTTCATTGTGAGGAGGCTTCTTTTTCTTCCTCACTTCTTCTCTTTCGACAATTTCTGCGGCGTACCTAATTGCTGCTTTTACGTCTTTTTCGTTGAGGTCGGGATAGGTTTCCGTGGCTTCCTTGATTGTCTGCTCTGCCTCAATTGACTCCAGCGTTACGTATATGAGGATTCTGGTACCTTTGATTACTGATTTATCTGTGAGGAATGAGTCCTAGAATCTTCCGGGTTTTTTCACTGTGGCAATTTTTGGATACGTACGATAACCCATTGATTTTTGAAAAATGGAGTTTTCTAGCATTTTAACAACCTTTTTTGAAATTTATCCTCTTTATCGGAGAGGACAACTTCCAAACTGAAGGTTTGGTGGGAGAGGAAGTTACGTTGTTGTTTTCAATCTTTCTCTTTTTTCTGCTGCTGTGTTTTCTTCTAGTCTTCTTTTAAGCCTTCCGAGTTCGTCTACCACTGGGGAATCGGTGTTCAGTTTGTAGAGCTGTGTGTTTTGATATTTTCTGCTTTTTTTGAGGATGGAGAGTTCCTCTAAAGTATTCCATTTTCTGTATAGAGTGCTCCTTGAGACTCCCGTTTCGTTCGCCAGATCGGTCTTTGAGTAGTCCATTACCGGGTTTTCCAAGAGAAATTCCGTTATCTTTGCGAGGCCTTTGTCCATCACGAGTTCTAGGGTCATCTTGTTCACCTTCCGGTTTCGAGGACCGGTCGTGTTTATTCTTACCCGCCACAGGCTTAAATAATTTCTCTTATTTACTACAACTGTTGTTTCAATATTGATACAATGACCAAATATACTGCCGAGCAGAAGAGAAAGAACATGCTGTCAAAGATGGTGATGAGGGGAAACGTCGGCGGGAAATACACCCCTAAAGAAAAAGTCTATAGCGGGATTCCAAAACACGAGAGAGGAGATTTGGAGAGCTTACTGGACGAACTTTACAAAGACGGGTTCGTCGAATACCACAAAGGAAAGAGCTGCGTTTCAATAAACCGGCACAGAAAGGATCGAGTGAAGGAGTATCTTGAGGGCGAGGTCCCAGAGTTCTACTGGGACAACTGGTAAGCAGAGGTGTCGGGCATTTTCGGAAACTTTCAGGCCGCTGATTTTGCGTTCTCTAAGTTTTCGATGGTTTCTGAAGGTATTTTCTCCGTCGCGTCCAGAATTTCGATGCTCATTATCTTTCCGCTCTTAGAGTAGTCGGCTATTATGCCGTCGGCCAGTTCCGTGCTCCTCCCGTAAGCCCCTTCTTGAAGTTGGATGTTGAGGGCGTTTACCTCAGGGTCGTAACTTATCTTCATTTTTTACCACCATATCTTTCGGGATCTCCCACGTTTGCTATTGTCAATAGGGTAGATCTTTTTGTTTGAAATTTTTTCTTTTTATTTCCTCTCACGCTCATTGGGTCATAGAGGCGGTTCTAACAATTACCTATTCGGTGGAGATAGAATATGAAACCTGAGGGAGTCAGTTAGAGAGGATTTAGGAGGGAGATTGCTGGAGTAACTGATAAGTTGAAGAAACAAACTATTTGCCCGAGTAGGGTTTTTCGAGGAATAGGATAAGATACTTCGGGCGGATCTTTCATATTCAATAAAATGAAAAATACCTCCGTTTATTTAAATACGAATAGCCTAAAATTCACAAAAGTGAAAATTACGGTTTATACTTAAAAACAAAGGTGTCTATATTCATTAATGTGAAAATGTTTTTGGAAGAGGTTTTGGGCAGTAAGGCCAGGATCAAGGTGCTGAGAACGCTTTTTGAGAAAGCCACTGCCTATACGAGAGAAGAACTTGAGAGGGAGACGGGTCTCAGTACCGGTGCGGTACACACGGCTCTCAGAGGGTTGGAGAGGCACGGCATTGTTTTGGAGCTGGAAGGGGAGGGAAAGCAGAAACTCTACAAAATTAGTAGAAGCACCGAAGATTCTATAGTAAAAAAGCTCTCCGAGATTTTCGATTGGGAGAATTTTTCGGAGCGGAAAGAATCGGTGCCCGTTCACCACTGGAACCGCCTCGCCGAGGTTGTGAGGAGGTTGAAGAAAATATTGAAAGATAAGCTTTCTCAAGTCTTACTCTTCGGTTCTTTGGCGAGGGGTGATGTGGGCCCTCGGAGCGATATTGATCTTCTGATAGTTTCGAGTGAAGAGCTAGAAGAAGACGTTCGGAGAGATGTCCGTTCGGAGTTGAGGGGGAAATGGGACGTCAATTTCTCGTTAATATTACGTTCCCTGGAACAGGTCGAAAGCATGAAGGAAGAAAAAACGGCTCTCTACGAGGAGATACAGCGGGACGGTGTCGTCATCCATCGAAGTAGAGGGTCCCCGGAGCTGATGGTTTGACGGTTGATGAGGAGTTTTTCGAGAAGTGCCTTGAAGATGGCTCTGCGAAACAGTTGGGGTCCCCGACAATGCGGAAGAGAAGCTCGGAGAAGTATGAGAAGCAGTCGGAATATCACGAGAGGACGGCTCTGAATCTTTTGAATACGGATACCCCACTAATCGCGGTAGTTGAAGCCTACTACGCAATTATGCACAAGGCTAACCAGGCTCTGGCACTGGCCGGTTACGATGTGGGCAGCCATCTGTGCACGATTTTGGGTCTGAGCCGCGTTCTGGGGAGGCCCGAACTGGCCGAGAAACTGAGGCAGGCGGGTCGGCGTAGACTTGAGACGGACTATGAGATGGATCCGGAAAACCCTCCGTATACCGTTGAGGAGACGAGAAGGTTTGTCGAGGAGACAATGGCCGAATTTCTGAGCGAGATGGAGGAGTTGGTGGAGGAGCTACGTCAAGATTAGTTCTTTGTTTTACTTTGAAAGCGGGAGACTCGATAGCTGAAAAGCTTTCGGGAAGGGAATTTTTTAATCTGTCGGATAAACATGGTGAATAGTTGATTCACATGAGTCGAACTCTGATAACCGGCGGCGCGGGGTTCGTCGGACACAACCTCGCCAGGCTGATCAAGCCGTCCGTGCTACTGGACTGGAGGAACCCGGGCTACCTCTTCGACGATGGGGGGGAGCTGATCTTCGACGACTGCGAGTTCGTCCACGGAGACATCCGTGATGACGGGGACCTGGAGGAATGTCTGAATTCTGGTGAGGTAGAGTCGATAATACACTTGGCCGCGATCCCGGGGATTAAGAAGTGCGAGGAGGACCCGGACCTGGCGGAGAGCGTGAACGTGGACGGGACGGAGAACGTCCTCGAGTTCGCGAGGGAGAACGACATCGAAGACGTGATCTTTGCGTCCTCAGCGGGGGTCTACGGCGAGATCGTCGAGCACCCGATCACCGAGGAACATCCAAAGGATCCGCTCAACCTCTACTCCGAGACGAAGAGGGAGGGGGAGAAGCTCTGTCGCGATTACTCGGAGGAGTACGGGCTGAACGCGACCGCCATGAGGATGAGCAACCTCTACGGCCCGGGCTTCCAGGTGAAGCCCAACCTCACGGTCATTCCGCTTTTCGTCCTGAAGGGTCTCCAGAACCAGCCGCTGACGATATACGGGGACGGGGAGCAGACGCGTGACTTCGTCCACGTCGGGGATGTGGCCCAGGGCTACCGGAGGGCCTTCGAGGGTTCCGGGTCGGGTTTCGAGGTCTACAACCTGGGTTCCGGATTGACGACTTCCATGAACGAGCTCGCTGACGTGATCGTGGAACTTATGGAGGACCTCTACGACAGGGACGTCGAGGTCGAGCACGTGGAGCCTCCCGAGTGGAGGGATGAAGCTGAGGAGGAGTTTGACTACTCTATTGAGAAGATTGAGGGGGGTTTGGGTTACGAGCCGGAGTTTGATTTGAGGAATGGTATCAAGCAAATTTTTCTTTTGCTCTGATAGTGCAAATTATAGCCTTGAAAACATCTGATTTCAATAAGTGATATTCCAATATTTTGTTTCTGAAGAAAATTGCTTTAACTATGATTTTTATAGTTATATTTTTGGAGTAAAGATTAGATGTGGAGTAAAGAAGTAATGGTTTTAATTCCGGCTTATAACGAGGAAGAGAATATAGGTTCGGTTATATCAAGAGTCAACGAATATGCGGAGAACGTGGTGGTAGTAGATGACTCTTCGACTGATAGAACTCCCAAAATTGCAGAAAAGAAAGGGGCAACTGTCATTCCCCATGCTATAAATATCGGGGTGGGGGGTGCTGTTAGAACTGGATTTAGCCATGCTATTGAGAAAGGATATGACTATGTTATCCTTTTGGACGCTGATGGACAGCATGATCCCGATTATATTCCAAAGCTTTTGGATGTGGCTTTCAATAAGGATTGCGACATCGTCATTGGAAGTCGGTTTCTTAACGAAAGCTACGAAGAGTATAGTGCGGTGAGGAGAATAGGAATAAAATTTTTTACTCGTTTGGTATCGTTCTTAGGTGATACTGAGATATCAGATATCACTTCGGGATATAGAGTATATAAAGTAGAGTCTCTAAAAAAACTCAGCAGAAATCAAGATGAACATTGGGCAATCGAACAAACTCTGGAGGCTTCGAGGAAAAACTTTGAAATTGAAGAAGTTTCTGTTGAAATGCCTACAAGGGAAGAAGGGCAATCGCAATTTGATTTCCAAACTTTTTTCTGGTATCCAATTAGAATGATAGATGTGATTTTAAGAGTTATAATATTCAGGAGGTAAGATGAGGGGAATAGAACTATTAGGGATTTTAGTGGGCCTATATCTAATATATAAGAGTGCCAGCCTGTTGCGAAATAAAGAAGAAGACGTTCTTAATTTCGCCATATGGCTGATTGTCGGTAGTGGGCTGATTATAGGAGGTGTCTTCCCCCAATTATTCACATATGTAAGAAGATTTCTCGGAATGGAAAGAAGAGCCTACACGATCTTTGGCATTGGTATATTATTATCTTATCTGCTTATTTTTAGAATATTTAGTTACTTGAGAGAGTTGAAAACGGATATATCAAAAATTAATGAAGAGATATCTTTAATAGAAGGATCTGATGAAGATTGAGAAAAATATAATTTTTAAAATAAACTTTTTCGCCCCTTGGTTTCGGAAAAGGATATTTTGGTAAGTGAAAATGATTTCAAAATCAATAGAAAGTGAAAATCGGGTTGGACTTACTGTAGATTTGGAATTTTTGGATGCAGGTGGGAGGGAGTACTCTTCACAAAATACTTCGAAATACGAAAAAGAAGGCATACGAGAACTTCTTCAGATATTGAGAAAACACGGCAGAAAAATAACCTTTTTTACAACAGCTAACCTTTGCAATGAGCATTTAGATTTTTTGAAAAAAATAAAGAAAGAAGGACATGAAATAGCTTCACATTCGCTTAGTCATAAAAAATTAAATGATATTTCATATAAGGAAATTAAAAAAGAGATAAACGATTCTAAAAAAATTTTAGAAGAGAATTTAGATATAGAAATTAAGGGGTTTCGATCTCCTCTTCTTAAACATGAACGGAGGGTTTTTGAGGAAGTAGAAAAAGCTGGTTACGTGTATGATAGTTCTATGCTTCCCTCTATCAAAATTCCGGGGTGGTATGGGGGTGATGACGTTTCTATTTCCCCATTCAAAATTAGCAACAATCTGATAGAGTTCCCTTTATCTATAAATCCATTTCTTAAACTTCCGATTTCAGGATTTTTTATAAGATTATTCGGGAGAAAATATCTCTTTTGGAGCATAAGACAGTTACACGATAAAGGAATAATTCCAATAATTTATGTCCATCCATTTGAGCTAAGGAGTTTTGGGAACAAAAATAACTGGAGACAAAAACTAAGAACGGGTGAATATATGATAAAAACTTTGGAGGATATGGCTAGAAGTTACAGGCTTTTTAAGTTGGAAAAATTTCATGGTTTAATTAGTAATGAAAGTTAAGTAGTATAAACCGAGCTCTAAGATGATTTATTGATGTGATTTGATGAAGACGGTCGTAATAGGTCTAGACGGAGCAAACTGGGATCTTTTAGATGAGTGGATTGAAGAGGGAGAGCTTCCCAATTTGAAAAAGCTTAGGGAAGAGGGTGTTTGGGCGGACTCAAAGAGCGAGTTACCCCCTGTGACTTTTCCAAACTGGCAATGTTATTTCACGGGAAGGAATCCCAGTAAGCTCAATGTTTATTGGTTTGAAAGGTTTGATAAAAAAGACAATTCCTTGAAAACTGTAAACTCGTCTCACTTTGAGGGAAAAAACTTAGCCGATTATCTTGGGAAAAAATACAAGACTGGAATCATTAACCTTCCTGGTACTTATCCCCCTAAGAAAGTAAATGGGTTTTTAGTTTCGGGCGGACCAAATACGAGAGAAAGAGAGTATAGAAAAATTGGGAAAGGATTTACTTATCCTTTAAAGTTGTCCAGGGAATTAAAGGAGAAGGGATACAGGGTACATCCAGAAAATCTCCCCACGTCTAAGAACGATAAGGGGAAGGAAGTAGAGGATATACTCGAAATTTTAAAGAAGAGGTTTGAAATAGCGGAAGAGAAATTAGATGAGGTCGATTTTCTTCACTTAACTTTATTTTATTTAAACACGCTCCAGCATTTTTTCTGGAGGGGCGAACCCACGAAGAGAGCTTGGAAGTTAATTGACGATGAGCTAGGTAAATGGATGAATAAAGACGTTAATCTAATCCTGATGTCGGACCACGGTTGTTGTAAAATCGATACGGTTTTTTATGTTAATAGTTGGCTTGAGGAAAAGGGATATCTCAAAACAAAAGAAACTACTGAGGACATTTTTCTTAATCTCGGTATTAATAAGGAAAAAGCATATTCACTAGCTAAAAAGTTGGGACTATCGGACTTTTTGACCTCTATTGTCCCCGAAGAGTTACAAAAAATTGTTCCGAGGGAACAGGGCGTCATGAGGGAGAGAAGAGCCGACAAAATAGACTGGGATGGGACCGTAGCGTTCGGGGGAAACCAAGGTATAATCTATGTTTTAGATGGGGATAGGGGAGAGGAGATAAGAAAGGAATTAAAGGGCTTAAGGACTCCCGATGGTAGAAAGATAGCTAAAGACGTTTATAAGTTCGAGGAGGTTTATAGTGAGAGTCCAAATAATTATTCTCCGGATATTATCATTGATCAAAGAGAAGGAGTAAATATAACAGCTGCAATAAGCCATGAAAAGGTTTTTGAAACGGAGACTCAATGGAAAGCTGAGAATAAAAGAACGGGATTGTTTTTGGGATATGGAGAAAGTTTCAAAAGTGGAAAAATCAACCAGGTGTCAATTCTGGATTTGGCTCCCACAATTTTACATATGTATTCCTTACCTATTCCAAGCGAAATGGATGGAAGGATAATCAAAAAAGCATTAAAATAGCCATAAACATGCAAATTTATACCTTAATACAAAACCAACATAAAAAATATGAAGGAAAATTAATTCCCGCTGAAATCACAACTCTTTTTCACCATAAGCAAGTACCACCAGTTAATCCACTGCGTTTTTTTATAAACTGGCATTAGTTTAGAAAAAAAATCAAAAGGAAACACAGAAAAAAGCATTAATGGAGAACCTAGACTTCTCTTCTTAATGATATCCCATTATCAAACAAGCTTTCTATATCCTCAGTAGTCAAATGACCGTAGATATCCTCATTTTCCAATATTCCTGCTTTTCTACCTAAATTTTTAAAAAAAGTTCTAAATTTTCCCGGTACTCCCTCGAGGACTATAAAAACTCCATCAGGTTTTAGGACTCTAAAAACTTCCGAAACAAAATCAGACCTCAAATTTTCTGGAAAATGATGTAATACTCTTTTGGAAATAACACTTCCAAAGAGATTATCTTTAAAGGGCATTTTATGTCCACTTGCACATACTGCATAAAAACCGTCAGGTGCCTTCTTTACGTTTTTAAGTTCGGGATCAACCCCATATTTAGCATCCGAAAAAGGTTTCCTCCCAAACCCCACATCCAAACATGGTTTCTCAATATGCCTAGAAACTAGTGAATCGTGGTAATCATATATTTTTTCTAGAAGAGGGTATTATTTGATATTTCTAGGTTCTTCTACAATGCATTTTTTTGATTTGTTTGCCATTTTCTTTTCTACCTTGAGTTGTGCTTCCCATTTTGCGTCTATTGCTATTGAGGCCTTATTAACATTGTCTCAGAGAAACACAATCTAGAGCTTTTAGTTTTTAAAAAGGTCATTCGGATTTTATACTAAATCTCAGAGATGAAGAGGCCTCCGAAGATTGCTGGGACATAGGTAGCGATAATTCTGTCCAAGAAAACAACAGTGATTGCTATTGAGGTGGGGATACCTAATATTGAAAGAATTAAAACTGCACTGCCTTCTGAAACACCGATCCCCCCTATTGATATCGGAAATATCGTTACACTGTAAGCAGTTATGGGCACGACAAGTAAGATAAATGGATTTATCGAAGTGTAACCTATCCCAAGAAAGAGTATCCAAAACCTAAAAGCTCGAAGTATCGAGAGGGACAAAATTAAGAAGGTTATATATATAAAAAGAGTTCTTTTCGATTCTAATAATTCGGCCATATTTCCGGTGGCGTCATTGACAAAATCCTTTCCTTTTCCCTCTAAACTGCTTAAAAAGGGTAGTCTGCTTGCTAGATTACCAATTTTTTCTGCTAGAGTTCCGAGCCATTCGTTCTTTCTGGTCGTGGAGATGATTATCACTGCAAATATAAAATAGATTAGAATCGCTCCGAGTAACGTTAGAGAAATCCAAATAGGCAAGATGTAGTATGTACAAATTAGTCCTATTAAGGATAGAAAACCATAACATATGGCATAGAGAAAAGTATCTGTAGCTACAATTCCGCTCGCTTGCGATAGAGAAATATTGTTAGATGAGTTAGATATTAAAGTTGGGGCGACCAATCTGCCCGATCTGGCGGGGATTAGATGATTGACGAAGATAAGGGAAACTCTTGCTTTTATAGCATTCCATATAGATATATTGCCGTTTCGATTTATCAAAACCCTCCAAGAAAGTCCATGAAAAATCACGGCTAAAATAGAAGTAATAAAGGCTCCAAAAAGAAGAGCCGGTGGTATATTAGCCGCTTTGGATATAATTCTTGAAATATCAACTTTGCTTAAGAATAATAGAAAAAGTATGGCAATAAAACCTAATTTTAATGCTGTAAACTTTTTGGATTCAAATAACTGATTAATTTCTGTCATATGTTTCCTTCCTTATTTTGATGTAATGGCCCATAAATTTTGAAATGTTTTGAGTTGTGTTTTCACTATAAATATCGAAAATTGTTGCCATAACTAAAAATTTGTTTAACGCTGGAGATACGGGAAATACTTTGTTCAACCTAAAACTTTAAAGATTTTCCAGTTTATTTTCTGCTTATTAAATCTGCTTTTTTTCTCTCTGGATTCTATTTCTGTTAGAAATTTAAATTCATCAGAGGATTTTATTGCTTTTACTACTGGTTTACTTTCATCACTCCATTCCTCCTCCGTCATAATGATATAGTCTACTTTTTCTGTAAGTTGTTTAGATATATTATCGGTGGGGATGATGTTTCTTTGAGGCAAATATTCTGATGAAAGAACGAATTTTTCTGGTCTACCTGTGTAAGCAGCAAACTTTGGAGCCGTTGAGATATAACAAACAGATTCCTCATCTATGTTGCTTTCTATATAATTAATTACTGGCTGATAGTCTTTTTCATAGTTTTCGTATCTAGCCTTAACCATAATGCCGGTCTGAGCGGAAAAGCCAATAAACAAGAATAACAAAATCGAAACTTTAAAAATATTTTTATTAATAAAGCCAAAATTAATCTTTTCGAAGAATTTATCGAATCCTAAGGAGAAAAATAAAGCTGTTAAAGGAGTTATAACGGCTAAATGTCTCCATCTTGCTCTTGCTCCGGTTGTCATGGCGATAATCATCATGCCCAAAGGTATAAGAATCCATATTGTTGACATTTTTTTAAGTTCATTTTTTCTAAGATAAATCGTAAAACCGTACATAATTAAAATGCTTAATATAAGTAGAAATACCAATCGTAATGTGTAAAGCGTAAAGAAACTATTCTTTAGGAAAGATACAAAAGAATGCCATGATATGGGGATTCCCCAATATTCATTGAAAATTCCATAATAAATCTCGTTAATTAAACCAGCTGGTTCGGGTCTAGCTCCTTCAGCCCCGTAAACGAGATAATGGGGATAAGGATTTCCAAGGAGGATTTGGTTTCTGATAATCCAAATAAGTGTGGGTAAAAAGCATAGGATGGGATATATGATTAGTCTTTTCAAATTAAATTCTTTCTCCTTGATCAGGTAGTGAAGTATAATGATTGCAAAACAAATCGGACCATAAATTTTCGTTATCGAAGCAATCCCTGCTACTAAAAAGGATAGGAATAAGAAAATTTCTCGATCTCTCTCGAGAAATAGCATGTATAAATAAATTGCCAATAGGAAGAGAAAAGTCAAAAGCGTTGCCTCAGTGGGACGTAAATTAAAAAGAAGAAAAAACGGCTGAAAGGCCATGAAACCTGCGGATATGAGAGCAATTTTTTTACTAAAAAGCTTTTTCGCCAACAGGTAGGTTAGTAAAACAGTAGCAATCCCGATAATAGGGGGAATTATGAAATATAGCCTATGAATAAGAAATTTTTCCTGATTAATATGCATAGGGAGACTTAATAGAATATGAAGTAAAGGAGGGTCATTAAAGGGAAACTTAAGGGATATATCCCCCAGCGGGAGATTATGATTTTCTAAGAAATAGAGCGCTGTGGTCACCTTTTTGCTGTCCCTTATTCCAAGAGGGAGAAAATAGGAGTAAATTATCCTTAATAAAAATCCGCTGGTGAGAATTAGTGATATCTTTTTAGTAAGGATAATTTTAATATCTTTAAATTTCATCTTCATGAATTCCTGTAGCTTTGTCCATATAATCCTATTTTTTTATAAAAACTGTTTTGGTATTTCTATAAACATTTTAATTGAAGAAGAAAGAGGGAAGAATGAGGGTTATGAGTGAAAGTCTTAGTGGCTAATCCACCTGCTTACCTTTTTGGTCACAAACGTCATTTTATTCAAGCAGGGAGCAGATGGAGTTATTCTATTGAGATACCTAAAGAATCTGATAAATCTCACTATCTTCCATATCCATTTTTTCTGGGGTATACTTCCACATTATTAAAGAGGGATACCTCAGCCGAGATAATGTTCATG
>CAZEBR010000016.1:0-3257 GCA_964510375.1 Hadarchaeota archaeon (SeqCode) | reverse complement strand
GGATGCTTGTGCAGAGGATCAAGATGAAGAGGAATTTTTAGAAAATGTACTAGACTACTCTCCAGATTTACTTCTTATAGAAGTGCCAACAATATCGTTTCCATTGGTAATGAATATTCTAGAGAAAATAAAGGATAGATTGGATTGTAAAATAGCCATTTCCGGATATCATGTTTCTGCACTAACCGAAAAAGTGATGAAGGAAAATTCCTTTATAGACTTTTTACTGGTGGGTGAATACGAGCATACAGCTAGAGACTTGGTGAGACATCTTATTGAGGGATCTCCTCAGATTAAAAAAATCTCGGGTCTAGCTTATAGGGATAAAGATGGGGGAATCAAATATAATGGAAGAAGAGATTTGATTAAAGATTTGGATTCCCTCCCGTATCCAGAAAGAGAAGAAGCAGATATGGGGGATTATCACGATTTTGATATAGTTGGAACACCTAATATTGAAATGCAAACATCGAGAGGTTGCCCTTTTAACTGTTCCTTCTGTTTAGAAAGACAAGTTTTGTATAATTCTCCGGATCATAGGACAAGAAAAGCAAAAGAGATTGTAAACGAAATGCAGACAGTCCAAGAAAAACACAATGCGAAACAAATCTATTTTGATGATCAGACCATTTGGGGAGGTGATGGAGAGCATCTCAAAAAAATTTGTGAGGAGATACTGGAAAGAGGATTAGACATTCCTTGGGCCTTTATGGGTGATATTACGATTGATTATGAAACCTTAAAACTTGCTAGAGAGGCTGGTTGTGTTGGACTAAAATTTGGAGTTGAGACGATTACTGAAAATGTGTCTCAAGAGGAAGCAAAAGGTTTCGTTAAAAAAGAGAGGGTTAAAGATTTCAGGGAAGATTGTAGGGATTTGGGGCTTTGGACTCATGCAACGTATATGATAGGGCTACCGAATGATACAGAAGAAAAAATAAAGAGAACGATAGAATTCGCAAGAACTCTAGATACTGAAAGTTTGCAGTTTTCAATTGCTACTCCTTTTCCTGGAACACCTCTTTACGAAAAAGCTAGTAGAGAAGGATGGATTTGGACAAATGATTGGACAAAGTATGATGGTAATAACTATTCTGTTCTTGATTACCCTCATTTATCTAAAGAAAAAATTGAGGAACTGTCTGAATATGCTCATTTTTCTAAGAATTTTTGGAATCTTTTGAACGATCCAACCGGCTATATGAGAAAATTGTTTTCTAATCCTATTGACAGATTAGAGAGTATAATTGAAGTGCTTAAAAATTTTTGAATATTAAAATAATTTTATTAAGCTATTTTTCAGATTTTTGCTTTTCATACCAAGAGATATATTCTTCAAGAGAATTATCTAAAGAAATCTCTGGTTGCCAGTTAAGTAGTCTTCCTGCTTTTTCACTGCTTGGAATCCTTTTTTGTACATCGGCTGAAAAAGATTCTTCATGATTGAACTTTATTTCTCGTTTTCTATCGGCAATATTCCAAATTTTTGTTGCAAGTTCTTTTATTGTGACTCCGTTTGGGTTTCCTAAATTAAAATCCTCGTTAACTGCTTTTTCAGAAAATGTGGCAAGGAAACAACCGCGGGCCAAATCTTTAACGTTTGTAAAAGCCCTTACTTGTTCACCTGATCCCAAGATTTCCAACGGATATTGTTTTTCTACGGTTATCTTCCGAACTAAATCGGGTATGACGTGGGCGTGACCTACTTCCTCGCCCGGCGTTTCTCTCGGTCCGACAGCGTTGAAAGGCCTTAAAATGGTATAATCTAAATCATACTGCTTTTTGTAGGCCTTACAATAATATTCTCCATTAAGCTTCTGAAAACCATATGCGCTCTTAGGGGGTGGAATTTCGCTCAGGTCACTTTCTTTAGAGGGAAAAGTGTCGGCACGCTCAAATACCATGGAGGAGCTAAAGTAAACTATCCGTTCCACGCCCGTATTCAAGCAGGCATTAAAAACATTCTTATTTATTAAATCATTATCTGCGATTATATCAGCGGGTATCTTGTGAAAATAACCGATTCCTCCGATTTTTGCAGCTAAATGAACAACAATATCAAGATCGGAGATTGAATCCTGAGTAGAGCCTTGGTTCATAAGGTCTACTTCCCTAACTTCAAAATTCTCCTTTCCTTTGTGCTGATCTATATTTCTTCTTTTACCGGAGCTAAAGTCATCTATTACAACTGTATCGATTCCCTCATCCACAAAATGATCGGTAAAATGCGATCCTAGAAAACCTGCTCCCCCAGTAATTCCCACCCTTGCTTTCGAAGTTTTCATTTTATTTATTCGACCTCTTTTCCAAGAAAGTAACCATTATCTGACTTATATTTCATTTCCTCCCAGAAACCCCAAATGTCTACATATAAGCAATTGGGATTGCTTACCAAGTCTAGAATTTTTTCTAAATCTTCGAATTCCTCGTGTGGTGTCATTAATATCACAGCATCACAACCTTCGATTTCCGATAAAGTACCAAATTCCTTTATATTTGGTTCAACCATCACCAAGTCATAACCTCTAGCTTTCAGCTGTTTTTTTAGTTTAAAGCTCACTGAATTGCGAATATCGTCGCTATTTGCTTTATAAGTCATACCTAGGATGGCAATTTTTTCTATTTCTTCGTAATCTTCTAATTTTTCAACTATTTGAATTGGCATTCCCTCGTTTATTTGAAAAGCGTTGGAAATCAGTTCTGTATATGGAATTCTTTCTAAAAGGAACCAGCCATCCTTTGTTAGACATGGTCCACCTACGTTAGGGCCAGGGCTAGGTAAGTCCAGACGGTCGTAATTATAATTACAATAGTCTATTATTTTGTTTGCATTGGCATCAAAAGTATCTGCAATAAGATGGAATTCATTAGCAAGAGCAAAATTAACATAGCGTGACATATTGGTCATTAATTTACCAAGTTCTGCTTCCACAGGCGAAAGCTTTAGGCATCTGGAATTTATGAAAGTCTTAAAAAAATATTCTGATTTTTTATAGCTTTTGTCGTCAAAAGCGCCAATTAATTGTGGAAGATTTTTTATTTCCTCAATGGCTTTTCCTTCCAGAACTCTCTCGGGCGCAAAGGAGAGAAAAAGGTTTTTTCCAACCTCAAGTCCTGTCTCTCTTTCGAGAATTTCTTTGACTCTGTTGGTGGTCCCGGGAGCTACAGTACTTCGTAGTATTAATAATTGATCTTTTTCAATATACTGACCGATTTTACGGATTAGTTCTTGCAAGTCAGATAATACTGGATTTAGA
>CAZEBR010000015.1:12874-37405 GCA_964510375.1 Hadarchaeota archaeon (SeqCode) | reverse complement strand
TGTATATGTTTACACAGAGGAAAAGTATGGGCACGAAAAATATAAGCTTGAGGGATTCAGCTTACGAGCGCCTTTTATCCTTAAAAAAGGAAGGCGAGAGCTTCAGCGATTTAGTGGAAAGGCTAACGAAGGATAAGACACCCAGATATTCGGACCTTGCCGGAGTGTTATCGAAAGAGACAGTCGAAACTATAGAGAGCACGAGGAAAAAGAGGAAAAAGACGGACAAAATCGATTTCGAAAGAATATCAAAAAAATTCGAGGATCGCGAATAATGATAGCGGACACCAATTATATCATAGACGTTCTGAAAGGGGAAGAAAGAGCTCTTGAAAAAAGTAATGATCTCACGGAGGAAGGCCGGATTCAGAATCTTTCTACTCCTGTGGTTTATGAGGTGATGACGGGGATAGAATATGCAGGTTCCAAGAGAGAACGAGTTAAATTCGAGTCGATGATAGAACGATTTATGATTCTTCCGTACGGGGAAAAATCGGCCCGTTTATCGGGCGAAATTCACTCGGAACTTCTCCGAGAGGGGGAAGAACGCGGAACGATCGATATTCAGATAGCGAGTATAGCCCTATCACACGATGAAAGGCTTCTAACGAATGATTCAGATTTTGAAATAATTTCGGAAACTTTTGGCTTGGAATTGGAAGGGTACTAAGCATTTGATCTCCCAATAATTGTTGGATTTAGATTCTACGTTTACGGATTTTTAGACAGTGACCACGTTAGTGGGTTGATATCTCAAACTTCTCCGGGAGAATCAGAAATCTCTTTAAAAGCCGGCACGAATAAATGACTTGGTTCGGTCGAAATGAACGTGCAAGAGTCTATAGTCACCTCGGCACTCAAACTGGCGAACGACATAGGAGCGGATGCAATTTTGACTCTGACCGAGACCGGCGAAACTTACAAGCTATTGAGGGAGAAGGCCGGAGACATCGAGGTTATTGCCCTGACGCCCAACGAGGACACCTATAACGAGTTAAAAAAGGAGGACTTCAAGGTCATCAACATGTCGGTCAGGGACCCGACCCGAATGGGTCAGATACGCCATGCGGTTTGGCGCGGGCTCAACAGCCACCTGCTTTCCCCGGGCGATCTGGTGGTATGTCTCACGGGCGATATAGGGTCTCCAAAGGGTGCCGACACAATTTCCGTTTATCTAATTTCCAAGCAGGAGTCCACGCTCGCCGGGGTGATCGAGTCGGACCCGGTCATGAATGCGATAGTGGAACTTGCGACCGAGCTAGGCTACGAGGGACGGGAGGGCGAGCCGATAGGCACCGCCTTCATAATAGGCGATACGGACTCCGTCATAGAGAAGACCCGTCAACTCGGCCTGAACCCATTCAAGGGTTACGATGACCTCAACATCACCGACGAGAAGAACTGGGAGCTGATAAAGAGGTACTCCTTTCTCGACGGCGCCTTTCTTCTCGACTCGGACGGCAACGTCCTGGCCGCCGGCAAGTACCTCGACGCCGACGCCGACGTGGAGATACCTTCAGGGCTGGGAACTAGGCACCTAGCGGTCGCCAAGATGACAAAGGCCACGGATGCCATGGGGGTGACGGTCTCCGGGACCGACGGGGTGATAAGAGTATTTGAGGACGGCGATATACTTGGGAGGATAGACCCCCGGAGCAGGATGCTGAAAGAGGTAAGCATCTAGCCGCTTTTTCCCAAGGGAGACCTCTATGTGGAACCTCTACATTCTCAGGCTGTCCGACGGCTCTCTTTACACTGGCATCACAAAGGATCTGGACAGGCGCATGCGCCAGCACAGGAACGGCAACGGCAGCAAGTACGTTAAGGGTCGCCTTCCATTCGAGCGGGTGTACACGGAGGAGCACGAAACGAGAAAGGAGGCTTTGCGGAGGGAGTCAGAAATCAAGAACTGGAGCAAGGAAAGGAAGGAAAGGCTAATCGAGGATTAAGATTTCCCTTTCACGTGTTCCAAGACTTCTTCTAGATTCCTTTTCAGGCCGTACTTTCTTCTGAAGAATCCCAGCACGTTTCGAACGTCCCTCTCCAGCAGATCGTCCGCTTCGGGATGGGTCGTGGGTTCCCACTGTGGCCAGTCTATCAGGAGGACTTCGCCGTTGGGCTTTATTATAATATTGTGCTCGCTCAGGTCCCCGTGGATCACTCCTTGTCCGTATGCCTCCCTCACGTTTCTGAGCACTTCGTCCAGCACGGGTTCGGGCAGATCTATTTCCGAGACCTCGGAGAGCTCCTCCCCTTCTATCAGGCCCATCACCACAACGTGCCGGTCGAATGCCATGGGTTCGGGCACCTCGACCTCGGGGTAAACCTTCTTCATTCCCTCGAACTCCCTCCTGGCCGCCTTCTTCGAGGCGTCCAGCCACCCATAATCGGGGGAGTAGGGTCTCTTCTCCTTAAGCCTCCTGAAGCTAAGCCCGAGCCGGTTGAACTTCACCGCCACTCTCCTCTCCTCCGGGGTTAGTGCATCGTACGTATCGGCCTCCTTCCCGATGCCCAGGGCCCTGCCGAAGGCCTCCAGCACGTTTCTCTTTACGAGGCTCTTGAGGGCCAGCACGTCGTACCCGGGCGGGAGAATGCGGTATCCCTCGTACTTCTTCACGCCCTTCTCAACCAGTTCAAACCTGTTCAGACGGGAGAGCCTGTACTCTATGTCCTGCTCGGGCAGGTCGCTTATTTGGGTCAGCTTGTCCTCGGGTATCCACTTGTATCTCTTCGCGGCTCTCTCGAGATCCAGGAGAAACTCGACGTCCTCCTCCTCCAAGTCCTTGAATATTTCGATTGCCTTGAGCGTCATTATCAAAGATTTTTTGCTTTCATGAGTAAAATCAGGTTTGGTGATTGGTTGAAGTACGAGATATTGGCGGATTCGTTTCAGGAGCTGGAAAATACATCTTCCTACTTGGAAAAGAACGCTATCATAGCCGATTTGTTGAAGGAGACGCCCCCCGATAGCCTTGAAATGGTCGTTCCGATGTTGCTGGGCCGAGTTTTCCCGGCCTTCAAATCCCGGGAGACGGGGATAGGGCTACAGCAGCTTAAGAAGGCCGTGGCCAGGTCGACCGGGTACTCGGTGGAAAAAGTAGAGGACCTGATGGAGGATCTCGGCGATCTCGGTGAGGTGGCGAGGGAGCTCACGGAGAAAAAGAAGCAGAGGACCCTGGCTAGGGAGACCCTCACGGTCGAAAAGGTCTACGAAAATCTTAGGCAGCTCCCCGATATTACCGGCGACGGGTCCGTGGACAGGAAGATTGCGACCGTCTCGGAGCTGCTGACTTCCGCCTCTCCCCTGGAGGCGAAGTTCGTGGTCAGAACCGTGCTGGGTGATCTGAGGATAGGCGTCGCGGAGGGAAGGCTCAGGGATGCGCTAGCGGAGGCCTTTGAAGTTTCTTCAGATTCCGTGGAACACGCCTACATGCTGACCACTGACTACGGACTGGTGGCAGAGGCGGCGGCCTATTATGGTGAAGAGGGACTGTCCGATCTCGATCTTTCCGTCGGTCACCCGGTTCGCCCGATGCTGGCCCAGAGATCCGACTCCATAGAAGAAATCTTGGACAGGATGGGCGGCAGTGCCGCCTTCGAGGTGAAACTGGACGGTATAAGGATACAGCCACACAGGGACGATGACAGAATACACCTCTTTACGAGGAGGATGGAGGATTACACTCACATGTTTCCCGATCTGGAGGAGGCGATCAAGGATTCTCTGAATAAGGGCACCGCTATAGTGGACGGCGAACTGGTTGCGATAGATAGGGACACGGGAAAGCCGATGCCGTTTCAGGAAGTCCTGAGGCGCAGGAGAAAATATGACATCGAAAGGGTTTCCGAGGAAATTCCGGTTCACGTCTATCTTTTTGACGTCCTGCTGTCCGGAGAGAAGACCATGCTCGATAGGCCGTATTCCGAGAGGCGGGAGGAGCTTGAAAGAGTGGTCGATCCGGGCGACAGAATCAGGCTAGTGGACAGCCATGTTACGGGGGATAAGGACGAAATAGTGGATTTCAAGAACGGGGTGGTGTCTCAGGGACATGAGGGGTTGCTGGCGAAAAACGTCGACTCCGTGTACAGGGCCGGGAAGCGGGAGTTCGCTTGGCTCAAGTTAAAGGCCGAGGTGGAGACTCTGGACCTCGCCGTCGTGGGGGCCTTTGCGGGAAAGGGGGACCGTGCTGGCACCTTTGGAAGCTACCTGCTTGCGGCAAAGAATTCTGAGACCGGAAAATTCGAGACCGTCACGAGGGTCGGTAGCGGGTTTACCGACGAGAACTTGGAGGAGCTCACTGAGAAGTTTCAAGTGATCTTCAGGCAGAGATAGATGCCGATTACTGGTTCCAGGTAACCGAAGTCTTCGAGATTAACTATGAGGAGATACAGAGGTCTCCTTCCGAGACCCACACCTCGGGATACGGGCTCAGATTTCCAAGGTACGTGGGATTGAGGGAGGACCTCGACGCGTCGGCGTCTGATACCGTTGGAGATGTCGAAAGAATATTTGAAAAGCAGGAAAAGAGAGAATCAGGAAGCGGTGACTGATGCACCGTTTTTTCTTCGTGTACCCGTTCAGAAGTTTTCCTCTTCCTCTATTTCTTCTTCAGTCATTCCTTGGTCCTTCTTGAGCCACACGTCCGTCTGCGGGAACGGTATTTCTATGCCTTCCTCTCTGAACCTCCGCCTGATCTCGAAGTTTATTTCGCTCTTAGTCTTCTTCCTGTACTTCGGGTCGCTGATCCAGCAGGCAAGCTCGAACTGGTAGGCGGAATCACCGAACTCGTTGAAAAACACGTTCGGTTCCGGCAAATCCAGGACCTGTTCGTTTTCTTCGGCTATTTCGGTAAGTATTTCCTTCACCTTTTCGACGTCCGTCCCGTAGGCAACGCCGACGGGAATCGAAATTCGAATTTTTTTGTCCCTGTGAGAGTAATTTGTGAAGGGGTTTTCGACAAAGGTCCTGTTTGGGATGAGCATGTACCGGTTGTCTATCGTTCTCAGTGTAGAAGCTCTGATTCCCGTGTCCACGACGACGCCGTACATACCGTCGAACTCTATCCAGTCCCCCACGCGGACCGTTCTTTCGGCCATCAGCAGGAAACCCGATATGAGGTTGGCTATGATTGGCTGGAGTCCGAAACCGAGAACTATACCAGTTATACCTGCCACCGCCAATAGTGCGGTGAGCTGTATTCCGAGGAAGTTGAGCCCGATGTATATTCCGAGGAAGACGACGAAGTAATGGACGACTCTTGTCACGGCCGCTATGTCCTCTTCAGGAACTCCCCCGTCGGCTAGGACCTTTTTAATCGAAGTTGTAATGACGAATTTCGAGACTAGATACGCTATTGTAACGGCCAAGGCGAATGAGACGACGTCTAGGGGGGTAACTTGGGTTCCAGCTACCGAGAAGAGAACGACATTCAGAATGATGTCCAGCTTGAGGTTCAGGACGTTTATCCCGGAATAAACGCCGCCTACTATAATAAGGTAATGTAGCACCTTGAGGACGGTCTCACGATCCTCTTCCTCCGTGCCTGCCTTTGCGAGGGCCTTGTCGAGGATATTCGTGATGAGGTACTTCGAGAGTAGATAAATGATGGTGAACGTTACCGCGGCGAGGAGTATCCTCAGGAAGTTTATCTGGGCTCCCCCCCACTCGAGAAGGGTCGTTGAGAGGACTGCGGTAATCTCCACGTTCAGGAGGGTCATTCCGGCGTAGAATCCTCCGAAGAGGATAAGATAATGTGTGGTCTTGAGGAGTTTCGCCCTGTTTTTCTCCTCTATATCGATCTTTTTGAGGAGTTTTTTCAGGAGCGTCGAGAGTATAAATCGGGAGACCATGTATGCTCCGAATATTGCGAAGAATGCCAACAGAATTGATAATGGAGTGATTTTTGCCCACCCCGCCGTGTAGAGGGGCATTGTGAGGAGGACCCACGGCGATTGGATGAGGAAGTTGCTTCCGAAGTAGAACCCGAGGACCGTGACGATAAGGTGCACGACTTTCGAGAACGTTTTTCGATCTTCCTTTTCTATTCCTATTTTTTCCAGTAGTTTCTCCAGACCAGGCACGATTAAGTATCTGGATACCAGGTAGGTAGTTGCTATTACGAGACTGCCAAGGATGATATTTAGCGGTGTTATCTGGGCTCCGGGTATTTCGATTATTTCCTCGGTAAGTAAATCCATTAGCGTTTTTATAGCCATCAGCTCCCAGCCCCAATACTTCTTTTTTATAATAAGTTTTTACGATTCCGGCTACTTTCGGTTTATATGTTTCCTATCACGATGGTTTGTATTCGAAGAAACCGTGAGTTTGAGATTTTCCACGTGATTCCTAGGGTAGAATTAAGGTCAACGCTCTTAAATAATCGGATGCGATATAAGAGGCTGGATA
Source organism: Hadarchaeota archaeon (SeqCode) (assembly GCA_964510375.1). Lineage (GTDB taxonomy): Archaea > Hadarchaeota > Hadarchaeia > Hadarchaeales > JAGGTB01 > CAYLJV01. The sequence continues at coordinate 30,999 of CAZEBR010000015.1, read as the reverse complement.
AGCACTCATCCGACTTATTTAGCGATGATTCATGGCGGAGGGGAGGGCGATGAGCGTTTCTGGATTTAAACTTCTAAAAAGATATATTAGGTACCTTCACGAATGTTGCCTCCGGAGGTAAAAATTTGAGTAAGCAAGAGATAAAAACAGTTCCTTATAAACCGGAGAAATCGCTAGAACCGCCGAAAGATAAATACGGTAAACTAAAGAACTATATAGACGGAGAATTTGTCGAATCGGAAACGGATGATTACAACGAGATCCGCAATCCAGCGACAATGGAGCCGGTGTACGAGGCCCCAAGAGCCACTCAAGACGAGTTAGAAAAAGCAATAGATGTTGCGAATGAAGCCTTTTGGGAATGGAGAAGCACGCCGCCTGTGGACAGGGCTCGATACATGCACAGGTTCACTGATATTCTAGAGGACAACTTTGAAATGTTCGCTAGGGTCCTAAGCCAGGAAATGGGTAAGACAGTCTACGAAGCCAGAGGAGAGATTAGACGTGGAATTGAAAACGTTGAAACCGCTGCTGGGGTTCCTTCCCTGATGCAGGGAGATAAGTCCGAGGACATAGCGAGAGGCATTGACGAGTGGACGGAGAAAGTACCTATGGGCGCTTTCGCCTCTGTGAATCCATATAACTTCCCGTTCATGGTGCCGATGTGGTTCATTCCGTACTGCATCGCCACGGGAAACACGATGGTGGTCAAACCATCGAGCAGAGTACCCAACAGCATGTACCAGCTCTTCAAGGTAATTGACGAGAAGTTGGATCTACCTGACGGTGTATTGAACTTAGTCCATGCGCCCGGAAGCAAGCTAGATCCAATTTACAATCGAGAAAAGATAAAGGGCGTTACCTTTGTAGGATCAACACCGGTAGGGAAAAAGATCTACGAGGAGGCTGGAAAGGCTCAACAGAGGGCCCTAGTTCAGGCAGGTGCGCTCTGCTTTTCCGTCTTGATGCCTTCTGCCCAGATAGAGGCTGCCTGTAGGTCTTCATTGACCTCTTACTTCGGTTGCACCGGACAGAGGTGTCTGTCCAATCAGGTGATGCTGGTTCACGAGGATGTTGCCGACGAGTTTAAAGAGGAAATGGTAAAACAGACGCGACAGTTCGCAGTTGGATATGGTCTCGACGAATCGACTCAGTTAGGGCCATTTGTTGATCCTGCAGCTAAGGAAAAGGTACTCGGCCACCTCGAAAGTGCTCAAGACGATGGTATGGAATTTGTTCTTGACGGCAGGGGTGTGAGCCCTGATGGCCTACCAGACGATTGTTTCTTGGGCCCGACGATACTCGAAGGACTAGAGATGGATATGGACGTAGCTCATGAAGAAATATTTGGACCGGTAATGCTTATAAAGGAGATTAGCAGTATGGACGAAGCTGTAGATATAATCAACGATCACGAGATGGGCAATGCAACGACTATATATACGGAGAAGGGCGGAGAAGCCAGAGAGTTCAAATACAATGTTAATATAGGAAATGTAGGAATTAACATTGGGATTGTTGCTCCAATGGCGTTCTTCCCGTTCGGTGGAACGAAGAATTCGTTCTTTGGAGTCCTTCACGGCCAGAGGGAGTCCATAGACTTCTTCACGGATCGACAGGTCGTCATCGAAAGATGGTTCGAATAGGATTTCGGATATCTAACGGAGGTAGTACTCATGGAAATTGATGAAATCGGAACACTTGCGGACGCTCTAAAGTTTGGAATGGAGTTGGAGGATTCCATCAAGGAGTTCTACGAAAAGGTTTCGGACAGGGATGACCTGTCTGAAGACGTAAAAGAGACCTTTGCCGAGTTTGCCGAAGGATCCGATGAATACAGGGATTACCTGGAGGACACACATAGAGACTGCGCTCGTTCGGACATGGACATGGGAGCTTTGGAACCGATGTCAGGAATGGACATTGAGGATTATCTTGTAGAGGCCGAGATGGATCCCAGCGCGGATTTACAGGAAATTGTGGACTTAGCTTCGGAAATCGAAGAAAAGGTAAGTAAATTTTATCGAGATATAGGCGAAGAGACCGATTATATTTCGGCGAGAGAAACGAAGAAGATTGCCGACAAGAGAGACTCTAGAGCTTCCAAGTTACAGGAACTGGTTAAATAAAACATCTAAACAACCCTCCTTTCTTATTATTTTTTAATAAAATATCTCCGAATTGGCTTTTGATTAATCGATAACGTCTCGGTTTTTTGAGAAAATTTATAAATAATGATATTTACTCGGCAATGGTGCTAATTTGCATGAGATAAAAAGGATCGAAGAACTCAATCCTGAGATGACGGAGATTGAGGTCGAAGCGCCCCTGGTGGCGGAGAAGATAAAACCGGGTCAATTCATCGTGGTCAGGCTACACGAGAAGGGGGAGCGAGTTCCTCTGACGCTATATAAAAAGGACGAGGAGAGGGGCACTGTGTCCATGATTTTTCAAAAAGTGGGAAAAAGTACTCATCAGCTCAGCACGTACGAGGCGGGGGATGAGCTCCAGGACGTGGTGGGTCCGATGGGTACTCCTGCCGAGATAAAAAAATACGGGACCGTGGTCTGTATCGGCGGCGGCGTCGGAACACCCGAGGTATTCCCAGTGGCCAAAGCACTGAAGAAGGCAGGAAACGAGGTAATCGTCATATCGGGATTCAGGACGGACGATCTCGTCGTTTGCGAGGATGAACTCGAAAAGGTTTGTGCCGATCAGCTTTACATTACTACCGACGACGGTTCCTACGGCCGTAAAGGATTCACGAGCGATGTGCTCGAGGAGCTCATCGAGGAAATTAATATAGACCTCGTTCATGCCGTCGGTCCACCCATAATGATGAAAGTTATAGCGGAAATCACTGAGGAACACGACATCCCAACTAGAGTAAGCCTCAACTCTATAATGCTGGACGCTACCGGAATGTGCGGGTCCTGCCGTGTGGAGGTAGGCGGAGAAATGAAGCTCGCCTGCGTTGATGGGCCGGAATTTGACGCTCATGAGGTAAACTTTGACGAGCTGATGGAAAGGATCACCATGTTTGAGGAACAGGAAGAAAAGGCCATGGAACACTGGGAAGAGAGCCATGAGGGGTGTGACTGCCATTGAGCCCTGAGGAGGAAAGAATTCCAGTTCCCGAGCGATCCCCGGAAGAAAGGGTCAACGACTTTGACGAGGTACCCCTTGGATATACGCCCGAACAGGCGATGGAGGAGGCAGAGAGGTGTATACAGTGTAATAATATGCCCTGCGTGGGCGGTTGTCCCGTGGAGATAGACATTCCCGCTTTCATAGAAAAGGTGGCTGAGGGGGAATTCAAGGAAGCTTTGGAAATTTTGAAGGAAGATAACTTTATTCCTGCCATAACCGGCAGAGTTTGTCCTCAGGAAGATCAGTGCGAGAAAGTTTGTACTATGGGTAAGATGGGAGATCCTATCAATATAGGCAAATTGGAAAGGTTTGTCGCGGATTACGCCCGGGAAAACGGCTTGGAGGAAGTCCCTGATGTCGAAAAGGATAAGGAGGAACATGTCGGGATCGTAGGATCCGGACCCAGCGGTATAACCTGTGCTGGCATGCTCGCTCTGGAGGGATATCAAGTGACAATATACGAAGCGTTGCACGAAGCGGGAGGAGTTTTGAAGTACGGCATCCCGGAATTTAGGCTACCCAACGAGGTTATAGATCACGAGTTGGAATACTTGACAGATTTGGGTGTTGAAATCAAGCTTAACAGAATCGTGGGACAAAACCTGTCCTTGGAAGAGCTCGAAGACAGGCACGATGCCATCTACGTGGCGACCGGTGCCGGTGCGCCCCGATTCCTAGGTCTTGAGGGGGAAAATCTAAAGGGTATCTATTCAGCTAACGAATTTCTTACCAGGATAAATCTCATGAAGGCCTACAAGTTCCCCGAGTATGACACGCCGATAACCGACATGGACAAGGTGGCTGTCGTAGGTGCCGGGAACGTCGCGATGGACTCTGCGAGGTGCGCATTGAGGATGGGTGCCGAGGCTCACATAGTCTACCGTCGGACTACCGAGTGGTCCCCCGCCAGGGAGGAAGAAATTGAACATGCGAAGGAGGAGGGCGTTCAGTTTGACTGCCTTTGTAACCCGGTGAAATTTATCGGCGACGATGATGGTTGGTTGAAGGAAATAGAATTTTGCGAAACCGAACTCTGCGAACCCGATAGCTCCGGTAGACCGAGCCCGGAGAAGATAGAAGGTTCGAATTATAGGGAAGAATTTGATACGGCGGTAATCGCCATCGGCCAGACCCCCAACAAAGTTTTTTATCAAAACGCTTCAGGAGTCGAAGTAAAGGATTGGGGAGGCATAATTATAGACGAGGATACCCGGATGACCACCCGCGATGGCGTCTATGCTGGTGGGGATGCGGTATCCGGTGCCGCAACTGTGATACTGGCCATGGGTGACGGAAGAGAAGCTGCAGAATCGATAATGGAACGCCTTGAGTCCTGAAATACGTTTTTCCTATTTTTCGTTTTTTTTTGGATTGCTTTGAAAGCTCAACTATGCAAGAATAAGGTTTTAAGAGCAAAAAATAAAAAATGGAAAAAATGGATAATGAATCCATTTTTATTTTCCTTGACGGAGTTTTATTCAGATTTATTCAATATGGATTGACTAGTACTTAAGTATCGAATCAGAGTTTTACGACGGATCTTCCGGCTATTTCTCCTTCCTCAAGCGCGTCAAGGGCGTCGGTAATTTCGTCAATTCCACTGTATTCCCTTGTCACGATTTTATCCAGTTCGAGGTCTCCCGCCATGAACATATCCACGTATTTGGGAATGTCACTATGAATCTCGACCATTCCTTCCACATTTCCTTTGAGCGACCTACCTTGCAGGATCGTCTGACAGTTTACATCTATGAATTTGTCGGGCGGTCCCTCTCCGGTAATGATCGCTGTGCCTCCCGTCATAGTGGATTCGAGCGCTTGCTGCATTACGTCGGGATGTCCGACGAACTCGAAGGAATATTCAGTTCCGTCCAGAGGATCGGTAATTTCGGGTATTCTTTCTAATGGATCCTCTTCAGAAGAGTTTATCGTGTAATCGGCTCCGATTTTTTCAGCCAGTTCAAGCTGATTCGGATTTATATCCACCGCGATTATCTCCGCTCCGACAGCGTTTGCCGCCGTTATGGCTGCTGAACCGAGTCCACCGCAACCAAAGACGGCTATGGTCGAACCGGGTTCTATGTCGGCCGTATTAAATACTCCTCCTATTGCGGTCGTAAAGCCGCATCCAAGGGGAGCTATTTTCTCGGCGGGCGCATCTGGATTGACTTTCACTACTCCTTGTTCCGGAACGACTGACTTTTCGGCGAACGAGGATTGGTACATGAAGCTGCTAATTTCTTCTCCGTCCTTGCTAATTCTTTTTGTTCCGTCCAACATTACCCCTCCGAAAAGACCTCGTTCTACCCATGTCGAGCATAATGTTTCTTCGCCTCGGTTACACCAGGGACATTCTCCGCAAGGAGAAACGGCAAAGCTGATAACGTTATCCCCAGGTTCTACGCTCGTGACACCTTCTCCAACCTCTTCGACGACTCCTGCGCCTTCGTGGCCGAGGACTGCTGGCAGGGGAAATTCTGCGGCGCCTACGTACCTGTGAAGGTCAGTTGCGCATACACCTACGGCCTCGTTGTCGACCAATACTTCTCCTGGTTTTGGATCATCAAGTTCGACTTCTTCGACTGGCATGTTATTAGGTTCTCTAAGTACGGCTGCATCTATTTTCAAAAATATTCACCTCCTGTTAGCTTAGTTACCATAAAAGGTGTTTGTTTAATTCTCATAAAACCTTTAAGGTCCTAGCACGAAAGTTTCCACACAGCCTTCCCGTAACTCAAAAAAATACAGTTAACTATAACTAGTTTGAGAATACACCAAATTTATAATTGATAATAAAAAGGAGGTGAAAAATTGACAAAAAAGATACTGAGAGTCGACATGGATAATCTTGAAGCGAATTTTGAGGAAGTACCCGACGATTACAAGGTTTTAGGTGGTCGAGGTCTCACTTCAACGATTGTCACCGAGGAGGTACCTCCTGAATGTCATCCGTTAGGTCCGAACAATAAGCTTGTTATAGCGCCAGGTATAGTCAACGGAACCGGGGCTCCTGCCGGAGGCCGCTTGTCCATAGGATGCAAGTCTCCCTTGACCGGGGGCATAAAGGAGTCAAATGCCGGAACGGATTTTGCACACATGCTCGCAAGGCTACAGATTAAAGCTATTGTCGTCGAAGGTCAGGCCGACGACGGTTATTACTCATTGAAAATTACAAGCGACGGAGTTGAGCTAGAGGAAGCGGATGAATGGACCGGGAGAGGATTGTACGATGTCTATAAAGAGCTTTACGATGAGCTTGGAGAAGACGTGGGAATTTGTGCAACCGGCATCGCAGGAGAGTTGGGCGGAGCCAACTCGGGTGTCGCCTTCAACTGTCCCGACGGCCTTCCTATCAGGTACTCCGGTAGAGGAGGAGCTGGAGCCGTTATGGCATCGAGAGGATTGAAACTCATAATCCTAGACGATGAAGACGCTCCCGGAGTAGAGATAGCTGACGAGAAAACCTTCAAAGAGGGCAAGAAAAAACTCACTCAGGCTATAATGAAACACGACGCAACGAAACCGGACGGTGCCCTAGGCTCCATAGGGACCTCCAGCATACTTGGCATAATAAATGAAGTAGGAGGTCTTCCACACTACAATTGGTCGAAAGGTCAAAGCGACGAAGCCGAAAATATAACTGGGGAAGAGTATGTGAAGGAGATCGAGGCCAGAGGAGGCCAAGCAAGATCAAAGCATGCATGCTCGGAAGGTTGCCCGGTACAGTGTTCTAGCGTCTGGACCAAACCGGACGGCACCGACCCTGTGGGAGTTCTGGAGTATGAATCCATAGCACTTCTGGGTTCCAATTGTGGAATTTTCGATCTTGATGTGATTGGAGAGCTGACCCGCCAATGTAACGATTTAGGTCTGGACACGATGGATACTGGTAATGCGATAGCTGTAGCCATGGAAGGCGGTCTTCTAGATTTTGGCGACGCGGATGGAGCCATGGAGCTTCTTGAGGAAGTCAGAGAAGGTACACCTATCGGTAGAATAATTGCCAACGGAGCGAAATTTACGGGCCAAGCCTTTGGTGTCGATAGAGTTCCGGAAGTTAAGGGGCAGGCGATGTCCGCTTACGACCCCCGTGCTATCAAGGGTATAGGAGTTACCTATGCGACCACACCGATGGGTGCTGACCATACTGCTGGTTATACAGTGCTTGCGGAAACAATGGGTGAGATGGACCCGCGAGATCCCGACAAGGTAGGACTTTCGCGAGATTCCCAAGTTGCGACCGCCGCTTTGGATACTGTCGGCCATTGCATGCAAATAGCCGCAGCCATACTTGAGCTCGACGAGGGAATGGAAGGTTATGCGAAGGAAATTAGTGGGGTGTTAGGACAGCAAATGACGCCCGATGATATTATGGGAATGGGCGCTGAAGTAATTCAGAAGGAAAGAAAGTTCAACCAGGCTGCAGGAATCGGCGAAGAAGAGGATCGTCTTCCGGAGTTCATAAACGACGAAGAGTTGCCTCCCTCCAATGGGGTGTTCGACGTGTCCGAAGAGGATCTCGATGAAGTGTGGCAAAATTAGTACATACGACGATTTGATTTTCGTCTGTTGACTTGGATTTACGAAGACTCTGCTGGGTATTTCCTCTTTAATTATTTTTTCTTTTTTTATCAATAAAATTTTCGAGTTTTTAATGACATTATAGGTGCCTTCTGTCTCTAAGTTATTGCATAGTTTTTATTTGGTCCTCATTTTTGTAATAATCTTGTTAAAAAGCGTTTTACTCACCGAAGTTCACTCTCCCCTGTTCTTTGTGCATCTTTCACCAATCAATCCATTTAATTACCTTTCAGTATTTTTATTTTACTCCGATTCAATAGCTTAAGCTAGTTATAGCTTCAAATAAATCGGTATGTTTAAATATTATGTTTTTTAAAAAAGTAGGAGGCTGAAAAGAGTAAGGGAGGTGAGAAAAATTGGCAAATGAAGAGTATCCAAGTTATCGATGGGTAATTTTACTGCTTTCGTGGCTTGCTATATTCTCAATGCCAGTTGGCTGGTACTTCATGCCGGGACTTCAAGGAGCGGTGATACAACTATATGGTATAGCATCCGGGACTCTCTATCTTACGATCTTCACTAGCCCGTTCTTGCTAGCGGCTATCGTGGCTCTTCCGGGTGGCATGTTAGCCGATAACCTAGGTATTAAGAGGGCCGCCTCTTTGGGAATACTCGTTTCGGCGATAGCTTACCTCATTCGTGGTTTCTGGATATCTGGCCCCATGTCGTTGCTCTTTGCGATGAGTCTCGCCGGAGTAGGATTTGGTCTTCTGTTCCCCAACCTACCGAAGCTGGTGGGCGTTTGGTTCCCTCCAAATCAGTCAGGACTGGCGACCGGTGTATATAATACCGGTATGATGGCAGGATTCTCCACGGGAATGCTTCTCGGCCCGCCACTAAACAGTATGTTGGGTGGTGGGACCCTCGCTCAAAGTTGGCCATTGATGAACTACGGGCTCGGAGCTTTGATGGTATTGCTTACTATAATATTCTACGTAGCAGTTCAAGATACTCCACCAGGTAAGGAACTACCGCCTACACCGCTTATAGAGGGTGTCCAGAAAGCACTGCACAGCAGAAGCGCATGGGGTGCAGCAATTGCTGTATTCCTGTCGATGGGAGGAATGTTCTCCTTCCAAAGTCAGATGCCTACTGCCTTGAATACCGTTTACGGAATATCGATGGCTACGGGCGCAACGATAGCTTCTGTGGTCACTTGGGCCGGTATTGTCGGAGCATTAATTCTTCCATCAATAGCTGATAGAGTAGGACGGAGAAAGCCGTTCCAGATTATTTATCCGGTTATGACGGGTCTAACACTGTTCCTGACGTGGTATTTCGCTCAATACACTGTGGTTCTTTGGATCGGTGTAGCGATCGGTGGTCTCTTCGGAGGAGGAACGCTTCCGATGTTCATGTCAGTTCCGCCGATGCTGCCACAAGTGAAGGGCGATCCGGTAGAACCCCAGCATATAGGAGGAGCCTCCGGACTTCTGATTGCGTTCATGACTCTGGGAGGTTTCTTGGTATTGCCGTATTTGATATTCCCGCTGATTTCTTCGATAGGCTGGCTGGGAGGCTACACGATGGCGTTCGTTGTTTTCGCTGCCGGGGCACTAATGGCATTCGTCATTGTTGAACCCAGCCCTGAATAAGGGCGTAGCTGGATAAAGACTATACTTAAAGGGGGTTCGTTCCCTCTTTTTTTATTTATTTTTTATTTTTCTGTTCTCCTTTGCGTAATTGGTATATCTGGAAGTCTTGTGATATTTTAGGGTTAATTACGAATTTTTGTAAATATTGTGATGGGATTCTCCGTTGATTTGTTAGCTTTTTTGCTGGAGGGATAATACTGCTTTAAACTGGAAATTTCACGATTAAATTTAAGTAATACGTATGTGAATATATATTGAAAATATGATGGAAAAAATCGAAATCAGCGACGAAAAGAGAGAGAGGATAATCGACAAGGCAGGTCACCTCGCGGACAAGCTTGGACAAGAAACCATGGCTTGCGCTCCCACTACCTTAGGTGCCATAGTTGACGCGTTTAAATCCGAGGGTATAGATTTATTTACGGACGAAGAGCGAGACATGTTGATGAGGTCTTTTATAGCACTACACGGTGGAATAGCGATGACAGGAGTAGGTACTTGCGGGGCCGTTACCGCGGGTACGTTTGTTATTAGCCACGTTGTCGGAGTTCCACTTGAAAAGCTCAAGGAGAACGGAAATCTAAATTACGCAGCATCCGTCCCGGCAGCACAGTACATTGTGGATAATTTTGAGGATACCTATGGTTCCATAAATTGCCTGAGGGTACGATATAACCGAGTGCAACGTGCTTTGGATCTCATGGATCCCGATGCAAGGATTTTGGAGATGACTTTTTCCATGCACCAACCGGAAAAGTGTGCAATGATGGCAGAGGATTTTGAGGATGGACGTGATCAGACACCGCCCGTTCAGGGCGCACGTTGGGCATGTGAAGCAATTTGCGACTTGCTAGAAAAGGAACCTGAAGAACGTTTGGAACTTCCTCCGCATCTCCAAGGCTTGGGACCAGAGGACATGGCTGAGAAGCTTCAGAAAGTCGTAAAAGCGTTGAAAGATCTCGATTGGGGCCGCCCTGGCGAAAAGATTTCCTATAAAGACTACAAGACTTTTATGGAAGAAGGGAAGGAAGCGGTAGAGGAAAACAGAATTGGCTCGTTGAGTGCTCCCAGTAAGGATGAGGAAGATTACGAAGATTACATAAAATCTGATGAAGAGTCCGAAGATTAGTCTTTCTTACAACAAAGTGACCAAAATCGGTCCTTTTTCTTTTTTTTATTTTTCGAAAAGCGATTTTTAGGAATCAAATATATAGTTTCGATCGTAAGATTTCATAGACTTTCTGAGATTTAGTCTTTTAATTTAGTAAAAGTCCATTTTGAGATTTTTACTCCAAATATTGAAGCTTTTTGACTTTTGAGTCTTTAAAAATATGTATATTTTAATAAAAAATTAAAAAGTAAAATATGTTTGCGTTAAATCCTTTCTGGGTAAGTTATTCCCAACAATATCTGTTTAGCGGAAGATCGGAGTCCATCGTCCATTCCTGCGCGGATCCGTTGTAGACCTTTATGTTTTCGTATCCTCTCATTTCTCGCAGTACGTATCGCCACGAGGTGGCGAAAGGACTAGCTCCACAATAGATTATTACTTCTTCCGATTTGTCCTCGCCCACTGTTCCTGAAGCCAACTCTTCGAGTTCTTCTCCGTCCTTGAACGTACCTTCCTCGGTCCAGATCCATGGTGTAGGTAGACACTGGGCGGTTGGTATATGACCCGGCCTTTCCGTGAAGGGCTCCTGAATGGCTCCAAAGTAGGCTTCGGGAGTTCTAGCATCGATAATCGTGGTTTCTCCGATTGCTTCTCTGACGTCTTCTTTGGTAACGTACATCTTTTCATCTGCTTCGGCCTGATAATCTCCGGACTCAGGCTCTACGACCTCTTTGGATATCGATTTTCCTTCGCTTTCCCACTTTGTGCAGCCTCCATTGAGAATTGCCACGTCTTCTATTCCCCCGTAGAGGAGAGTGTCTGCCACTTTCATGGCGTCTGCTAGTGAGAACGAGTCGGTCGTCTTGGTAACCACGACGACTTTGGAGTCACCATTTATTCCGAAAGAACTGATTATGCCACTCAACTCTTCGGCTTCCGGTAGCGGGAGAATAAGACCCTCCTTTTCGGAAGAAGCCCATGCGCCGGCCGGAGCGCTTATCGAATTTGGGATATGGCCCTCTTCATATTCTTCCTTGTCTCTAACATCAACTATGACTACGTCCGGGTCGTCCATGTTGTCTTCGAGCCAATCCGTGGAGACAATGGGTGGTATCGATCGAGATTCATTTTTCAAGTTTTATCACCTCTTTTGATGAAGGGATTCCGGTTCAGGTTTTGTTAGTAAGTAAAGACTTACCTCCCACCCGAACCGTTGTCTAACTGTCATTTAACCTCTAATAGTTTAAGTGGTTTGCCGTGTTTAAGTTACAATGCTTGGTTCAAGTGATTTTAGTAAGGAAATTTGGCAATTTAATGAAAATTACATAAGAGAGAGGTTAGTATTGGATAAATAATTTTGAAAAACAATCAAGGTCCAAGCAATGAGAATGCTTATCGGTAGGGTATGGATAATATCTCATACTAACGTATACGAAATGGAGCTTATTCTCAAATTAATTACAAAGACGTTCAAGCGTTTTTTCCACGATACCGCACGAATATTAATTCATTCTATTTTTGACTAGTGTTTGTACACATATTTTCATTCAAGCCGAGTTGATATTGTTTTATAACTGGAAAATTATCCAGAATGCCCACATTAGCCTTTTCTATTTTCTAAAGGAGAATTGAATGTTCCTTCGATTAGATATTGAGTTTGAAAAATAATGAAAGTAATCACTGTTTCCTCGATAGGATAAAGATACATCCTTGATATTTTTAGTTCGTTTGGGAGTTAATCTCATCTTTTTATGCTTATATAAGTACATACAGGTTTTTATTTCCATTTTTTTCTAAGGAAAGATATAAATAGTTGACATATTAAAAATTTTGTTATTATTTATCTTTGAATCTTTTAGGGAAATTAATGCTTCCCCCAACTGGTTTTTAAGAATGTTTTCTCCTTAGGAAAACACTTAAATTGAACTAGTCTTAATTGAGTTTTAGGATTAGATAACGATGGTAATGGACCGGTTAATCCAAGAGTGGGAGAAAGCGCTTAACGAAGATGGGGAGATAAATCGTAGAGTAAAACCTTTCAGAGGTTTTTGTGGTGGAAAGCCGCCGAAGCCAGGTCCAGGTCCGTACGAACCTGCGAATGTTGCTGTCGATCCAGGAAATTGGGCCGAGGCAGAAGGTTATTCGAAACCAAAAATAGATGAATTTGAACAAATTGTTCAATTGACTGTTTCTGGTAAGGGTACCTATACGATTGAATATAGTGATGAGGAATGGAGTATAGAAGAGGGCGAGGCTGAGGGGGAGCCTGTCTTGGATGTAGAAATGCCATTTCAAGTCCTTAAGGATCTTGTTACGAGTAGGGAGAGAGTGGTTTGGGCGTTGTCCGAGCCGGAAAATGAAGTTTCTTATAAGGAAGGCGTTGCTTTTTCTGATTGGAGCACCGTATTCATGGTTTTTGTTGTTGCTCAAGAGATGATTGAAAGAAACCCCGATTTGTGGGAGCAAGTGGAGGAGGCCGAATAAGATGGATCAAGGAGCTTTAGATCGTTACGCGGAGTATGTGGGCGAGGAGAATGTCATCACCGATGAGGCCGAACTCAAAAAGTACACTAAGGATCAGAGTTTTGTCGACCCGACCATGCCCGAGTTGGCTCTGAAACCGCAAAACACGGAAATGGTTAAGAAGGTAATGGACTTTTCAAACAGAAATGAAATACCTGTTGTGCCTTACTCTTGTGGTGAAGACAACCAAGGATGTGCGATACCGGAGGATGGTTGTGTAATGCTTGACGTGAGCGAGATGGACGAGATAATAAATATTGATACTGACAGCAGGGTTGCGATAGTGGAGCCCGGTGTGACCTTTGATCAACTTCAGGACGCTGCTAAGGAGGAGGGCTTAAGGGCTTTGCCTCCGGTAGAACTTCCATCGTCTGCGTCTGTATTGACAACTTACTTGGAATACTTCCCCCAGTATTACTGGGCGAGGTTTAGCGAGCACAATCTATTGACAATGGACATAATTCTGCCTGATGGTAGAACGATGAAAACAGGTCAAGGTGCTTGCCCGGCAATAGATAAGTCTTATTGTAAGGATTTTTCCGTACCTTCGGCCGGTATGATGAGTAATATCTGGTTTGGTGCTCAGGGTACTCTCGGAGTAGCCACCAAAGGTGTGGTAAAGTTGAAGAATGATTATGATAACAATAAAATGTTCTTTATTCCTCTCCAGGATATGGAGAAAGGCTTTGAGGCCATTAGGGAAATAGCGTGGCTCAGAGCCCACAAGGAGATGTTTATGTGTGACGATACTGAATTATCCTTACTGCTCGGTGGCGAAAGCGATGACGACTTTGAAGCTACTATGGAGAGTCTACCGCCTTGGACTTTAGTCGTAGTCCTGAGGGGTGAGGAAGACAGAGTCGAATTTCAAGAGTTAGACGTCAAAGACAAAGCTGAGGAGCTAGGATTGGAGGTCAAGGAGGAACTTTCGGGGGTAGATAATGCGTCTGAAAGGCTTTTTGAAGAATTAGAGTATCCTGATGGATGGAAAGGATTTTCCAACTATAGGGGAGCTAGAAACACTCTACCGTTTATGACCCCGGTCAAAAAGATGAAGGAACTGCAGGGTATAATGGATTCAGTAGTCGAAGAGTTTGATTATAATCATAAGAATGTGGGCACTTTGATTCTCCCGACGTCTCCGGGTCGTGCTCATGGAAAATTCTCGTTGCACAGAGATCCGGATGATGCCGAACAGACGGAGACCGCAGAGAAGCTTTATCTTAAGGCTGCTAAGAGACTAATAACAGCCGGAGCGTTCTTCAGCAGGCCTTATGGACCGTTGTCCGAAATGGTTTACGAGAGGAGCGAGAATTATCACAAAGTGATAAGAGAGATGAAAGAAAAGATTGACCCAAATAATATAATGAATCCTGGAAAATTGTATATCTGAGGTTAATAAAAAATGACAGAAAGATATCTATTTCCAAAAAAGCGGAATAAACTGGAAGATTATTATGAAGATTCGCTGAAATGTAACAAATGTAACTATTGTAAAGTTACGTTTTCTCCGGAAACCCCATCTGCAGAGTATTCCGATCTTTGTCCGAGGGGACAAGAATTTAATTATGAGGCTTACTATGCGAGTGGGACTCACGAAATCGCGAGAGCGTTTACTGAGGGGAGACTTCAAAATTGGGATAGCGATAGATTGGCCCACATAATATATACTTGCACAATGTGTGGTGCTTGTGAACATTGGTGCGAGAATACTCAGGGAACCCATCCGATGTGGGTCATGGAGGCCCTCCGAAATAAGTTTGTGGATGAGCATGGGCCGATCCCAGAACACCAGAAGGTGGCTGACCAATTAGAGAGGACCTATAATCCTTATGGCGAGTCACATGGCGACAGGTTTGATTGGTTGCCCGAGGATATGAGTCTCCCGAATGAAGCTGACTATATGTATTTTGCCGGATGCTCTCCTTCTTACAGAGAAAAGCAGACTGGAAGGGCCACCGTTCAGGTACTGGATAAGTTGGGACTAGACTTTGGTATTCTGGGCGATGATGAGTGGTGTTGCGGGTTCCCATTGACGACGGTCGGCATGGAAGAAAAAGGAAAAGAGATGCTCAAGCACAATATCGAGGCCCTTGAAAGTGCCGGGGCCGAAAAAGTCATCGCTTCTTGCCCCGAGTGCGTTAAGGTCTTCAACGATGCCGAAGCTCTTGGTCTTGGTTCTCCGGAATTTGAAGTGGTTCATGTTTCTGAGGTGGTATCTTCAAGGTTGGATGAAGCGGATTTGAAACGACCCGATGAAATTGAGATTACGTGGGATGCAGGGATGGAGGACGGTGAATGGGAGCGTGATGTCAGGAAGGTCGAGCCTGATGAGAAGGTTACGTATCACGACCCCTGCAATCTGGGGAGAATCAGCAAGGTCTTTGAAGAGCCGAGGGAAGTGATAAAGAAAATACCCGGAGTCGAGTTGGTGGAATTTCCGAGAAACCGCAGTAATGGATATTGCTGTGGGTCGGGCGGTGGAGTCGAGTTTACATACCCTGAATTTGCTCGTTCGATATCCTCGAATCGGATAGAGGAATTCCAAAGCACGGATGCTGACGATACGATACTGTCGGCTTGCCCCTTCTGTGAAAGTAGCCTTAGGACAGTAGCTAGAAGGGAGGACACTGGTATTCAAGTTTACGATATAATGGAACTTTTGAATGCATCCTTGGAGGTGAAATAAAATGAGCGATGAGGTCTATGAAGCGTTGAAGGAAATTGTCGGTCCGGAACATGTGTCCGATGAACCGGAGATTCTTGTCGGTTATTCAAGGGACATGAGTTCTTACTCGATGTTTGATTGGGATCAGAAAAATCCTAATTTCATTGTTTGTCCAAAGAATACCAGTGAAGTAAAAAGCATCATATCTGTCGGTCGAAGGTACGATATTCCCATTATACCGAAGGGTAGTGGAACTAACTTGTTCGGTTGGACAATTCCTAGAGAAGCTGGGATTCTAGTTGATCTCCAGAAGAGGATGAATGATATCATTGAAATTGACGAGGACAGTATGACTGCCACTGTTCAGGCAGGTGTTCGTATCCAAGAATTACAAGTGGAAGCTCAGAAAAGAGGCATGTTTATTCATCAGCCTGGTGCACCTTCCACAGTGACAATCGGTTCTCATTATACTCATGGTTTCCAGAACAAAGCCGGCAACCGACTCGGCGTCATGAATGACCAGATCGTAGGTTATAGAATGGTTTTGGGCGATGGCACCGAGTTGAGGACGGGGTCAAAATCCGATTCCCGCCAACCGGACAACTTCTGGATGCACGGGCCTGGTCCCGATTTGGGGCATATTCCAAGGTACGCTGAGGGAACAAATGGGATAGCCACCGAAGTGACTCTCAAATTGCACCCCTTGGATGAAAATGTGAAGGCTTTCTGGGTCTCATTCAACGATTTCGATAATGCTTCCGAGGCTTTCAAAGAGTTTGTTCATAAAAATATTTGTACGGGGTCGTGTCTGTATAGCGGATTTAAGTATGCAGGCTATACTAGAGATACCAACGAGCTAGGTTATAGGATGAATAGGATTCATCCCGAGTTCCAGCTAATTACCACTTTACAGGGAACTGATAGAAGGATCGAATACGAGGAGAAGGAGCTTAGAAAAATTGCTGAGAAGCACGATGGTAGAGTAATTCCAGATCAGCTCCCGTTCTATCAGAGGTTTGTGGACACTCAGATTAACAATGCTTCGTCCAGTTATTCCGAGTATGTCATAAAGTACTTTGGATCTCCGGGAACTGTCGGCGGTGTCGGTGGAATGGTAATTGGTACGTTGGACAAGTTGCAAGATCTTTATAGAATTTATACGGAAGTTCTCATGAACGATCCAAACGCCAGCGATCCAAACTATCTCGACGCCGCTCATTGCAGAGGGATGATACTCTATCCGACTCAGGGTGGACACTGGATATCCACGGAATTGTTCAACGCCGGTCATACACATGATCCGAAGATTAACCAGGAGATTTTCCCGAAGGCGATGGGCAGGTATATGAAGAGGATTGAATCTCTAGGTCTTGCCCCCGATCAGAAGTACTCCGTTCCTCGGCATGGTGACCTCGGTTTGAGTGAAGTTTACATTGATTTGTGGAATGATCTCCGAGAGGTAACTGATCCGGATAAGGTAATGAATAAGGCTGCTTGGGAGAATAGGTGATAAATATGAGCTAAGATTTAATGGCGAGTGAGGAAGGCGTAAAGATAAATGACGTTGTTTACGAAATGCGAAAGAAGATGTTGAAGGAGAATCCGCGAACGAAGGATTACCGACAAATCGAACTTGAGCGGATGCAAAGACAGATGGACAAGCTAAAAGAGATTCAAGAGCAAAACAAGGTACTTTCCTTTAAAAATCGGAGATCCGAAGATTAGAGCGACAATCAGTCGATTTTATATTTTTTTATTTATTTTTTCATTCCTAGAGCTTATTAAAAAATTTTAGTCGATTTTATGACTTTTTGCGATCCGAATATATCCTCTACTCTTACGACTAACGATTTTTCTTTTTTGAATATGGTTATTCTGAGTCCTTCTCCTCTATAGTTTTCGTTTATTTTTCTTTCGAACTCCTGCAGATCTCCTACATTACTCGCCCTTTTGGCCACTATATTCGCAACTTTTTTGATCCGTCGAAACCGGATGCCTGCGTTGAAGTAGAGTTCTATCCCATGTGATGAAGGTCCTCTTATGTGACTTATTTCTGCGTCTACCAGTCCATGGGCCGTCACGCTACCGTCCGGTTGCCAGTGAAACTTGAGATTTTTATCAGTAATCCGCGGAATGTTTTCCGTCACGGTACTGTAGTCCCAGCCTTTCTGTATTCTCTCGTTCAGGGTTCGATAGACCTCTTTCTCTACGTTCTCCCGCGAACCGCTTTCCGTCCCGACCTCCCACATCGACCCCGTGATTGCAGTTTCCAAAATTTCGTTGAGGTCGGACTCTATTGCGGAGGAGCGGGCTTTCGCTATATCCGCTGCGGTAAGTTTTCGGATCGTTTTTGCCTGCTGGCGTCTCGTCATTCTGAAATGAGTTACTGCGGTCCCTGCGATCAGAATTGAAAAGATCGTGAATACTGTCAGAACTGGGACATCTCCCTCACTTTCCACGGATAATTTCCGCTTCATGTTATCGGAACCACTCTCGG
>CAZEBR010000015.1:0-12864 GCA_964510375.1 Hadarchaeota archaeon (SeqCode) | reverse complement strand
TATCTCCGCTGAAAAAGAGCCTATAGGCCAGATAAGTTCCCTGATCCGTTTGGACGACCGAGATACTTGTTTCGACCTCTACTGGAACCGTCACGATTTCGTTATCCTCTTTTCTCTTCCAGCTCCTTGTTTGAAAATATTGATGAATCCGGCTGGGTGAATAAAGCCAGTCCCCTTTCCATGCTTTCATTACGGAGGGGGTAGTTTTCTCGATTTTCGTGTTTTCTGATGTTTCTTCTAATCGAGTGACTACCATTGAGTTCTCTACGATTCCGTTCTTTTCGTCTAGCATGTCACTTTCCACCTTGATAGCTTCCAGATTCTCTCCGTCCGAGGAGATTCTGGTTATGATGCTATCCTGACTTTTCCATTCGTATCGGCAAACATCCAGAGCCTTCCTTTCCGGGTATTTTTTCCTGGCATGAAAGTAACTGGCGGCGACCGCCATTGCCTCTGGCGTGTTTTCCTTCACGAAGTGGTAGAACTCGGGAACTTTTTGACTGGATACCTTCGGCTGTTCTGCCTTCTCCAGTCGGAGAGGCTCGGCCGAGAGCAAAATATTTTCCGAATTTTCGATTATATGGAGCGTTTTTCCCTTTCTAGGCGTGGAGATAACTTTTATGTTCGCCCCGATGGTGCTGACGTACTCCTCTCCTTCGAGACTCCCCCCGGATATTATCACTCGTATTATGTTTCTTTCTTCTTCGATTTTCAACTTATAGGGGGAATCTCCCACGTATTCGGGGAGATTGTACTCTATCTTTTTTCCAGAGAGTCCCGTAAACATCGATTTTGATATGGAGTCCGCCAAACCTCTTGCTTCTTCCGCCGTGTCCAGGTCCCTTTGTGTGTTGAGGTATCCCGTCATTATTGCCGCTAATATAACAGCTAGAGTGACGCTGACCAGAATGCGCCAGATTAGCCTTCCGTCTTCGCCGAGTTTAGGGCCGTCTCTCCTTATCATTCTATCGTCTCGTTCGTCAGATTTCCTTCGGCCACTCCGTTATCCGAACACCGCTCCGAGTTCTTTTCAGAAGTAGGTGATAGGTCCCGGGGCAAAGGATTCGGCTCGAGAGTTCTATTTCGGCGTCGAACGTTCTAGTGTAGCCCCCCGATACTCTTACTTTCGTGTTTTCAAAGATTAGGGAGAAATTTTTGGGGATTTTTATTTCGAGAGGGATTTTTGTTTTCGGATCCTGTGACTTTAGTGATCGGATAGTTTTGACCAATCCCTCCGTATCCTCAATAAACTCGTTAATTTTTCTACTTTCTCGGTAACTTGAGTAGTTTATCGCAAAAATTCCTGCGACCAATCCTCCGATTATGACCATCACGGAAAGTTTCATTGCTGTGGGCTCGATAAGTCCGCTCTTTTCATGATGGATACTTGAGAGCAATCCTTACGATGCCTCCTTTTTCATAAAGAATCGGTTTCTTCATTTGTGAAAACGGACTAGTTTTTACTACTATATTCGTAGACTTTCAAGGTTATAACCATTTTTATTTCCTTTTTATATTTGAGAGTCCATTTTACCCAACGATTTAATAATTTTCACTAATAATAAAGTGAGGTTAGAATTTGGAGGAAAGAAAAGAGCTTTCTGATGAAATTGCTAGTCTAAAAATGGAGCTTAGGGCCAGAATTGAGGATCTAGAGGAAAGAGTCGATGCGCTGGAACTTGCAGCCGGGAGGGATGAAGAAGGTTCTCATTGCTCCGAACCGCGAGGCCGAGAGGTCGAGGAGGACTGATTTTTGTCCGAGTCTCAGGCTGAGGTTTTGTCCTCCGGACCCATTAAGATAGGTAAAATAGACTGCCGCGGTTGTAGTGGATCGAGTAGCTTGAATTCGCCCATGTGTCGGAACTGCGTTTTTGAGAGTTTCGGTAGAGAGGACAGCGTAGATTGGGTTGTTTTGGAGAGGGGATTTAAGAGAGTCTATACCACATCCCGAATATCCGAACTCGCCGGTGCTCTGTTTTCGATGGACCTCATGATTAGGGATAGAAATCATTATCTTTCGGACAGTGGGGGGGAATGTTCGGATTGCGTAGATCGGAGAATGGAAAAATTACTGGGAGCTTGGGAGGAGATAAAAAGGAATCCACACGATCTGGAGCCGCTGGAGAAGGTAGCCGAGGAGGAAGTTTCCAACGTCGATGACGAAAAGTGCAATGCCTGCACTTCGAGAAATTTTGTCTCGCTTGTGGATAGGGTCGCCGGTGAGATTAGGGGAGTCGACGGTTGGGAGAAGCTTGAAAAGTCAAACTACGACGGGGTTTTGAACTCTCGGGTGGTTCCGTTTTTCGTGGGAGGGGTCTGGAAATCCGTCGAGGGAAAGGCCAAGCTTACTGACTCTTATCAATTGAAAAATGATCGAGGACACGTGCGGATATACGAGCGAGAAAACAGACCGGTTCCCTTCTACGATCTCGAGTTTCCCGAGAAAAGGTTGACGTCCGATGAGATCGATTTACTGGACAGGTCGTACAGGGAAAAAATTGATTCGGCCCCGGGACACGCCAATTTTGCCGAATCCGAGCGAGTTTCGAAATTCACTAAGGACTGGTACGAAATCCTTCTCCACCAGGTTAGGGACAAAGAAAATGCGAATGTTCCCACCGAAAGACTCCGGGAGCTCGCCGATTATATTGCTAACTGGCTGAGGTATTCCGTGTTGGAACCCTTATCTCAGGATGAACACGTTACCGACATACACTTCACCGCGCCTACCGAGAAAAATCCCGTAACCGTGGTCCATGATAAGTGGGGAAAATGTGAGACTGGTTTCTATATTACTACTCGTTCATTGCTGTCGCTCGGTGAGATATTGGCGGCTAGGCTGGATACCAACTTCGACAGGGTCAATCCCCGCTTGGACGCCGAGATTCCAAAGCTTGGCATGCGCCTTTTCATGACCAGGTCTCCCGCCTTGTGGACCGATTCGATCTCTGCGATGGTTCGTAGGAGGCGATCTAAACCTTGGACTCAGCCCCTTTTCCTTCGTAGGGGCACGCTTACTCCGCTTGCCTCGTCATTGATGAGTCACTATCTCAGGTACGGGGCCTCCGCTTTCGTCACGGGAGATATAGGGACTGCGAAGACTTCGACTATCGAGACATTAATTCCGGAGATTGGTCCCGGCGAGAGAATTGTCTGTTATCAAGATACCGAGGAGCTTAACGTCGAGAAGTTTTTGAATGAGGGTTATGAGGTAGAAAACGTACGGGTCAGGGACTCCGAGGATTTGAGGAAGCAGATTAATGCGTTTCTAAGAGGTGGCGCCGCCTATTGGCTCATAACGGAGGTCCGATCGACCGAAGCGGTGAAGGCAGCTCTGGGGGCTGCGGCCCGAAGAGGGTCTCAACCCGTCGTCTCGAGCTTTCACGTCCGCACGAAGCGCCAGATGTTCGATCTGGTATGTAACATTATGGGACTTCACGAGGCAGCCTACAGGTACATGGATCTATTCGTCGGCACGGCCAAGTTTGAGACCTCCGAGGGGGCGATAAGGAGGATTACCGAGATTTCGGAAGTCCTGAAAGATTGGGACGAGAATCCCAAGTACGCTAATATCTTTGAGGATGATCGGCAAAACGATATTCTTATGCCTAAGAATCTTTTTAGAGGGGATAATTCACTCGTTCGAGAGGTCGGTTCTAGGGATATTTCGGATGTAGAGGTAATGGAGGTTGCCGATGACCTCGCGTTTCGCCCACCCGAGGAAGGCGGGAGCCGCTTTCTTTTCGAAACTATCGATAGATTGGCCATCGAGAGAAGTAGTCTTTTGGAGAGCGTCTTGGCAGAGGCGAGGATGAAATCGGACATTTTAAGGATCTCGAGGAATTCCGGGGATTTTGGTTACCTTGAACTTCCGTTCGTGAGTGAGGCTTATGACTTCTATTTTTCGGCGGTGGATCGGAACAACGAGGACCATGCCGCTGCGTTGGCCGAATTTAGGGATTGGCTTTCCTCTGACAGAGCTAAACCGAGGGGTCCCGAGTGGTAGACGGAGCCTATTCAGACTTTTTCTCTCAGGATGTTCGAAAGATAATGGAAAAATGGGAGAAGGAGGAGAATAGACCACCGAATTTTTACGAGAAGATATGTGGTTGGGGAAGGCGCATTTTTGGACCCATTGCCAAGAATTTGGAAATTGAAGAAGAGACCCTGGAAAAAATTTCGTGGAGCGGTTACAGGATTACCCCTACCGAGTGGTGGTCCGGTTTTCTGTTAGTTTTTTCCCTCCCCATAGCGGCGAGCGGACTCGCCTTGGTTCCGCCTATTCTAATGGGCAAACCGTTTCTTTCGCTACTGTATATCCCGGTATTGGGTTTTGCAACGAGTTTTTGCGGAGGTGTCATATTCTATTATTATCCTTATAGTGTTGCAGATATAGAGAAGTCGGACGCTCAGTCAAAGGCTATCCTGACGACGATGTTGTTTTCTTTTGCCCTATACCATCATCCTAACCTCCGGAAAGCAATGGTTTTTGCCGCTGATTCGAGCGAAGGAAAACTGGCCGACGATTTGCAAAAGGGGCTCTTGGAGATGGATCAACAAAGAAGCTACAAGAGCGCTAGCCACCTTCTCACGACGATCGCCACTAATTGGAAGGATATTGACGAGGGGACTAGACGTGCTCTCTTTGCGATCATCCGCTCGACCGGCGAGAAGGAGGAGGCTTCCAGGCGGCAGGATATAGCCAAAGCTCCGGAACTAGTGCTCCAAAGTGCCGAGCAGGACCTCAAGGAGAGGCTTAACTCCCTGATTTTACCGACCATGACGTTTTTGATGTTTGGTTCCTTGGCGGTGATCGGTGTCATCGGACTGTCTCCTCTTTTCGGCATGGTTGGTTTGGGGGGAATGGTGGACGTTAAATTCTTTTTATTGGTTTCGGCGGCCATTATTCTGGCATTTTATGCATTTACGGTTTTTATTGGAAGTCGTAGACCGGCAATTATTCCACCTCCAAAGATCCCTTCGGAAGTCTTCGATATCCCACCAATGGGGAGGACCAAGTTTTTCGGTAGGACAATTCCGGTTTGGGTACCCGCATGTCTGGCCGGCACGCTGGTGTCCGTTCCCGGGGTCCTGTATTACTGTGGATATCCTCTAGCCGACCTCAATACCCTCTGGTTTGTCTGGGGGGTCGCAGGGGGAATAGCGGTCTATGGTTATCTGAAGGTAGAACCGTGGTCCGCTCTGAGGGAAAGGTCCCGCCTCCAGGCTAGGGACTGGGGACTTGCTCTGAACACGGTGGGTTCTAGGATGGTGGACGGAGCTCCGATGAAGGAAGCTATGCTAGAAACTGCCGATATAATGCCGAAGACTGAAGTGGGCGATCAGCTGGAAAGAATAGCGTCGATCATGGAGGATTTGGCCGTCGACTCTCACTTTGCAATTTTCGAAACCAACTTGAACAAGGAGATTTACAGTCCGTTAGTTACCAGCTTCCTGAAAATTTCGACTAGAATCCGAAAGAATTCCGAGAAGGCTGCTGGCAAGGCCTGCATGATGGCCGCCGATTTTTTGGATACTCTATGGGCTGTGAAGAGACGATTCAAGGACAAGATAACCGACGCCACCAACAACCTTTGGATGATGTCTATTCTTTTACTGCCTCTTGTCTGTGCCCTGTCCGTTTGGGTGATGGACTTCATGTCGGAGGTTTCGATGATGGTCGAAACCCAAGCCAGCCGGATGGGGATGTTAGGGGTTTCTTTTTTTGCTGAGGGGATGGAGACCGTCGGGTTGATGATTTTAAAGCTCGACATGGGGATAACTGCCGTTTTGCTTTCTCTAGTCGTTACGCGTTACATCGCAGTAATTAAGGCAGGGGATGATTCGTTGGAGTTCTGGGAAACCGTTCCCAAGACGGTACTAATTTCTGCGGCGGTATTCACGATTTCTTACCTCGGGTTAGGGCTTCTAAAGATAAATGGCTAGGAGGTGAAAACGAATGTGTAGTTTCTATGAAGACGAGCGAGGTATAGAGCCGACGATTATGAAACTATTGGTCGGCGTTATTCTGGTTGCTGTCGGTCTCGGAGTTGGGCTGACAATGTACAACAGTTTAGGAGACAGTGTATCCAGCGCCTTGAAATACGATTTAACTACATCTCCGTCCTCGGCGTCCGTTTCCGTGGATAATTCCATTGAAGTTTCAGTGGAAGTAAATTCGCTTTCCGAGTTTGACGGATCTGTAAATCTTCAGAGCTTTGGAACTCCCGAAAATGTCGAGGTTATTTTCCGTCCGGAGAGCGGCGACCCCGATTTCGGTTCGACGATGAGAATAACGGTGGGAGAGCATACCCAAGTCGGAACTCACACGATTACCGTCAAGGGGATTTCCGAAGACGGCGAGAAGTCAACAACTTTTGATTTAACGATCGAGGAGTAGGTGATTAATTGACAGTTCTGAGATTGATGGGCCTGATCGTCTTGGCGGGCTTGACGATAGGAATTTTTGCAGTTTTTTATCCTCATATGCAGGGCCTATCGGCCTCTAAGCAGGCAAAGGCAACTGCTGACAGAATAGATGTTGCTATAAACCACGTTCTAATTACCGGGAATTCGGAATCGGTCGAATTTGATATTCCTAAGGGATATCGGCTCAGGTTTAAGGAAAATAGGCTAGTTATGGGCGATGTTCAGCTGCCCGAGAAGGGATATTCTAAGCCGATTGAAGGCCCAATGCTTACTCCGGGAAGTTATGAGATACGAGTCAAAATAAATGAAGACATGATAGAGGTGGAGGTGCTCGATTGAGCATTTCTAGGCTTTTCAGAATTTTGGCCACGATAGTGTTGGTGATTTCCCTCGTCTTCATCGTCGCTTCGGAGTACAAGCACAATCGAAAGGTCGAAAGGATGGTTGAGCTAACCGACGCTGCTTCTTCAATAGCCGTCCACCTCACTACCGATAAGCTTGCTCGCAGAGATACTCGAGGCCGTCAATTAGAGTATATCGTGGACCCTGACCTCCTGAATGATCAAGACTACTTGTTTAACCTAGCGGGAGAGAATTATGCTTCCCGTGTGTATCTTTCCCACGGAGACAATCTTGAAAACGTCTTAGGCCCCTACGGTTTCGATCGACCGAAAGGTAGAATGGCGAATGCCTTTGCCTGTCCGGTGGTTATGGAGTTTAAGAATAGGCGCGTGCCGGCTCGATTGAGGGTGATAGTGTGGAAAATTTAGAGGACAGGGGAGTTTCGGACGTTCTGACCGTCGTCGTTATGTTTATCGTTCTAGTGATGACTTCCGCACTGATTCATGGATATGCTAATTTGGGCCTGAATGAAGCGATCACCAGGAGAAATCAAATCAAGGCGAATCATTTTCTTGAGACTTTCGGGGGAGCGGACGTCAGGCCATATTCGATTTCTGGGCTCGATTCTGCGGCTCAGCATCTGGTTCTCGAGGACCCAGTCGTGGATAATGAATATCTACATTCTTGGTTCGACAGTATTATTGAGGATTTTCGACCTTCGGGATTTGGTATAAGAGTCGTATTGGTCCTGGATAATAAAGTTTGGAGGCATGCTTATCCCGATAACGAATTCGGCGAGGAATATATCAGCAGGGGGACAATATCCATCTCACAGGCAGGCGGCACGATAGAAACCATCGATGTAAAAGTATCATTGTTCGAGATCGAACAGTGATCGGTCCTTTTAAGCACACGACTCTGCTTTATATTTTCAGTTTTTACTCGGACCTGCTTCCGTAAGTGTATGTAAGTTATTTTTATTTACAAGGACTTTCACAGTTAGATTTGAGGTTAAAAAGTTATGAGTGACGGAAATATTGTTTCCCTCAATCCAAAAACAGTTACCAAACAGGGGAATTCTTTAGGGATCTCCTTGGGAAGGGAGTTGAACAAGCTTCTAGGTGTGGAAAAGGGTGATGAAGTCGTCGTCGCCGTCGTCGATGAAGGTGGCTCCCGCTACATAAGGATACAAAAGTCGGATTAGAATTGCGTTAATTACCGTTCAGAAGTTCCTCTTCGAAGGCCTCTATAAATTCGGGTATCACGTTTTCGCTTATCTGGGCGCCGCATGCTATTGCGTGTCCTCCTCCTTCGCCGCCGACCGCTTCGGCGGCCTTGCCTATCGCCTGCCCCAAGTCGAGCCCTCTTAAAAAGAGTAGTTTAGAACATCTGGCGGATACCTTTGCCACTCCGTCGTGCTTGACTATGCCCATCATCGGCTTGTAGGGATCGGCCTTTTCCTGTCCTAGGGTAAGGTTGGCTATCGTCCCGGTGAATGTTTCCTTAAGGACGTCGGACGCGTCGAAGTACTGGAGATATTCCCTGGGTCCTTTTTTTATTCCCTTGTCCCTGATGTGCTCCATACCTTCGGCTATGCACCGGCGGTGATATTTTAGCAATTTCATGGTTTTGTTATAGTAAACGTCTCTGTTTCCCTTGGCGACCTCGAGGCCGATTAGAGGTTGTTCGTGCCTTGCGGTGGCATTTATACAGGTGGAAAATTCGTCCGCACCCTTTAGTTGGGAATTTTCATCTTCTTTCTCCATCGTATAGACTTCCCCGACGATCAGTCCGGGGACGTACTCCACGAGTTCTTCGGGAGCTTCCGCTACGGCCCTCTGTATTAGCTCGCTCGCCAGCTTTTTCTTTTCGTCCTCCTCTAGATCCACGGGCCTTCGGTATCCGTCATCGGTTTTGTGTGGAATGCCGAGGTCCTTTAGCATGCTCACGGCGCCCTCCGTAGAATTGCTGACTCCGGGGATGGGTGGATCGTTCAGGTTTTTCAAAGCTCTGAAGATCGGCCTAGTATGCCTTCCGTATAGCAAGAGATCTCTGTCCTTTCTTATGACTCCCTCTTCGATACCATCCTCCGCTATTTTTCTGTTGAACCCCTTTAATTTTCCCCAAGCGTTCTGAACGTCCCCTATTGCTCCGATGAGGGATTGAGCGGACAGATCTTTATTTTTAGAGTCTAGAGCCTTTGCTATTAGGTAGCTCATTCCCGAGCCGCTTATCTCTTCCACCCCGTCCAGACCTTCTTTGTGAGCGTTGAAATGGACGAGGCCGGTCCACTCTTGGTTCTCTTCCGGGACGTGGTGATCCGAGATTATTACTTCGTTTCCCTCGAATTTCGACTTCAGGTTTTTAAGCTGTGAGCTGCCTAGGTCCGTGAAAATTGTCAATTCACCGATATCGAGCTCTTCTACAATTTCGGGATAGAGCATCTGTACAAATTTAGTCTGATGTCTAATTTCCATTCTGTTGAGGGCTTTTGACATCACCGCCGCAGCGGAGATTCCGTCCGCGTCCATGTGCGAGACGAGGGTGATGGAATCGTTTTGGTGATCAAGGATAGTTTCTGCTGCCCTTTCTGCAGTTTCCAACATTTGTATCACTACACTAGTCTTACAATTGGCTCCTAAAAATTTGGGTCGGGATTGGATTTTTCCGATTAGACTGCTTGTACTTCTTTGACTTCCGGGATATTCTTCTTCAGGGCCTTTTCTATTCCCATCGAAAGTGTCATTGAGGACATCGGACAGGAGGCGCAAGCGCCTTGAAGCTTGACTTTGACAATTCCGTCCTCAGTGATGTCCACTAACTCCACATCCCCGCCTTCGGCGGCCAGTTGAGGCCTTACCTTTTCTAAGACTTCTTCTACCTCTTCTTCATTCATTATAAACACCTCTTTGGAAGGTTATCTATTTCCATTTTTATCTTTCCCCTGCGGAATTGAATTTGAGTTAATTAAATCTAAATATATTTATTTTTATTTCCCTGCATTTTTAGGTTATTTATCCACTTCTCTCAGGGAAAGGAGCCTCTCACATATGTTTTCGCCTGTTTCCGTTAATTTATAAGATTTTTCTAGCCTATTGTTTTCGTTTTCTCCTATTTTTTCTATTAGGAGCTCGTTTTCCTTCAATTCTTTTAATCGCCTCTGTACAGTCCCGCAACTGACGTCGGATTTTTCAAGGAGCTGGGATACATTAAGTTTTTCTTCTCCGAATAAGGTTACCAGTATATCAACCGTTCCCCTGTTTTGTATCAGTTCAAGTGGATCTTCCATGACTATCAATTGCCTATTGTCCTTAATCTTTTATTATTTTTATCGTTTATAAACATTCGAAACGTTTATAATTTTGAAAACATATATAGTATTGAAATTAAAAGGAGGGATAAAAATGGTTAAAGCCAAAAATGAAGTCCAAACTCATGTAGACCGAAAGGAAGAGTTGGAAAAGAAATGTCCCACTTGTGGCAGTGACAGTGTGGTCAGGGATTACGAGCAGAGTATGGAAATCTGTGAAAACTGTGGCAGGGTGCTGAAGGAAGATATAAAAGATAGGGGGCCTGAATGGAGGGCGTTCAATCAGCAGGAAAGGGACGAAAAGAGTCGAGCCGGTCCTCCATCGACTGAAACAATCCATGATAGAGGACTTTCGACTAAAATCGCATGGGGGAACAGAGATAGTAGAGGAAAAAGTCTCTCGCCCGAGCGCAGGAATACTATAAAAAGGCTCCGAAAGTGGCAGAAGAGAAGCCGAATATCGGGCGCCAAGGATAGAAATCTGGCCACGGCTCTTTCCGAGATAGACCGTATGGGATCTCAGCTTGGGATTCCTAAAAACGTTCGAGAGAGGGCCTCTGCGATATATAGACAGGCCGTGAAGGAAGATTTGATTAGGGGCCGTTCCATTGAAGGAATAGCTTCAGCTTCAGTATATGCCGCTTGCCGTCACAGCCAGGTTCCCAGGACCCTTGAAGAAATTACGGAGGTCAGCAGGGTCGATAAGAAGGAGATTGGGCGAAGTTATCGATTCTTGACTAGGGAATTGGATATAAGGTTGCCTCCGATAGATCCGTCCAGATTCGTGGCGAGATTCGGCAGTGAATTAGATGTCAGCGGCGAGATTCAAACGAAAGCTATAGACATCATCAGAGAGGCCAAGGAAGAAAAACTCACCGTGGGTAAGAGTCCGACCGGTACCGCAGCGGCTGCGCTTTACATAGCTTCTTTGATGGCCGGCGAAAGGAGAACTCAGAAAGAAGTTGCTAGCGTTAGCAATACCACTGAAGTTACGGTCAGGAACCGCTACAAAGATTTGGTCGAAGGCCTCGGCTTGGACGTAGAGGCGTAAGGACGCTTTGATAAGATTTATTGCTCAGGCGCCGAACTTGTCGAGCCAGTTGCTGTATCCGAATAGAATAGGCGCCATTCGGCCGCTTATTCTGGATATTCCGCCTTTTTGAGCGGCTCTTTCGTCGAATCGAGAAACTTCGTCTGGAGTAATGTTTGGTCCAGCATAGAGAATCGGGACTGGATCAGCCGTGTGGTCCCCGTATACTATGGGTGTGGTATGATCCCCGGAAAAGGCTAGATGGCTTTTCTCCCAGTCGAGGTTATCCAGAAAGTATCCCATTACGTCGTCTACCTTTTCGATATAGGATATCTTCGCTTCGGCGTCGTGGTCGTGACCGCACGAGTCCGCTCCTTTCATGTGGACGAAGACGAAATCAGTGTTCTTTTCCAGTTCCCTTACCGCAAGTTTGGCTTTGTTTATTATGGGCGAGTCGGCTCCACCGGTTACGCCTTTGGCTTTTTTAAATTTCATACCTATAGCCTTTGCAACGCCTATATAAAGGGCGCCGGCTCCGGTCATTACGCCTTTGACTCCGTATTTTTCCTTGAGAGGGGTAAGATCAGGATGGATTGCGGCGCCACGCGGCAGGAGGATGTTGGCGGGTAGTTTTCCTTCCTCCTTTCTTTTTTCGTTCAGCGGGAGGTCCTTCATTATTTGATGCGATTGCTTTACTAGATCGTTCACTATCTCCGCCGTTTTTCTCGATGACTTTTTGTCGTCCTTCGGTCTGGCTCCTTCAATTTTAACGTCGGTTTCGTGTGGATCGACGTCGGTGATATTTCCGGAGAGACCGGACCCTTTGATTACTAATGCTCCCCTGTGCTCCGTGCTCGCTTTGAAGTCTATTTCCATCTCGGGATCGGAAGGTTCAAGTCCCCGCAACAATGCCTTCTCCAGCTCTTCTTGACCTTCTTGGATTCTCCCCGCCCTTCTATCTTTGAGAACCATGCTTTCGTCAACGGTTCCAAAGTTGGTTCGAAAGCTGATGCCATTGTCATCGACATCCATTCCTATCCCCAGGGCCTCGAAATACCCTCTTCCCGTGTAGATCTCCTCAGGCTCATAGCCGAAAAGGGATAGATGCGAGGTATCGCTACCGGGTCTGACTCCTGGCTTGATAGGGTCCATGAGTCCGACCGTTCCCGAATCGGCCAAATTATCCAGGTTTGGGGTATCTGCAGCCTCGAGGCAAGTTTTACCCCCGTAGTCGGTGGGTCTTCCGCCCAGGCCGTCGCATATTGCCATGACAGCTTTCATGCTTCCTTTTAAGGAAGTTCCTTTGGATAAGAAAAAACTTTCGTTTACCAAAATAAAGAGGACATATGACAGCCTTTAGTTCACGGTTAAATAGTTGTGCGTTTGATTTTAAAGAAGGATTGAGGGCCCGTAGCTCAGTCCGGAGAGAGCGGCTGGCTTCGGACCAGCAAGTCGGGGGTTCAAATCCCTCCGGGCCCGCTTCCAAACCTACAAGAATAAGATTGCGATAGAAAGTTTTACTTCCCTGCTCGCGCTCTCGGCCTTTCAAATCCCCGGTTATCCCAATAATAACTTGAAACTCCAGTTTCTCTTTAACCAAAACAAAAACTCTCCTGACGAACAGAAAATCCTATCTAAAGCCATCTGTTGGAAGAGTTAAGCTATATAACCACTCGAACAGATACAATTTTGGGTGCCAAGATGGGAGAAATAAAAGTTGAAATTCCGGATGAATTGGAGCCCGATGCTAGAG
>CAZEBR010000014.1:30898-37512 GCA_964510375.1 Hadarchaeota archaeon (SeqCode) | reverse complement strand
CAGAGACAAAACTGCTGAAACCGAACTGTGCCGAGATAGCCCCGTCGAGGGTTGAGGATGCAAGTGCTCCGCTCTGAGAAAGAAATGCAATATTTCCCGCTTCCGGCATCTGATTCGCAAATGAAGCATTCAGGCCCTCCGAAGGCCTAATTATTCCCAGGCAGTTAGGACCCAAAATTCTCATTCCGTACTCTCTGCCCAACTCCCCAATCTTACGCTCAAGCTTTTCCCCTTCAGGACCGGTTTCGCTGAATCCGGCGGATATGATTACCAGACCGTCCACCCCTGCTTCACCACACTCTTCTACGACACCTGGAACCGTGGGGGCGGGAGTGGCAATGACCCCTAAATCAAGAGGATCAGTAATTTCCTTTACACTCGAACAGGCTTCAACGCCCAAAACTTCATTTCTATTAGGATTAATAGGATATACTCTTCCTCTCTTCCTCTTGAGGAGATTTTCCATTATACTACGTCCAACGGAGCCCT
Source organism: Hadarchaeota archaeon (SeqCode) (assembly GCA_964510375.1). Classification (GTDB taxonomy): domain Archaea; phylum Hadarchaeota; class Hadarchaeia; order Hadarchaeales; family JAGGTB01; genus CAYLJV01. The sequence goes on along the minus strand of CAZEBR010000014.1, from coordinate 37,023 downwards.
TTTTTTCCGAAGCACCAATCATAGCCACATTTTCGGGCTTGAATATACAATCCAAGCTTCCTTTTGTCAATTTATAATACACCTCTTCTTACTCTATCTGATGTCTACATGAGAAACATAAAAAAGTGTTGATTTTAATACCTTCCCTCGCCAAAATTTGGTTAGCTAGCAAATATCAAATGTAAACATCAAAGTAAAAAGAAATCGGGAAACCAAGATTAAATCTCGTCCTTCAGAGTGTCCAGAAAGGAATGAGTTTTTGTACCCTTGCTCCTAGTCTCCACCTTCAAAAGATGCGGGGGAGCATCGATATCCCTCTCCAAATTCTCCGATCGATATATCTGGAAGTCTATATCTCGGGATCTCGCTTCTTTAACGTGTTCCGGAAAGCTTTCGCCCCCATACTGCAAATCCATGACATCAGGAGGCCTCAATAACAGCGCATTTGTCCCGTTCTCCTCTGAAGGAGTTATGACAACGCTTCTTTCACCGGAAGCCTTCTCCAAAATATTTTCTATGTCCTCGGGGCGAACCATGGGAACGTCGGAGGGGAGAATTAGAACTTCCTGAAAACCCGAATCGATGGACTCCCCGATGGCAAGATTCAAGGCCCTAATCAAACCGACGCCTGGTTCCTCCATGTAGTCATTGCCGAGCCTTTCCACGAAGCTCATCACTTCCTCATCCGGAGTTACAACAAGAGACTCGACACCCTCCACGCTTTGAACCGCCCTCAAGATATCCTCCAACATTGCCAACGTCAGCTCACCCCTTTCCCCCTCCGTCAAAATATCGGAGAAGGAAGTTTTCGAATCTTCCAACTTCTTGACGGGGATTATAACTTGAGTTTTTGAATCCATCTTTTCCATCTCCCTAGGAACGAACTCACTTAGAAATTACTCAATTATCGAAGGTCATTGAAGTCCTATATTTTTTAGATTTATCCCTATAAACTCGTTATCGGTGAAACTGTGAAAACGGATAGTTTAGAAGTGAACTTTGAGAAAAAACCCGACAAAAGCGTCACCTACTCCAGAAACATCTTTCTTCCGATAACCAATCTCTGCAGAAATCGCTGTTCCTACTGCGGCTTTAGAAAGAAGCCGGAGGACGGCGCCTGGATTATGGAGAAAGAAGAAGTTCTTGAACTTGTGAAAAAGGGAAAAGAGGCCGGGTGTACCGAGGCCCTCATCACTCTGGGGGAAAAACCGGAAGTCTACGAAACAATGAAGAAGAAACTGGAAAAGTGGGGATACTCCTCCACGGTGGAATATATTGCAGATCTTTCGGAGGAGATACTGGATATCGGGCTACTACCCCATACCAATTCCGGAATACTCTCGAAAAAAGAACTTGAGAACCTCAGAAAATTCAACGCGAGCATGGGACTAATGCTAGAATGCGCAACGGATCTCGAGGTACACCGCAATAGCCCCGGAAAGGACCCGGAGCGGAGGCTGGAGCACATCAAAGACGCCGGAAAACTGAAAATCCCATTCACCACGGGCCTATTAATCGGAATAGGAGAGAAATGGGAAGATCGAATCGAATCTCTTTGGGAAATAAGAAAAATTCAGGAAAAATACGGTCACATCCAAGAGGTAATAATTCAACCGTTCTTTCCGAAGGAGGGAACCCCCATGGAAAACGAAGAACCCCCTGAATTTTCGGAAATATCGAAAACGGTCACGCTCGCAAGAAAGTTACTGCCGGATATGAAAATACAAGTCCCTGCAAACCTGTCTTCCAACCTACCCAGCCTGCTGAAGGCCGGTGCCGACGACCTGGGTGGAATATCCACCGTGACACCTGACTATATCAACCCCGACAGACCGTGGCCTGAAATTGGTAAATTGAGGAGAAAGCTAGAAAAATCCGGCTTCAAATTGGAAGAGAGACTATCTGTACACAAGAAATTTGTCAAGGATGAAAGTTATATGAATCCAAGATTGATGAATACTGTTAAAAAATTAATTGAGAAAATTTCCTGAGGAGATATTCCGTGAAAAACGTAGAAGTTCCTCGCAAGAAATTCGGAGAAATTCTGGAGAAGTCGATGAAGAACAAGGAAATAACGGTAGAGGAAGGCAAAAAGCTCCTAGAAGCTGAAGGTAAAAACTTGGATGCCCTTCTAGAGACAGCCGACGAACTCAGAAAAAGGGAAGTAGGTGACGTGGTAACCTACGTGGTCAACAGAAACATCAACTTTACAAACGTCTGCGAGAATTCATGCAAATTTTGCGCCTTCAACAGACCCATGGGAGATCCTGAAGCTTACACTCTCAGCAAAGAAGAGGTCAAACGGAAGACGAAAAAAGCTCTGGAAGCGGGAGCGACGGAGATATGCTTTCAAGGAGGAATTAATCCTGCCCTGGACTTGGAAGACTACTTAGGGTATCTAAGAGCGATCCGAGATGTCTCGGAGCGAATTCACATACATGCCTATTCGCCCGAGGAAATCAAACATATGAGTAGAAAAGCCGGTCTTCCGATCGAGAAAGTCCTTCAGAAACTGAAGGAGGAAGGAATCAACACTATCCCGGGAACGGCCGCAGAAGTTTTGGTCGAAAGAGTTCGAAAAATAATCTGTCCCAACAAAATTGACACGCCAACCTGGGAACACATCATAAAAACTGCCCATAAACTCGATATCCCGACAACTGCAACCCTGATGTACGGACACGTAGAAACTCCGAAAGAAATTGCATCACATATCGCAAAAATTAGGGAAATCCAAAAGGAAACTGACGGGTTCACGGAATTCGTGCCGCTGGGTTTCGTAGGTTCGGAGACCGAGCTTGCGGAGAAGAGCGATAACCTAGACCTGAAGGACCACCTAAAAGTTCACGCAGTCGCGAGGATCATGCTTTCCGGTAAAATCAAAAACATACAAGCTTCTTGGGTGAAAATGGGTCCCGAAAACGCGATAGAAGCCCTAAAATCGGGAGCCAACGACTTTTCCGGGACTTTAATCGAAGAGAATATTACCAGGGCGGCGGGCGGAAAATTCACAAAGCTTTCCGCGGAGGAAATCGAATCGTTCATAAAAAAGGCCGGAAGAGTACCCGTGGAAAGAACTACAACATATTCGTACAAAGCCAATATTAAAAATGATGAAAAACAATGCAAAGGAGAGGTGTAAAAATGGCTAAAGTAAACATAGACCAAGATACATGTACTGGCTGCGGAGTATGTTCAAACCTATGCGGAGAAGTATTCGAACAGGGAGCCTCAGGGAAGGCACAACTCGTCGAGGAATACCGAGGTAGCGATGAATCCTCCGGAGAGGTACCCGACGACATCGATTGTATTGAAGAAGCAGCCCAAAGTTGCCCGGTAGACGCCATCTCGGTTGAATAAACCGGGCCTTCTACTCTTTTTAATTTTAATTTTTTGGATATACGAAGTTCTTGGCTATCTAACACGGGAAGGAAAAATTAGTATCATTTATTTACTAGGGTCTCAAAAAATAAGAAGGGATAAAATTGGTAGAGGCTTATATCCTTTTAAATACTGAAACTGGGAAATGGAGAACTGTAACTGAAAAAATAGAGAATTTGGACGGGGTAAAGGAAATAGACAGAATAACGGGGGACTATGACATAATAATGCTGACGGAAACGAAGGACATTTCTACCCTCACCGAAACGATCGTCGAAAATATACACGAGATAGACGGTGTCACCGACACTACCACGGCAATAATAGTCGGCTAGACGGGAAAATTTCGAGAATCCAGATAAAAGAAACTACCCATCCTAAACGAAGCTATGAGACAGCCCGAGAACCTCTAAAATCTCCGAGGCAAGCCTTTCTCTGGAGGAAATATCCGGCATTAAAATATCCCGAAGAAAGACTTCCATATCCATGTCTTCCAGGTCCGACTTCATTTCTCCGTCCTCCTCGTGTAGAACGAATCCGCCCGCAATATCTCGATAAATTTTGGCAACGCCCACCGGGCTCACATCGTGACCTAACCCGTTCATCAAAACTCCAGTAGGGCCGCTTACCGGACCATCACCTATGACCGGGCTGATAGCGATAACCTTCTCCCTATTATCCTCTAAGCAGGACCTAATCCCGTCGACGGACAAGATGGGGCCGAGACTGGTTATGGGATTACTAGGACCTATTATAATAGAGTCTGATTCGTTCAAGGTCTCCCGTATACCTGGAGCCGGCTCGGCATCGGACGATCCCTCAAAGCGGACATCTTCGACACGAACCTCCGCCCGTCGTTTGACCCAAAAATCGTGAAATGAAATCTCGCCCTCCTCCGTGAGTACCCTCGTGGTAACCCTATCGTCGGTCATCGGCAAAACCTCGGCGGAGACGCCCAACCCTCGACATATCTCCTCGGTCACTTTGGATAGGGGTACCCCCTCTCGCATCCTCATTGTCCTGTAAAGTTGAACCGCTCGATCCTTGTCGCCAATCTTAAGTATCTCCTTATGTCCCAGCTCGGCGAGGGTATCGTGGATGGTGAAAGAATCGCCCTCGATACCGTACCAATTATCATCATCGATAATTCCAGCGAGGGTGTAAACTACCGTGTCAAGGTCGGGGGAAACCCGAAGCCCGGATACTTCGACGTCCTCCCCCGTATTCACTATCACGGAAACTTCACTCTGGGGGACAAGACGGTTCATGCCCTGAAGAAGCTTCGGGGAGCCCGTACCACCGGAAAGCAAAGTTATCATCAAATTTCACCTGAACAAATCCTCTTCCTCGGGCCTGAGCAGCGGGCCGATGCCGCCCTCGGCAGGTTCGTACGAAACCCCTTTAATCACTACCGCCGGTACCAGCTCGTCCGCTTCACCCATCACCACCGAAGCCGCCGCGGCGAGAGCATCGGGCAGGGCCACCCTGGTACTCTCCAGCGTTTCGCCGTAGGCGTCCTCCTCACCCCTCATATCCTTCAAAGATTTCATCCCAGCAACACCAATGGCAAAGCCCAAGGCGCCCAATCTGAAGGGTCTGCCCCAGCTGTCGGAGATAATGACTGCGACCTCCTTTCCGATACGCTTTCTTATTTCATCACGTATTCGACCAGCGCTCGCATCCGGATCCTCGGGGAGAGTTGTCACGAAACCCGGCTCAACGTTTGAGGCATCCACTCCAGCATTGGCACAGACAAATCCGTGTCTAGTCTGGGTTATCAGTGCATGCTCGGACTTGATGATTTTATCGGACTGTCTCAGGATAACCTCCACCTTTCTGGGATCCTTTCCTATTCGATCCGCAATCTCTCTGGCCCGGGGGCCCGGATCGACACGGCTCAGATCAACGGTATTTCCCTCCGCCTTTGAAACTACTGTCTGAGCGACTACGATCAGGTCTCGCCCTTCAAGATCAACCCCCTGCTTCCTCAGAGATTCGATTAAAAGGTCGCCTACTTCGTCTCCCGCGCTCACCAAGGGGATTTCGGTTAGAGGAATGACTCTCATTCTCAATCACTTGCGCTGTGGAATGTTTTTTAATTTAGTCACCTTAAGTGTGACGGGGCAAGCATGAGATTCGGCGCAGAAATAGTTCCCTACTATAAATCAGAGAAACTGGAGAAAATCGCCCGACGGATAGACAGTGAAGGATTCGAGTACCTGTGGGTCAGCGATCACTATCATAACCGGTTCGTCCACTCCATACTGACCTACTTGGCCGGGTCGACTAATAGGGTAAAACTCGGGCCCGGCGTAACAAACCCGTATCTGATCCATCCGAGCGTCACGGCCGCCGCCGTGGCGACGCTAGACGAGCTTTCGGGAGGCAGAGCAACCCTCGGGATATCGGCCGGCGACCCGGCATTCCTAGAGTCCGTCGGAATCGATCAGAAAAAACCTATCACGGCCGTCAGGGAGGCGATAGAGATAATAAGAAACCTGTTTGCGGGGGGAAAAACGGATTTTTCTGGAGAAATGTTCAGTTGCAAGCACACGAGACTGGGCTTTTCACCCTCTCCCGACATCCCTATTTACATCGGCGGACGCGGTGAGCAGATGATGAAACTAGCCGGTGAGGTAGCAGACGGAGCACTCTTCAACGCCGCTCGGCCCGAAGACATCGAGGAATGCTTAGATCTCGTCAGTGAAGGAGCCCAAAGAGCGGGTCGAGGTCTCGACGACTTC
>CAZEBR010000014.1:28370-30888 GCA_964510375.1 Hadarchaeota archaeon (SeqCode) | reverse complement strand
GCGTCCCCTACATCGCCACTTCCATCGGGGAAGACGAGGTGAAGGCTAGGGAGAGGGCCAAAATGGTCACATCATTCGTGGCGGCCTCCGCTCCCCGATCGACCATCGAACGAGAAAATCTCTCGTTACAGAAAATAGAAAAAATTCGAGAACACCTGATGTCGGGCAATCCACAAAAAGCTAGGAGGGAGGTTACCCGAAAAATGATCGACGTTTTCTCGGTTAGCGGAAACCCAGACAGGCTGGAAAGAAGGCTGGAGGATTTTCGAAAAATGGGCATAGAAGAGGTAGTAATAGGGTCCCCAATGGGTCCCGACGTTCACTTGGCCTTGGACAAAATCAGCGAAGTATTAAAACGCTTTTCCTAAGTCTACAAATGGCTTAAATTTATTGGCTTTTCCTAGAACCTCATGTGCGAGGAGCGAAATGACTGAAAAATTTGCTGGAATTTCCCTACAAAGGAAAATCGTGATGGGCATCATCAACCTCTCCTCCGAGACCTTTTACGAAAAGTCCCTAGCGGAGGATGCTGAGAGAGCCGCCGGTCGTGCCGCGGAGATGGTCGACGAGGGAGCACAAATTATAGACCTAGGGGCCATGTCGACCGGCCCAAAAGTCGAGCCCATATCGACGGAAGAGGAGCTGAAAAAACTGATACCCGTGGTTGAGGCCGTCGAAAAAGAGGTTAACGTTCCCATCTCAATCGATACCCAACGGGCCATCGTGGCCGAGAAGGCCCTGCGAGCCGGGGCGGACATAATCAACGACGTGAGCGGGTTCAAAGCGGACCCCCAAATGCCCGAAACAGCAGCCTCCTTCGAATGTCCCGCGATTTTGATGGCGAGTCGAATCTCGGGAAGGATAAGAACTGCCGAGAAAGGGAGGAAGGACATAGAAAACATGGGAGAAATCGAGAAGGGTCTCAAAGAGAGCCTAAAAATTTGCGACAAGCACGGAGTGAACAGGGACAAAATGGCCATCGACCCAGGGATCGGTTTTGGAAGGGGAAAGGAGTGGGATTTAAAGGTCCTCGACAGACTCGGTGAACTCCGGGAATTCGATCTCCCGATCTGCATAGGCATTTCAAGAAAATCGTTCGTAGGAAATGTTCTCGGCCTTGAAAACCCCTCGGACAGGTTAATAGGCTCCCTTGGAGCGACCGCTGTAGCCGTGATGAAGGGTGCGGATATCGTGAGAACCCACGACCCGCTGGAAACTACCCAGCTGGTCCGGATGATAGAAGCCATTAAAAATGCAAATTAAATACCCGTCCCGGGCTAATCCGGACCAATCGAACGGAACCGTTTGTTCTCTCCTCCGTTATCCACTGGCCTGATCTATTCAAAATCCCAGAGGGAGAGGTCGGTAACGCTGTCATGCTTTCTTTCCAGTTTCTGTCCGTCCAAAACCTGAAGGTGTACTTCGGCCGCAAAGACCCTTCCCTCGGATAGATGCCCCGCTTTTAAACTACCATTTTCATCCTCCAGAACTGCGTGAGCATGAACAAAAGGTTCACCATCCTTTATTGAAATATTTCCCAAACAGCTTGCAAGCTCACAGGGCCTATCAACCTCTATTTCCCGGTACTCGTGCGAATTCTGATCGTAGAATCCTAGAATCGCCTCCTTAAAAGCTCCTATCGCCGTGAATGATCCAACTTCAACCTCTTCGGCCTTAGCGACACCCTTTATATATTCGATCAGGTCAGAATCGTGATCCGGTCGAATAATTAAAGCCCTCTCATGCTGAAATTCTGCGTATGCTATTTTTGATCACCTCCCCTCTTCGCTTCAAGAGTAAATCCACATTCAAATCTCCATCTCATCATATTAAACGATTATTAAAGGGAAAATATCTGGAAAATAAAAACAGATAGGGGGAATTTGTTTTAATAGGTTTCTTCGAAGACTTCAGCCTTTACATCGTCGTCAATATCGTACTCCTGTCGTTGAATCTTCTTTTCCTCCTCATCTTCGACGACCGCTACTTCTGGCGATTTCCTGCCCTTCTTTTCTTCTTTTATTTTGTAGTCACCCTCATCGCTGAGCTTTTCTTCATTTCCACAATCCGGACACTCGAGAACTTGACCGTCTCCCTCTCTAGGAACTAACATTGAACCACAATCAGAGCAAAATTCCATTTGTTCTCCCCTCCTCTCACTCTTGCGAGTAAAATTGTCTATTCATGTTCCTATTTAAAACTTTTTTCCCCAATTATCAATTTTGATACCGCTATTAATGGACGGCTCCGCAAAGAATCTATTAAATCCAAAAACTAATCAACCTGTAAACTTACTACTCCCCCGGATTCGAGATGAACGTTCTATTTATCTGTCGAGCAAACCTCCAAAGGAGCCCCACAGCCGAAGAGCTACTGGAAGAAAAAGCAGGCGGCGAAGTCAATGTGAAATCGGCCGGTGTGAGCCCTAGCGCCCAAACCAGAGTCGACAGTGAGCTGATAGACTGGGCAGATAGAATATACCCGATGATGGAAGGGATAAAAATGAAAATAGAAGAAG
>CAZEBR010000014.1:14951-28360 GCA_964510375.1 Hadarchaeota archaeon (SeqCode) | reverse complement strand
TACTGGGGATACCGGGCCGCTACATTAAGGGAGAAACCCGCTTAAAAAATAGACTGATCGAAGAATTCTCCCGCGACGATTTCCTCTCAAAATATGTAAAATAATTACAAAATACTCTCGTACTATAGATGGTGGGCCCGGAGGGACTCGAACCCTCAGCCACCCGGTATCTCAGGATTAACCCTTATGAGCCGAGCGCTCTAACCGGTTGAGCTACGGGCCCTCAACCCACCAATTGAAGGGAGGTAGTTATTAATTCTATTCACTAAAAACTCGTTCTGAAATTTGAATCTTTCGAAAAAATTAAAATTTGGAGCTAGATGTACTGCTCGATCACCGAATCAATTTCCGGCGTCTCCTCATCCTTGGCGGGGATCTTTCCTTCCAAAACCAAATCCTCGAAGGTGTCCCTCTCCTCCCGGTATAGAACTCCGATCGGAATCTGATCTTCGGTCTCTTCGGCCTTCTCCCAAGCCGCACCGAAATCGCTGGGGTCGTGACCCTCATCGTCGAGATTGTATACCCTCTCCTGGTAGTAGTCCCAAGTATTATAGAAAGTCACGCAGGGCTGAAGCACGTCTATTATCGAAAATCCGTGATGATTGATCGCATCCTTGAGTAGATCCTTGAAATGATTGAGCTGACCGGAGAACGCCCGCGCCACAAAGGAGGCGTCGCTGGCAAGCATAAGCTGAAGCGGATTGATGGGGGTCTCGATGCTCCCCCTGGGCGTGGACTTGCCCTTGAAACCCTTAGGACTAGTAGGGGTGAACTGCCCCGTAGTCAGGGCGAAGACCCTGTTGTTATGAATCACCATGGTCATGTCAATATTCCTTCTGGCAGCGTGGATGAGGTGGCTTACACCCTCGTCGTAGGCGTCACCGTCACCGGCGAATCCCACGACCTTCAGCTCCGGATTGGCGACCTTGACCCCGGTCAGCGTCGCAGGGACCCTTCCGTGGATCGAGTAAAAACCGTTGGTCCTTACGTAATCAAATATTTTCGCATGACAGCCTATGCCCGAGGATATGACTATGTCTTCAAGGTTCACGTCACCGGATTCCACCATCTCGTTGAACGCCATCTTAACTCCCTGAAGGATACTGAAGTTGCCGCAGCCGGCACACCAGGTGTTCTCGACGGGCGTGTCCAAATCGGGACTCATTCGAACACCTCCTCCAGCCTCTCCGCAAGGTCCGGCGGGTTGAATGGCCGTGCATCGTACTTAAGAACCTTATCGTCCACCGCCATCAGGGCCTCCTTCCTCAGAAGCTCGGCCAGCTGGCCGGTCGCGTTGTTCTCGACCGCTACGACGGTTCCCGCCCCCTCCAGCTGACTCGACACTTCCCCCGAAGGAAACGGTTTGAGATAAATGGGCTGTACAAATTTAATCGGTATATCGACCATCTCGATGGCCTCCAAAATTGCACCCTTAGTGGAACCCCAACCCAGGACCACATTCTCCGCATCCACATCGCCGTGGACCTTCACGGGATCTCTGTCCGCGACATCGCTTACGATGGTGTCCCACTTTCTCAGCCTCTTGTCCTGCATTTCCACGACCTCCTCAGGTTCCTCGGTGGTGTAACCAAACTCGACGTGCTCGTAACTTGTCGTCTTCACTACCGCATCCTCCTCGCCGGGGAAGGCGAGCGGCGATACTCCATCGTCGGTGAACTCGTACCTCTCGTAATCCTCTCCCGGATTCTCGGCGAGCTTCGCCTCCTCGATGTCCACCTTCTCCGGTTCTATCTCGGCCGTCATCCTACTCTCCGATAGGTGCTTGTCCAAGAGGAATATGACGGGAACTTGATGTTTCCAGGCCATGTTGAGCGCCTCACCGCCACGGTAAAACGCCTCTTCCTGGTCACCCGGAGCCAGCCCTATGAGGGGATACTCGCCCTGTCCCGAATACAGAACGAAACCCAAATCGGCCTGCGAGGTGTACGTGGGAACGCCCGTGCTGGGACCCGCCCTCTGGCATTCCACCGCCAGTATCGGGCTCTCGCTCATACCAGCGAGGCTCATCGCCTCCTGCATCAGGGAAAAGCCACCGCCCGAGGTAGCGACCATCGTCCTGGCGCCCGCGTAAGCCGAACCAAGACCCATGTTGATCACGCCTATCTCGTTCTCGGGCTGGTAAACGGTCAGGCCCAGCTCGTCCTTGTGGGCCGCGGTAAAGTGTAATATTGAGGTGGAAGGCGTCATCGGGTAGGCCACGTAAACGTCCAGTCCCGCCTTTGCGGCGCCGAGCGAAACGGCCTCGTTGCCGGTCAGGAGCGGAGCTTCCCCCCGATCCGCCTTCTCCATCTCCTTCAACCTGTCGAAGTTCTCCTCGGCGTATTCGTATCCTTTGTTCGCGAGAACTATGTTCTTCTCGGCCTTATCGCCGTGGGCGACTTCGATCATGTCCTCCACGACTTCCATGTCGAGGTCGTAAAAGTACGCGACGGCACCCAATGCCGCCGTGTTTCTCATAATCTCTATGCCCTCAGCCTCCTCCACCATGCTCGTCAAGGGCATAGGGCGTGCCTTCTCGGAGCTGTAGTCCATGTCATCAGAGTCGAATATGAGTCGGCCGTCCTCGACCAAGCGATCCTCGTGCTTGTCTATCGAGCGCTGGTCGAAGGCAACCACGACCTGCGTCTCGTCCCGCTGGCTCCAGATCCTCTCCGGCGATGCCCTCACCTGAGAGAAATTGTGGCCTCCCCTGATCAGTGACTGATAGTCGTCGCGGACAAAGGAATACAGGCCGTGTCTATTGAAGATACGTCCCAAAAGATTTCCCGCGGCTCTAACTCCGTCTCCGGCTTCGCCCGCTACTATGACAGTAGCTTCATCAACCACCAATAAACCCCTTATACAGATACGGTCTACCTTCTTATTAAGTTTCTCAAGATAAACTATCTAGAAAAATAGTGGAGAAATAATTCACTTGTCCAAACCCAAGTTCTCTGCCTGTCTATCGGCGTATTTCTGAAGCTCCTCTATGATTTCCTCGCCACCTTCCTTCTCGAAAAGATGCTTGAACCTTCCTTGCGTCCTGAGATAATCTTCCACGGGCTTCCTATCGCTTATCTCCATCACGTCCGTGACTTCCCCGTTTCTCATCTCGAATACCGGGTACATGGCGGTCTGTACCGCGAGCCTAGCAATCGAAACGCTCTGATTGGACTCAAAGTCCCAGCCCAACGGGCAGGGCGAGTGAACCTGAATGTATTTCGGGCCGTCTATCTCCAGAGCTTTTTCTATTTTCCCCTTGTAATCCTGAGGATAGGCAATGCTAGAAGTCGCAACGTACTCCACTCCATGAGCGGCGGCTATGGCGGGCATGTCCTTCTTATGAGTATCGTTACCGAAGCTCACCTCCCCGGCGGGTGAAGTCGTCGTGCTGGCACCCATCGGGGTACTTCCACTTCTCTGGATACCCGTGTTCATGTAAGCCTCGTTATCGTAGCAGATGTAGAGGACATCGTGACCCCTCTCCATCATCCCGCTGAGACTCCTGATCCCTATATCGAAGGTAGCACCGTCCCCTGCCAGAACCACAAAATTGACGTCGTCGTAGTCCATGTAACCCTCTTTACCTCTCTTTTTGAAGGATTTGTAAGCAGTCTCCACACCTGCCGCTACCGCGGCGGCGTTCTCGAAAATATCGTGAATCCAACTCACGCCCCAAGCGCTCTCGGGGTAGGGAGAAGAAACCACTTCCATGCATCCGGTGGGCGTGGCCACTATCGTGTCCGGGCCAGTGGCCTCAGTGGCGTACTTCAAGGCCAAGGCCGCTCCACAGCCCGAACAGGCCCTGTGGCCCGGGTTGAACAGGTCCTCTTCGTGAGAAAACTTTTCGGATTCGGATGACATCAGTAATCCACCTCCTCTGGCAACAGATCGGTATACAGCGGTTCCCAATTCTCTTCCTGACTGGCCTCTAACTCTTGAGGTTCCTTATCGGCAGCTTTCTTGGCATTTTCGACTATATTTCGGATGTTGTCCTTCGAGACATCCCTGCCGGCCAGTCCGACTATATTGTCCAGAACCGGCACGTTTGCATCTGTTGAATATAATGCTGATTTGAGGTCCGAGGCGAGCGCTCCCTCATAACCAACCGAAATATCCTTTTCGAGCACGGCGACGGCAGAAGCGTCTTTGAGGGCCTTTCTTAGCTGCTCTTTGGGGAACGGTCTGTAGACCCTCGGCCTGACGAGTCCAACTTTTTCTCCCTTTTCCCTGTACTCGTCGATTACGTATCTTATAGTACCGCAGACACTCCCCATTGCGACCAGTATTACGTCGGCGTCGTCGGCGCGGTAAGTGTCCACTAAGCCCTTGTAGTCGAGGCCGTATTCTCTGCCGAACAGGTCGGCAAAGTCTTCGACCGCTTCCGCGATCTTATCTTTCGATCTTAAAGATGCTTTGTGGACCATGTAACGGGTTTCAGTCCAGTGTTCGGGTCGCGCATATGCACCCATAGTGACGGGATCGGAGGGATCCAAGGTATATTCCGGGACCCTCTCGGGCAGAAATTCGTCGACCTTTTCCTGATCGTGCAATTCCACGGGTTCCTGAACATGTGTGAGAATGAATCCATCCAGACAGGAAAGTGCTGGCAGCAGAATATCCCTATCCTCGGCGACCCGATAGGCCATTATTACGTTATCCATTGCTTCCTGAACGTCCTCAGCATAAAACTGGATCATCCCGCCGTCCCTCTCGGCGAACGTATCAGTGTGGTCGCCCCATATACTCAAAGGAGCCGAAAGGCTTCGGTTGGCGACCGCCATGACGAGGGGAAGCCTCATGCCGGAAGCGGAAAACAGGGGTTCGCTCATCAGCTTGAGCCCTTGCGAGCACGTGGCGCTGAAAACACGAGCACCGGCAGCGCTAGCACCTATGCAGGTCGAGCAGGCGTTGAATTCGCTGTCCACCTTAATGAACTCGCTCGTTAGCTCGCCGTCCGCAACTATCTGACTGAGCTCCTCAACTATATCGGTCTGAGGTGTAATCGGATACGCCGATATCACGTCGGGATCGCAGACCTTAACGGCTTGAGCAACGGCATCGTAACCGGACATTACTTGCGCCATTTTATTTGCCCTCCTCTTTCTCCATTTCTATCGCGTCGACTGGACATTCCTCGGCACATATTCCACAACCCTTGCAGTATTCCAAATCCACTTCGTATTTATCCTCTTCGACTTCCTTGACGGCCATATCCGGACAGACCGTCTCGCACATTCCGCAAGCTATACACTCGTCGTGGTCTATCACCGGACGGAAGGATCTCCAACTACCCGTCTTGTTGACCAGCGAAGTATTAGGCTTCGCCACGACGCCCTTCGTAATCTTTAAATCCTCGTAAGGGTCCTTGCTCTGGGTTTCCTCCTCTTCAGTCATTTTTCTTTCACCTTCTCATAGGCCTCTTCCGCGGCCTTGACGTTCTTATCACCAATCTCGCCCGGGAACTTCCTCTTAATCACCTTTTCTATATCATCTATATTTATCAGACCGGTCGCACCGGCGAAAGCCCCTAGAAGTGCAGTATTCATTATGGGTTTGCCCAGGTGATCAAGAGCAATGCTGGTGGCATCAATCGTAACCAACTCTTCATCGGTTTCAAGATCCAATTCCTTCGGGTCCTCGGCGGTATTTACCAACACCATTCCCCCGTCCCTTAGACCGTCGAGAATATCAACTAGACCGATGAGTGTAGAATCTTGAACTATTACGTAGTCGGGATTGTCCCCCTGGCTCCTGTCCGTAATCTTCTCGTCGTCGATCCGGGCGAAGGCCTGAATGGGAGCTCCACGCCGTTCGACTCCGTAGGAAGGAAATCCTTGCGACCACTTCTCCCCCTCAAAGGCGGCCTGGGCGAGCATCTGGGCCATAGTAACGGACCCTTGACCCCCACGACCGTGAATTCTAATTTGTTCCATCAAATCTACCTCGTTTATCTCAACTTAGAGGACTATTAGAAGGCTATCTCCGATTGTTTATAAACCTTTGTCCACTTTCAAAACTAAAAAAGAGCAATTTCCTCCCCTCCATCCTCATTCAAAGCCTGTTCGTAAATCTTCCAAGCGGTCGCAATATCCTGAATAGCCAAACCGGTGGAATCGAAAACGGTAACCTCGTCCTCAGAGAGGCGGCCGACCTTATCGCCCGTAACTATTTCTCCGATTTCAGCATGCACGTCATCCCTCGTTAACTTTCCCTCCGATAAGGGAACGTTGATTTCGCCGCTATGGGAAGCCTGTTCCCACTCATCCACGACTATTTTGGCCCCCTTAAGGACATCGGAATCGAGCTCCCGTTTGCCCTCCGCATCCGCACCGATAGCGTTTATGTGAGTCCCCGGAGAAACCCAATCGCTATTTATAATAGGAGATTCGCTGGGAGTCGTGGATACAACTATATCCGCATTAATAACAGCGTCTTTCGGATTTTCGACTACCTCTAAATCCTCCAGAAGTCCACTCATCTCCTCGGAGAACCTCTCGCTGCTTTTCACAGGATCACTGTAGGCCCATCCCTTCTCAAAATCGAAAATCTCCGAGAGGGCAGAGAGTTGGGTCCTAGCTTGGGTACCCGTGCCTATAAACCCTATTTTCTCTGAACCCTCTCGGGCCAAATACTTTGCAGCAACAGCGCTGGCAGCACCGGTTCTCAAATCGGTGATTTTTGTTCCGCTCATCACCGAAAGAGGCTCCCCCGTTTCGGGACTCAGAAGAACAATAGTGGCCATGACGCTCCGTAAATCGTTTTTCTCAGGGTTATCGGGATGCACATTGACGACCTTTACCCCGGCGGCTCCCATCTCCTCGAGATACGCCGGCATTGCTCTGAAGTCCCCGTTGAAGCGGTCAAAATAAACGTAGGATTTGGGAGGCATCTGAACCTCACCTCGCCCCTTGGCCTCAAATGCACTCTCCACGGTTTCTATCGTTTCGGGAATGGAAATCAAATCTTTTATCTCGGACTCTTTCAGGAACAGTACGCTCAAACTTCCGTCCTCCAAGGGCCAATAAGCACAAATAGTTTTAATATTTAAGAACTCCGAGACCATCGAACGTGGGATTCGGACGAAAAACGGATAAAAATTTTTAATTGAACTTTCCAGAGCTTACACCGATGGTCGATAGATTAAAGCTAGGACTATTTCAAATGGACGCGGGACCCGAAAAGTACGAAAACTTGGAAAGGCTAGAAAGAAAAATTTCCGAGACTGAAGGGGAACCCGACATCGTAATTACACCGGAGTACATGATGGGTATGAAAGAGGGCAAAGTCACGAAGGATTTGATCGATAAAAATTCGGAAAACATGGACTCCAAATACGTATCGACTGCAAGAAATATAGCGAAAGAACGGTCCGTCGCCCTCCTCACTACCGCGTATATTACCGACGGAGGGAAGACTTACAATACTTCTATATTCATCGACAAAAAAGGAGAAATTTTGGGGACCTACAGAAAAATACATCTTTTCGACGCTTTCGGCCACAAGGAATCCGAACTCTTCACCCATGGCGCCGAGGTAAACCTGATCGACTGGAGAGGTTTGAAGGTAGGTCTAGCAACCTGCTTCGACGTGCGCTTCCCTGAGCTGTTTCGGATAATGAATTTTCGGGGAGCCGATCTCGTCCTCATGCCGAGCGGGTTCTACGATGGAGAGTACAAAAGTAGCCAGTGGCGAACGCTGATCAATGCTAGGGCACACGAAAACAACTTCTTTGTGGCGGGGATTAACCATCCGAAACCTCATTTCGTCGGTAACAGCATGGTCTCCTCACCTTTGGGGTATGAAATGGTCCGTTTAGGAGGGGCTGAAGAAGTCGGTCTGACAGAAATAGAGCCCGCCGAAATAGCTGAATCGGAGAAGAAAATGCCAACGAAGGAGATGGCACAATTCGATTTGTATAAAAAATTCCCTCCGTATAAAAAGAAATAGAGCAATCCCGATGACGAAATAAAGGGATTAAAAAACGGTAAAATGAGATTATATTAAAAAATTAATGCTCAAAGATAGTGAAATTAATCCTCAGGCCAATAACTGTCTTCCTCTTCGTAGTTCGTCTTGAACACTATCAATCGGAAAGTTTCGGAGGAATCATTTTTGGTGTAATGCAAATCACCGGGCTTGCAGATGAGCACGTCCCCCTCCTGAGCCAAGTATTCCTCCTCCCCGATTCCCATCACGGCCTCGCCGTTCTGAATACTGAAAACTTCAGTCTGTTTTTTGTGATAATGGGGCTCCACCTTGTTTCCACTCTCAATTTCCACGACCTGTACCTTGGTGCCATCCATCCCCAGATCTTCCTCATCGTAAAGAACCTTCTTCCGATAACCTTCTCCTTGAATCCACTCCGACATCTTTTCTCACACCAATTTATCCGTTCCATCCGACATTTATATCCCTGGGCAAGAGGGATCTCCCCTCAAACACATCAACCAATCACCAGAATGCTGAGAGTAACTTTAAGCTAAACGGACAAACATTACACGGAAACTTATGAGGAAACGGTTCCGATCTCGCAGGAAGCGTCACTGGAGATGAAATCGATTTCATCGCCGGCGAAAATCTCGGTTATCCGATCCCTGACGTGTCTCACAATCACCAGCTGAATCGAATGTTCCTTCACGGCGTCACGGTCCCCCGAACGGGTGAACCCGCTGAAAAATCGGCACGACAGCAACTCTTTTATCGACGGCACTACTCCATTTCATCCTCGAATTTCTCAATATATTCTTCGGAGGCGAATTCCCCCTCGATTTCCTTTTCCCTAGTTTTCCCTCTGGCCTCCCTTCCCGGGGAAGCAAGGAAGAAATATGAAGAGGATATTACTATTCAACTCAGAACTAATACGAAAATAAATATCCCAATAGCCGTACCAAGAGGGCCTGATATCTTGCTAAAGAACGCCTGGAGAGATAACGACCTCTCGGGGTGTAGGTAAAGCTTGCCGATCCAAGACCCTGTAAAAGCCAGTATTATCCAGATGTAAATTCTCTTCAACCTTCTTTTAACGGCTTCCTCCCAAGTTATCTTGAACTTTGGCTCCTTCAAATCTTCGGACAGGACCTTCTGCCATTTCTCGTCGACTTCCATTTCCCTATCGAAGAACTTCGCCAAGAATAACTCCTCCAGAGCCCTCACCCTCCCCCTCCAAGAGTCGAAATACCTATACCTCCTCGCCTCCGTGAAGAGAAAAATATAATTCAAAAACAGACCGGGTAACATCGCCCAGTGGGGTATATTCTGGTTGGAAAGCGCAAAAGTGATGACACCGACCGTGATCACTACGGCCCAATGCGTGGTCCTGTCCATCCGCTGTCTCCAAGTGTTAATTCTCTGGACCTCTGCACGGTAAAAGTGCATTATTACATTAGTATCCTCTTGACAAATCTCTTCCCACTTCATTTAATGAAAGGTTCTTAAAAAGACATTTATTAAAGTTTATGAATACACGAGGACGCTTCAAGGTTAGAAAAATTTATTTCAAAAGTTTCTATTTGTTATTACGTAAACAGTTATCGGGCTATCGATATAAAATGGAAAAGAATCGATATTAAGAACTATCGGGGTCGTGATAGAGTATTGAATCTGTAAACCAAAAAAGAAAACGAAATCAGTAAAGTTTCTAAGAATAAACCAGAGCGTTCATGCGATCCATCAAGACAAAAAAACCTCTAAAAATATGATAGTCTCCTCAAAACCGATTAAAGGTCTTTTTCCGAAAAGATAATGGACACAACATGGGCGAGGAAACCGAAGTCAAGATAAAAATCGATTCTAAAGAACTCATCTCGTCGAAGCTAACGGAGGCGGGCTTATCGAAAGTCCACGACTACCACGAAAGGAACATCGTGATCGACAAGGATGGGAAGATGAAGGACTCGGACAAGCTTCTACGATTAAGGACGATGGATGACGGCAAGTCCGACGAGGTCTTCACCTATAAGGGGTCAAGATCCGGGGACTTAAAAACTAGAGAAGAAATAGAATTCTCCATCGACATAGAAAAACTTTCGAAGGTCTTCGACAGACTCGGATACTCCACCGCCTTCAAGTACGAGAAAAAACGTCAGGTATGGAAGGGTGATAAGTTGGAAGTCGTTATAGACGAGCTCCCCTACCTCGGACTTTTTATTGAGATCGAGGGGGGAGAAGAAGATATAGTGGACCTGCTGGAAGAGTTGGGACTCTCATCGAAAGAAAAAATCACGGAAACCTACCTAGAACTTTTCGAATCTTACAAGGAAGAAAACGAAGTCGAGTCGGATTTCTTAGTCTGGGAAAATTTCGATATAGAAGACATGTAATCCGATAAGTACAAACACCAGTATTTAGGACATAAATATCAAATCAAAAATAAAATTAAAAATGGGAAAACCGAATTTCTCAATATTCGGTTGTCTGATCATTTATTCGAACTCTTCCAGAGCTTTTCGAACTTCCGTGACGAACGTCATGGCGGGACCGCCACCCATCATTATAGCGACCAAAGCTGCTTCTAGTATCTCTCCCTTCGTTGCTCCTGCTGCTAGGGCCTTTTTGACATGCAATGCGATGCAATACTTACATTTGGCCGTGATTGCAGCTCCCAACGTAATCAGTTCCTTAGTCTTTGTGTCAAGATCCCCCTCCTCAAGAGAAGAATCAACAAAGTCCGTAAAATCGGTGAATGTATCGTGCTTTTCCTTCTTAAGAAGCTTTAGTGTCTCCTGCACATCTTCAACCGTATCTTTCATTTCACCCATATTAAACACCTCCTTAGGTTTAAAATCATCTAAGGAACAGTTTGTAATAACGCTTATGTTTTTCTACCAATCCAAAAACAGTTGATCATTAAATAAAGGGAGGTCCTTTCTCTACCAAAACTCTTTTATCTGGAGGGATAAGACTGTAACTGAGACCATATATGAGTTCTTATGACCTTTTAGTAATTGGTGGAGGTCCGGGAGGACTTCTAGCGGCCTTAAGAGCCGAACAAAGCGGATTAGATGTTGTTCTGGCCGAAAAGAACAAGATTGGAGGAGCTTGCCTCAACAGAGGTTGTATTCCTTCAAAGTCCCTCAAGACTGCGGCAGAGATTGCACACAAAGCAGAGGAAAGTTCCGATTTGGGAATAGAAGCGGACCCCGAAATAGACTGCAAGCGGATGATGAAATGGACGTCCAGAAATATACGAAGACTCAGAGCCGGTTCAAAGAAGAGAGTCGAAAAAGCCGGTGTCGACATTAAAGAAGCCAAAGCCGAACTCGTTTCCTCTAGCCAAGCTGAGATAGACGGAGAAACGGTTGAATTCGAAAACGCCATCATAGCGAGCGGATCCGAGCCAGTGAAGCTTCCCTTTTGCTCTTACGACAAAGAAGAAACGATTACCTCGGACGAATTTTTCGATATGAAAGAACTGCCCGAAAAAATAGTGATCATCGGAGCGGGATACATAGGAATGGAACTGGGAACCATCTGTAACAAACTCGGTACGGACGTGACGATCCTCGAGGCCTTGGACCAGATTCTTCCACAGTTCGACGAGAGGGTCGTCAAACCCATCGCCAAGAAAGCCAAAAAGCTTGGTATGGACATACGGCTGGACAGAAGTGTTTGCAACGTGGAAAAGGGAGAAAAAGTTGCCGTAGAATGCGAGGATGAGAAAGTATATTCAGCCGATCAGGTAATGGTGCTTTGCGGACGGAAACCCGTGACGGACGGTCTTGGACTCGAAAACACGGACATGGAGCTGGACGACGGAGGATTCGTTAAGACTGATGATCAGTTCAAAACGGACGACCCCAGAATCTACGCCGTAGGAGATGTCGCCGGCGGAAAGATGCTGGCACACGAGGCATACAACGAAGCCGTAATAGCCGTCGAGTCGATACTTGGAAATGAAAAACAGAAATCTTTGATTCCGGCAGTAGTATTCACCGACCCGCAGCTTGCAAAGGTGGGCGAATTCAAAGAGGAATACGTAACGGGCTCAGCATCCTTTAGAGAAGTCGCCGCAGCTTATACCAAAAACGAGATAGAAGGTAAAATCAAAGTCGCCATAGACGACGAAGGTATACTCAAAGCCGGAACTATTGTCGGGGTCGAAGCCAGCGAGATTATCCACGAACTGGCTTTGGCAGTACAAAATGAACTGCCTGCTGAGGCGGTGGCAGACACTGTCCACGCCCACCCCACGGTAAGCGAAGGAATACTACTAGCCGTCGAAGATGCACTCGATTCGGGGCCCTTGGCACTCTAGAGGATCGAAACACATCCAATCCACTCTATTTTTTCTTTAATATTCGTTCCAGAACACGCCGAAACATTTTTCACATTCCAAAGGGTTGATTCACTGTCATGAGAGTAGGAGAATACAAGTCTCCCTCAGGCCTGATCCGGGCGGAAGTAGAGGTAAAGGGAGACCTCATCCTCGACGTTACATTTACGGGCGACTTTTTCGTATATCCGGAGAGTAAGTTAAGCGATTTGGAGAATCAACTGAAAGAAACGAAAAGGGACGACGCATCGAGAAAGATCGAAGATTTCTACGGCGAAGAGGACATAAAATCACCTTCGCTGGAGCCCGAGCACTGGTGGAAGGCGATAGAGAAGGCCCTGGAGGCCGAAGATGAATAGATACAGGCTTCTACCATTGAAGATCGACAACGCCTCGAGAAACATGGCCATAGATGAAGCCATCCTGAAGCAGGTAGGTCAGGGCTCCGCTCCACCGACACTGAGGCTTTACCGATGGGATCCCTCATCAGTTTCCCTGGGCTGTTTCCAGGGAATCGACTACGAGGTCGACACGGAGAGGGCTGAGGAAGAGGGCATAGATGTCGTGAGAAGAATAAGCGGTGGCGGGACCGTGTTTCACGACCGCGACGGAGAAATAACATACTCCATAGTCGCGCCCCTCGACGAGGTTCCCGCCGACGTTGCTAGATCCTTCCAAAAGGTCTGTGAGAGTCTGGTAGCGGGTTTCGAAAACCTTGGGCTGGAGGCGAGTTACAGCGAGATCAACGACGTGCTCGCGGGCGGGAAGAAGATTTCCGGAAGCGCCCAGACCCGCCGTTACGGGGCGTTCCTGCAGCACGGGACTATTCTGGTGGATCCGGATATCAGACTCATGTTCGAGGTCCTGAAGGTCTCAGAGGAGAAAATTACGGACAAGTTCGTATCGTCGGTCCGCAAGCGGGTGACCTCCGTTTCGAGGGAACTGGGGCGAAAACCCGAGTTCGAAAGGGTCCAGGAGGCCATGGTAAACGGGTTCGCCGACAGATTCGGCGTAGAATTCTACGAGGGAAGCCTGTCGCCAGAAGAAGAGAAATTCTCGAAACAACTTGAGGAAAAATACCTCTCGGAAAGCTGGACGAGGAAGAGATAGGATGAAGGACACCTTGAGCCGGGCT
>CAZEBR010000014.1:9819-14781 GCA_964510375.1 Hadarchaeota archaeon (SeqCode) | reverse complement strand
CTTTACGATTACTGCAAGTCGCTAGACTCGAGTGGCGGCCACGGGATACTCCTGAGTGGGGGGTACAACGAGGACGGCTTCGTGCCCTTCGAACCCTATCTGGAAGCCATCTCTGAAGTAAACGAGGAGACGGACCTTTTCTTGAGCGCCCACTCCGGGCTCCCACCTGAAGAACTCGTCAGAGATATGATTGAGGCGGGGGTGGATGAGGTCGATTTCGACTTCGTTCTGGACAATGAAACCATACGCGAGAGGATCAGCCCGAAACTTTCTGGGGAGGACTACAGAAAGACGCTCAAGTTTATGACTCGTGAAGTCCCGCACGTGGCCCCGCACGTGAATATCGGGCTCTCCGGAAGGCAGCTCGAGGCGGAAAGGGAGGCCGTGGACTTTCTTTCCGCCTTCGATATCTCCGTTCTCGTGCTACTCGTGCTGATTCCTCCGAGAGGCTGGGAGGCGGAAACGCCGACCCCCGACGAGCTCTCCAGTTTTATCGCTCAAACGCGGCTCGATTTCCCCGAGACTCCCCTAGCTCTCGGTTGCATGAGGCCAAAGGGGACCGAAAGGGCGGAGATAGAGACCGCGGCGATCGAGGCGGGCGTGGACAGGATCGTTCTCCCCTCAAACGAGGCCGAGAAGAGGGCGAAGGATCTGGGCCTCTCCATCGAGGATGTCGGGACCTGCTGCTCGGTCCCGGAGAAGTTTCTCGGGAGGTGGATCGATGGTTGAGGAGTTAAGGGTCTCGGAAGGAACGGGAGCGGTTTTAAAGCTGTGGAATCGGAAAATGTCCTCCGAACCCACCACCGGATATTTGATGACTCCGGGAGATGGAAAATGCAAGGCCGACTGCGGATTCTGCCCGCAGGCGCTCTCGAGCGATTCGGGCGCTGAAAAGCTATCCAGGGTCTCTTGGCCGAGAGAAAAAATCGACGAAGTTCTGGAAGCCCTAGAGGAAAACGGTGGGGACTTGAGCAGGGTTTGCGTGCAGGCGCTCAATTACCCCGGGATCGTGGACGATCTCTGCGAGATAGTGGGGAGCATAGGAACCGCCTGCGACATCCCCATATCGGTCTCATGCCAACCCCTAAGTGAGGAAAACATCCGAAGGCTCTCCGAGGAGGGCATCGACAGGATAGGGATCCCCTTGGACGCCGCAACACCCGATGTTTTCGATCGAGTCAAGGGGAGGTCCACAGGCGGGCCGTACCGGTGGAGATCCCACCTCAATTCCCTCAAAACGGCCACCGAAATCCTCGGAGAAAGGGTCTCGACCCACCTCATCGTCGGGCTGGGCGAGAGCGAGAGGGAGATGGTCGAGAGGATTCAGTTCTTCAGGGACCGTGGTATCACGGTCGCCCTGTTCGCCTTCACCCCGATCGAGGGGACCAAGATGGCCGACAGAATGAAGCCATCCGTCGAAAGCTACCGGAGGATACAGATAGCGCGGCACCTCATCTTCAAAGACCTTTCCAGATTCTCGGAGATGGAGTTCGCGGGAGGGAGGATTACCGGATTCGGGACCTCTCAAAAAACGCTAGAGGGGGAAGTCGAGTCCGGTAAACCGTTTCTCACAAGCGGCTGTCCGGGCTGCAACCGACCGTTCTACAACGAGTCCCCCGGCGGACCGATATACAACTATCCGAGGGAACCTACCGAATTGGAAATCGAGGAGATAGTGGAGGGTCTCGACCTTTTGAATCCCTCCCGAAACCTTTAAGCTGTCAAATTCCAATATAGCTGATGAGGTGTTATATTGGCTGAAGATTTCGAAATCCCAGAGGATCTTTATTATACCGAAGGTGACGTTTGGGCGAAGGTCGAGGACGACCTCGTCAAGGTAGGTATCACCGACTTCGCTCAGGACCAGCTCGGAGAAATCGTCTTTGTCGAGTCCCCCGAGACTGGACAGGAAGTCGAACAGGTCGTTACGGAAGGTGACGAAGAGATCGGAGTCGCGGAGATCGAGTCCGTGAAGACGGTATCGGCCATTCAATCCCCCGTCAGTGGTACGGTCAAAGAAGTCAACGAGGAACTCGAAGACGAACCCGAAATAATAAACTCCGAACCCTACGGCGCCGGATGGCTCTTCGTCGTGGATCCCTCAAACCTAGAGGAAGATCTCAAGAACCTCATGGATTTGGAGGACTACGAGGAATCGGTGGCATCGCGGGATTAAAACGACGGACCTTCGACGAGAACACATGGTTCCCACAGCATGACTTGCTCAAGGCCCGATGAACTTAAAAAGGGACTAATCTCTACAGTTATCGATCTTATTTTCATTTATTTTTTTCAGAAACCAACTGTCTTTTAAGATCTTACAAAAAGAACAAATCGCGTACAAACCCTTCTAAAGGCAGGGCATAAAATTTACTAACTAACTCCCGAAGGTTAAGAAGTCGTGAAAGGGAAACGACCATGAGGAAAAAGATCGGGTAAGGGTCTTCAGAATGATAAGTTTTGGAGAGGAAGAGCTTCGAGACATCGGCATATCGGTTGGTGTACTTGCAGTAGCCGTTTCCGGGATAGGACCCCAGTGGAGGGGTTTCGGATTTGTAGCGACCAAACTCATAGCCGTGTCCTTGCCCCTGGTAATAGGTTTCTTCGCACACGAGACTGTTCACAAGGCGGTGGCCGAAAGGTACGGTTACAGGTCCCGGTATAAGTTGTGGACGCAGGGACTGCTGCTCGCGCTCGGGGTTGGGATAATTTCCAGCGGTAACTTTCTCTTCGCGGCACCCGGAGCGGTCATGATAGGAGCAACAAACATCACGACCGAGGAACACGGGAAAATCAGTATAGCTGGACCCCTGACGAACCTGGGAGTGGCAGCTATCTTCTACTCCCTGACGATTATTCCCGGATTTTGGTTAAATCTTATAGGTTACTACGGAGCATACATCAACCTCTTTCTCGCCTTTTTCAACCTCCTGCCGATCGGACCGCTGGACGGCAGGAAGATTTTCAGCTGGAGGCCGAAGCTCTCAATAGTGCTTTTGGCCGGGACGGGATTTTTACTATTCTTCGTCCTTTGAAGAACCGGTACTTTAATCAGGGGCGACCGATGAAAGAATATCCAGCTCTCTTAACGGATGTGATTATATGCCAGAGGATTCCAATGAAGCTCCAAGGTTACACGAGACGGACGTCGACAAAATAGAGGAGGAGACCGGCAAGAAGTGGGAAGATATGAGCGACGATGAAAAGCTCGAGAAACTCGAAGACGCTTAGAGAAATCGGTTATAATCTGAAGAAAAATTAGAATTTTCATTTATCGGCTTTCCGGTAATTCTAATCCTCTATTCCTAAAAAGGAGCATATAGTAGAGAGATTATATAAAAAATGAAAGTAACGATTATCTACGACAACAAAGTCCTAAAGCAGGGCTTAGGAAAAGGATGGGGATTTTCCTGCCTAGTAGAATCCGAGCATTCTCCCAATATTCTCTTTGACACCGGAGCAGACGGCAGTACACTCCTTTCGAACATGGAAAATCTCGGAATAAATCCCCAGTCTATAGACGAGATATTTATATCTCACTCCCATCAAGATCACGTCGGAGGAATATCAAAATTTCTTAGTGTCAACAGTGATGTCAAAGTGTACGTCCCGTCCTCCTTTTCGCCGGCGGAAAATGCAGAGAAAACGATTATCAAAAAGGAAACTCAGCAGATTCATGAAAACATATTCACAACCGGCGAGCTAACATCGGGACTTTTTTCGGGAACGGGGGAGCAGTCGCTCGTAATTAAAAGGGGAGTAGAACTTGCGATAATAGTCGGATGTTCCCATCCCGGAGTCGAGCAGATTCTTGACGTCAGCTCGAAGTATGGAAATCCGAAAGCATTAATCGGAGGTCTGCACGGTTTCAAAAACTACAGCTTAATCGAAAATTTAGACATTATATGCCCGACCCACTGCACACAACATGAATCGGAAATAAGATCGAGGTTCCCCAAAAAGTATATCGAAGGTGGAGCCGGCAAAGAGATCGATCTCTGGTCACCTTGAAGACGAAGCCGTTTTTTTCATAAAAAGCAAACCAGAACCCATCTTTATCTCAATCGTCCAGAATCCCCTCCTCCGCTTTCTCGGGGATACCGATATCGGATACTATGATTTCGCCGGTGTGTTCCTCGGATTCCACGAGGCCTTTCTTAGGTAAATGAAAAGTGACCGTCCAGTCAGATTTTACCGCAACACCGTGTACCTCCCCCGTGAGGGCGTCCAATCCAGTGGGCACGTCGACAGAAACCACGGGAGTTTTAAGGCCGTTCAAAATCTCCACGGCGGAGGCGAACTGGTCCCTGAGACGGCCTTCAACGCCTGTACCTAGCATGGCATCGACGGATACATCCGCCCGCTCCACAAGAGTTCTTGCCTTGTCCAGTTCAGAAGCGTTTTCAACGACACTAAGGCTTACGCCCTTTCCCATATTCTTTATTACTTCCAGATTCAATCTAGCGTCCTCCGTGCGAATATCATCCGGATCCCCGAGTAGAAATACATCAACTTCAGCTCCGGCGTTTGCAAGGCGTCTCGCTACGACAAAACCGTCACCGCCGTTATTTCCCGTTCCAGAAAAGACTACTACTCTTATATCTCTTCCAATTTTTTCGTTTACGGTCCTCTGAACCGAGTTACCTGCGTTTTCCATAAGTACGCGGCTGGGTATACCTAAATCCATCGCACCCTTGTCTATCTTGGTCATCTCTTCCGGAGTTATGGCATCATCTTTCTCTATCATATCCCTGAAACCCCACGAAAAATATAAATCTCCAAGGTAATCGTTCTAGAATTCCAAGCTTAAACCTGACTATTAAGCTAAACTCCACGGCTTCCTACCATCGTCGTACCGCATTCCGGACATTCCATCGAAGTGCAGGGAGTTCCCCTCTGATGAGGAGTTTCGTGTCCACAGTTGGGGCATATACATTCGGTAGATCCTTGACCCGAACCTCT
>CAZEBR010000014.1:0-9719 GCA_964510375.1 Hadarchaeota archaeon (SeqCode) | reverse complement strand
ACCAGATCCTTGACCCGAACCTCTACCAGATCCTTGACCCGAACCTCTACCAGATCCTTGACCCGAACCTCTACCAGATGGCATATCGATCTACCTCTTAATATATTCATATCGTACGTTTTACTTCATTATTGAAAAACCCTCTGTTATTATTAGAAGACAAGTTAGCTCAATGAAGCAAAGCTTGCCACTGAGTTCTTTAACTCTCAGCTATCAAGAGATAGATTACCGCGAGGGAAAAAGGTAGTAACCAGAGTTCCGGCTCGTAGGGGGGTCCGTAAGAGGCCAAGAAGTCCGAGAGGGTGTTAAACCAAGCTTCCTCGCCGGGAATTGACGCAGCGATCCTCGCAAGAATGTTAGATCCAGCCAATATCCACAACATGACCACCCCAAGCACCGTCTTTCCAAGTCCGTGAATGTTCCTCAAATTCAAGCTCCCGTTAAGCATGAACACTCCAGCAGAAAACAGGATGAATCCCTTCCAGAGGCTCCACATCGATCCGGAAGCTATCAGAAAATCAGTCAGGACCTCCTTACCAGTCACAGCAAGAACAATGTACAGTGCTCCGAAGACTGAAGTGACGATCCCAAAAAACGCTAAATATACCTTTGCAATCTCATACCTCATCTTAAATCCCCACCAACGTAACTATCAATCGCATTAATCCCCCGAACAGAAAGACCGCTCCTCCCAGGACCCCAAGGGCCTTCAGGATTATTTTGGGACCCCCCTCCTTGAGAATCATTACAAAGGTAGCCAAGCAGGGAAAGTAAAGACTAATTATAACGACCGAGGTAATCATCTGTCCCATCGTCATATCTATCCCTCCAAGCAAAGCTACAGCTAGCCCCTTCCTCATAAACCCGGCAATCAGCGGACCGGATGTTTCGGCCGGGACCCCGAACCAAGTCGTGAGTACGGGTTCGAAGGCAGAGCCAAGCCACTCTATCACGCCGAACCAGTACAGAATCTGAATTGCCAAGACCCCGATAAGCACGAACGGCAAAGCCATCTTGAAGAAGTGCTTTAACCGGGCCCACAGCTTTGAGCCCACGTTCCCCAAGATCGGTTTCCTGTAAGGCGGAACGTCAACCAGAATTTCCGGTGATTCGCCCGTCACCATCCTGTTAAGAAATATACCTGTCATAAAGAACCCGAAGAAGAGATATAAAATGATTAAACCCGTGTAATGAGGGATCAATGCTTTCATCACGCCTATCTGGGCGGCGCAAGGAATGAAAACACTCAGTAGCGTCATCATCATGAATCTCTGCTTCTCGGTCTCCAAGGTCCTCGATGCCAAAACTCCAGGTACATTACACCCGAGAGAGAGGATTGTCGGTACTATGGCAAAGCCGTGCAAGCCTATCCTATGGAGCACCGTGTCCGCCATCACCGCTAGTCTAGGAAGATATCCGCTGTCTTCCAGAAGGGTGAGTATAAGATAAAATGCAATCATGGCGGGCAAAACCACTCCGACGGCGACAAACAGTCCCGTCGTCAGGACGCCGAAGGCCGCAAAAGAGCTTTCAGCAGCAGGGGCGCCTACAAAAACCCAGTAAAGAGGGCCGTCCGGATTCGGAAAGACCGACTGCAACCAAGGAAGAAAATGACCGTCAAATGCGGGAACTGCAAATCCGTCGGTGAAGAGTCCGGCAAAGGAACTGAAAAAGGACCAAAAACCAAAAAGAACTGCCGTTGCGAAAGGGAGGCCGTAAAGCGGCTCTACTGTCAGGTCCGAAATCACCTCGCCAAGCTCGTGTTCCCGCTCCCCTCTAGAGACGACCCTCTCAGAAATTTTGTCGATAATCCCCCATCGTTCATCGGAACTCAGAGATTCCCTTTCCTTTTCACCTCTGATATTTTCCGCATCCCCGCTCATAATCCATTGACCTCTTTTATAACCTCGTCTATTCTTCCCTGTTTAGCCTCGCTTATCCTCGAAGCTAACCTTTCAACCCCGCTGCCGGCGGTGGCTACCGTAGAGACAACCGGCACTTTCAGTATTTTTTCAAGCTCTTCGACATCAATGTCTATGTTTTTATCCCTCGCCTCGTCCGACATGTTGAGCGCCACCACTATGGTAAAATCCCGTTCGATCAACTCGAGACAGAGATAAAGACCCCTTTCGATCGAGGTCGCATCTATCACGCACACGACAATATCCGGTTCCATATCCTTCAACATCTCCCTCGTGACCTCCTCCGCCTTATCCTTCGCCTCGAGAGAAAAGCTTCCGGGTAAATCAACGACCCTGTACTCTTCTCCACCAATCCTCGCCCGACCCTCCGTGTAGTCAACGGTCGTTCCCGGGTAGTTGGATATCGATACGTCCACGCCCGTCAGCCTGTTAAAAAGGACGCTCTTCCCGACGTTTGGGTTCCCCGCCAAAGCTATCGTTTTCACTCTTCGACCTCCAAAATGACCGATCGAGCAAGCTTTTTGCTGAGAGACGCCTTGCTTCCCTCGATTTCAATCACGATCGGGCCTCCTGCCAGCTGCTCGGAATTCACCTTCAAATCTTTTCCCTTTCTGATCCCCATACCAGCAACCTGATAGCGGATGGAGGACTCTACCTCCACTATCGTGCCCTCTTCTCCTGGTTCGAGTTCTGACAGTTTCCTTTTCAAGCTTAAACCCCTTTTCTTAGGTTAACCTAACTATCTTCCTTCATTATTGGGGGTAAGGGTTATTAAAGTTAGGGGCACCTAACATATTAACACTGCAAATATCATAAGAGATGAAAATAATGAAGCTAACTGACCTTCATCCTAAGGAAACGGCAACAGTATTAAGAGTAAACTGCGGTCACGGTGCGAAACGAAAGCTTTCGTCCAGGGGAGTCAAAAAAGGTAGCAGATTAAGAATGATATCCAGCTCAAGAGGCCCTATCGTCGTGGAGTGCGCTGGGAGCCAGATAGCCATCGGGCGTGGAATGGCAAGGAAAATTGAGGTCGATCGGAGGTAAACATGGCAGAGGAAGAGATAAGTGCGAGTGCCGAGGACTATCTGGAGGCCTTGTATCTCCTAATCAAAGATAAAGACGAGATCGGAACATCGGATATAGCCTCATTTCTGGGTGTGAAGCTCCCCAGCGTGACAGAGATGATGGGTAAACTAAAGAAAAAAGGATTAGTCAACCACGAAAAGTACGGCGAGATATCGCTCACCACCCGAGGGAAAGAGGTGGCAAAAGAAATCAGCAACAGACACGAAGACCTCGTGAGCTTCCTAGAACTCTTGGGCGTGGACAATGAGTCCGCCCAGCTGGACGCCTGTAAGATCGAACACGTCGTGGGGCAGAACACTATGCAGAAGCTAAGAAAGTTCCTAGAGTTCGCCACAGGGGCGCCCGAAGAACCGATTTGGCTCAAGCATTACAGAAAGTTCGTTGAAACGGACGAGCGCTCGGAATGCGAGCGACAAAGAAATTGAGTTTTAAAGGTCGAACACTCTCCTGTTTTTTTTTTGACTCCATTCGTCCATTAAAGCGTAAACATGTTTTGGAGGAATCTCACATCTCAAGGACCACTGTAGACCCACATATCGGTACCGATAAAACTTATAAGGGAACGTGTTTTTATGTATCGGTAGCGATATACATGGAATTGAAAGGATATCTGAAACCTATCATCCTAAAAATCCTAAGCCGCAAGGACAAAAAGACCGGAAGCGAGCTGGCGGAAGAAATAGAGGATATAATAGGCTCTAAACCATCATACGGTTCAATATATCCAATATTAAAGGATCTGAAGGACAAGAACCTCGTCGAAACCGAGAAGGAGGGAAAGAAAAAGAAATACAGCCTGCTGGAGAAGGGGGAAAAATTTGTAGAAAAGTTCGAGGAAAAAAGGCGAGAACAAACCGAGAACTTTCTCAGTATGTTGAGGACTTTCAAGACCCTTTTCGAGGACGAAGATATAGAGGTCCTGATCAAGAATATCGAGAAAAAGAAAGAGCAGGAAAAGCCACAGTTCCCCGAGCTTTCGCAAATCCACCACCTGCTCCTGACCGGGGATGTAGAGGGTAACGAGGAAGAGATAAGGACCGTCCTAGGGGACACTCTCGGGGACTTGGAGGAAATCTTGGAGGGTTAATCATGGCGCCGGGAATCTTTCAGATTCTATTCGACCTCACCCCGAAAAACATCCTCATCTATCTGTTGATGTTCGGGGGCGTTTCAGTACTTTACATGATGTTTATGCCCCGACTCATGAACCTACAGTCGTACTTCGCTGTGCGGGGTGCCAAGCAATCACTGAGCAAGCTCAAAAACTGGTCCGAGAGTTCTAGAAAGATGGCACTCGAGAAAATAACTGATCACGGGAGGACTCTCAAGGATGTGGAGGGCGAACTCGAGGACTTTTTGGAGTTCTTTACCGTGGACCCCGTTTCGGAGGACCCCTGCGGCGTTATCGATAGGCTCGACCACCTGCTGGACGTCAGAAAGAGCAGGTACGAAGATACGGTTGAAAAAATGGCCCCGGAAGCAGACGAGGAGGTGCTATCCAGCCTGGAAATGACCTTAGAGGCCGCCGCCTCGAATTATGCCGTCTACAAGACGGTTCGACACTACATCGCAATGGCGGAAAAAACGCAAAACGCGCAACTGGCCCAGATGCTACAGATGCAGATCCCGATGCTCGAGAAGACGGCGGAAGCCTACCACGACGCGACCGAAGCATTCGCGGAGAAAGAGGTGATAGGCGACGGGATAGGCG
Source organism: Hadarchaeota archaeon (SeqCode) (assembly GCA_964510375.1). Lineage (GTDB taxonomy): Archaea > Hadarchaeota > Hadarchaeia > Hadarchaeales > JAGGTB01 > CAYLJV01. The sequence goes on along the minus strand of CAZEBR010000014.1, from coordinate 4,997 downwards.
CGATGGTAGCCGGCAAACTGATGGACGGTTCCGAGGCCGAGGGAGAAATCAAGGATACCGTATACGCCGAGACGGAGATCGAGGGTAGACGGGTCTTCGTAATCAAAGCTAAGGGCCCGGGCGGCAGGACGGGAAAACCGGGGGAGCTGATCGAGAAGCTCTCACAAGAGGAAGAGCCGGATCGAATTCTGATGGTCGACGCGAGCTCAAAGCTCGAAGGCGAGGAGAGCGGAAAAGTCGTCGAGGGTGTGGGAGCAGCCATCGGAGGCCCACCGACCGAAAAGCACAAGATAGAGGAACTGGCAACGGAGAAGGGCATTCCTGTGGACGCGATCGTGGTCAAGGAAGGATTCAAGGAAGCGATAACCCCTATGACCAAATCCATTTCCGAATCCGCGGAGACGGCGGTCAAAAAGGTGAAGGAGGCCATCCGGAACCGCACGGAGCAAGGAGATATAATCTACGTTGCCGGAATAGGAAATACCATAGGCGTAGGGCAAAGCCCGGAGGATATGCCGACGGACTTTCCCAGAAAAGAGAAGAAAGAGGATGAAATCGAATCCCTCGCAACCATGCCGGGGATGGGAAGCTTTCTGGACAATCTGGGTCCCCTTTCTTTGGGTATCAGAAACTGACCGTAATTATAGGCTTAGAATCAACAAGGGTCTCTTCCGAGATCAGCGCGGCCTTCTCTCTAGCTTTGGTAGTCTCGCCGAAGAATTCGGTATCGTTCCGATATCCGGCCCATGTGAAAATATAAAAATGAAGCTACTGAAATAGCAAGAAAAGAAAAATTTTGAAATAATGGAGTGATCGAAATGAAGATACTGGTTGCAGGTAAAGGCGGCTCCGGAAAGAGTACAATTTCTGCTCTACTTGCCAAGGAACTGTCCAAGAATTACGGTGTTCTCGTAGTCGACAACGACGAATCGAATTTTGGCCTCCACACTTTTCTGGGACTTGATCTGCCGGAGGATCTCATGTACTATTTCGGAGGGAAGGAAAACCTTTTCGAAAAGGCCGACGAGATTCAGGACGGAATTGAGGTCGAAAATCTACCGGACGAGTACCTCTCTCACCGCAACGGTTTGAGCTTGCTGGTGATCGGAAAAATCAAAGAATACGGCGAAGGGTGCGCTTGCCCCATGAACGCTCTCTCTTCAGAGTTCTTGAAGGCAGTCAAGCTACACGAAAACGAGCTTCTCTTGGCCGACATGGACGCCGGAATTGAACACTTCGGGAGAAAGGTCGAGAAAGGCGCAGATGTAGTTCTGACGGTCATCGACCCGACCAGAGAGTCCCTAAAACTTTCGGAGAAAATTACCAAGTTCGGGGACGAAATCGGAAAGAAAGTTTTCTATATCCTGAACAAAGTGAACGACGAAACGAAGAGCGTGATGCTGGAATCTTTGGATGAGAACAGGGTTCTTGGATCCATACCAGAAGACAAAAGATTAGCCGAAGCCGGTTTGAAAGGTAAGGAGCTTGATTTTGAGCTCAAAGAAGCCGAACAGGTCGCCAACTCTCTCGGGAAAATTATTGAAGATTCAGAGTAAAAATCGTGAGGGGGATTGGCATGTCCGAGGACGATGCTCTCGAGCTAGAAGTCGAGGACGAGAAAACAGAAAATAAGGAAGAAAACCGGGAGAAGGACTTCAGGAGAAAGAAGATAGAGAGCGAACTTTCGGAGACGGCTGAAAAGTCGAGCGATAAGGAGAAACTGAAGAAGGCTATTGGAGATAAACCTGAAGATCCTAAAGAGGACCACAGGATCACATCCAGAGCTCTTGAGAATCCAACTAGGAGGAAAATCATGAAATTTATCGGGGAAAACAACGAGAAAACGATCGACGATGTTTCCGAGTATTTTGACACTGCAAAATCGGAAACAAAAATGCATCTGGGCTTTCTAGAACAGGCTTCACTCGTCGAGAAGGCCGATGAGAACTCTAAATCTTATAAATTGACCGTTCGGGGAAGAAAGTGCTTAGAAAATGTTCTGAATGACTGAAAATAGTTTATAAGCTTTTTAATTTCTTTTTGATCCGTACTAGGTAGCTGGTCTTTTCCCTTCTGGACTTTGCATCAACGGTATTCAAACTAGATTTTCCTTCTTTCTCGGGCATTTTAAACTCTCTCATTACTCTTACTGTTCATTCTGATCTGAAAATTCATTCAAACGGATATCAAACCGGACACCGCCGAGCTCCGAATCCTTGAGCTCGACAGAACCACCGTAGCTCTCGGCGATCTCCCTGACCAGATAAAGTCCCAGTCCGGACCCAGCGGCTTCGCCCCACTTGACCCTCTTCTCGAAGACGTTTTCCTTATTTTCATCCGGGATTCCTCTGCCGTCGTCCTCTATTGTGACCGTTACTTCCCCGTCCTCCCTCATCGTCCGGATCCTTACCTTGCTCCCACCCGAATGCTGGGAGGAGTTCTCCAGAAGGTTAGAGAACAGTTCCCTGAGGAGCGATCCGCCCTCGACCCTCACCTCATCAATCTCGTGCTCCAGATCGATGCCGTTCGAACTCAGCATTTGTTCGTTTTTCTCGATGGCCTCTTCTAGGACGGTCCCGAGGTCTAACTCTCTCGTCTCCTCCTCCTGTTCAGCCTGCCTCAGAGTTCTAACCTTTTCAATAATCTCGACACCCTCGCTGACCCTACCTTTCGCCTTTTCGACGATATCCTCCGCCTCACCGGGCAGATTGTAACCCTCCAAAAGTTCGAGATAGCTCTGTACGACCTGCGTCTTGTTCCGGACGTCGTGCCTAAGCAGAGAGTGGAGAAACTCTTCTCTCCCCTCACGCTTTTTCCTTTCAGTAACGTCTCGGCCCACTATCAGAGTCTTCTCTTCATCGGGCAGAATCCTTCCGTGAGACTCGATCCATCTGTAATCGCCCTCTTTGGGCTTATGTCTGAGCATGACCTCACCCTCCCCCCTCTCCTTGGCTTCTTCAAAATTCTCCTTGACACGCTCTACGCCATCAGGATGCAAGAATTTGGAGATATGCTCCCCTTCGAGTTCTTCGGGCTCGTAGCCCAGTATTTCCTTGTGAGCATTGTTGGCAAACCGATAAAAACCGTCAAAGTCCAAAATCAGTACCAGATCGTTCACCTCCTCCGTGAGCTGACGGTATTTCTCCCGGCTCTTTCTCCGCTGCTCCTTCGCCCTCTTCCGCTCGGTTATGTCGATCGTATTCTGCAACACGGCCGGTTCCCCATCGTAATCGACAATATTTGGAACGATCTTGACCCATCTCACCTCGCCGTCCTTCCGCACCAGCCTGTGCTCGTACTCGTCTTCGAGATCGGACCCGTCCCTCATCATGGCGCTCATGAATATATCCCTCATCCTGTCAAGGTCGTCGGGGTGGATAATATGGGGAAAGACCGGATTCATTTCGGCGATTTCCTCCCGGGTGTACCCGGTCAGTTCCACGAAGGAATCGTTCATCATCCTGATGCCTCCCTTCTGGATCACAGCAATGCCAACGCTGGAATTCTCCACCAACATCCGGTATCTCTTGCGGTTCCTCTTGGAAATCTTTCTCTCCCTTCTCCGGTCAACCTCCTGAACTATAGCCTGAGCCAAGATGGCGTACTGGGATTTCGGGTCACCCCCCTTCTGAAGGTACCGATTCGCACCGATGTTCAGCGCTTTAATCGCCACCTCCTCTCGACCCCTCCCCGTGAAAATGATAAAGGGAATCTTCCTCTCAAGATCCTCCCTGACGGTCTTCAAGAACTCCAAGCCGTTCATGCCCGGCATCTGGTAATCCGAGACTATGCCGTCGTAGTCCTCCTCCTCAAATAATTCCAGCCCATCCTCCGCAGAGGTCGCGGTATCTATTTTCAACCGGTCTTCTTCCCTTTCGAGAAAAAGCTTCGCCTGTTCAAGCATGTCCCGTTCGTCGTCGACTAGTAAAACCTTCATGTCCTCTGAGCCTGTAGAGCCCGTGAAGTCCAAAAAATTCAGCCTCCAACTATATTAGTGTAAAATATGTCGCATATAATTTTAAATCACCGGATGGGTTCGCCCCGGTTACACCTCAATCCCGTACTTGAGGGGCTGATTATGGTAACTTTATCCTCAGAAATTCGTAGAAGAAAAAGTTACTCTTCCACAGCTTCCAGGTCCCTAATCGTATACCATCCGTCACCCAGAAACTCTATCACACCTTCGTCCCTCAAGAACTGTAACTGCTGCCGTATCTTGGCTTTCACGTGCTTGTTATCCGGATGAAACCTTGAGAGTTCGTCCTCAAACTCGTAGACTTGATCGAGAGTAAAATAATCCTCTCCGAGAGTTCTAACGCACCTTAGAACGTCCGAGAGCCATCCGCGCGAACGAGCTGGCTGATCACGCATGAAGGAAAACCTATCCCATATATCACTCACTTTTTCTTTCGGAACGAGTTCTTCATTCCTGACAAGCGGAATCTTTCCATCGGTCGGCAGATTCTCTAAAAGGATGTTAGAACCGACCCAGCCCGACCTCTCGGCGTCTCCCGAAAGCGGTTCCCTCTTCTCGATGACGGACTCAGTCATGAAGTGGCTCGGAACGACTTGAAGTTCCTTCACCATCCAAACCTCGGGATCGTAGCGAAGAAAAGCGAAGTTGGGGATGGTCCCCCTTCGAATTGCTTCGACTTTGGGCTGATAAGCCGAGTTCGAAATCTTCTTTCTAATAGGTCCCTTTTTGCTCTTCAGCTGATAGGTTTCATCACAGTTCGGGCACTCGTAATCCACTACTGCCTTTCCGGTCTTAGTATGATCAAGACTCTCGTTCAGGCAAGCGGGACAGTACAGGTTTTCATTTGCCCATCCTTCAGTCACTGCCCGGGCCACCTGAGAGGGGCTGTCATAACCTTTCGCTACCGAAGGGTCCATCTCCAATTTCATGGACTCAAATAGCTTTGGTTTTACAGAGATCTAAAGCTTTCTGTCCACGATTCTTCAGATTGGAAGGTGATATTATAGAAAATACAATCGGG
>CAZEBR010000013.1:32659-37767 GCA_964510375.1 Hadarchaeota archaeon (SeqCode) | reverse complement strand
TCAACAAGGTGGATCGCCTTATAGACGAGCTCAAACTTGATCCGGACGAGATGCAGGAAAAATTTGTCAAGATCATTCGCAAGTTCAACAAGCTTCTTAACAAATACGCGCCCGACGAACTGGCGGAGAGGTGGAAGGTAAGTGTGGAAGGCGGATCGGTAGCTTTCGGTTCTGCCACTGAAAAGTGGGCCCTTTCTGCTCCCCAGATGGAGAAGAAGGACATCACGTTCAAGGATATTATCGAAGCCCATAAAAATGACAATGTCGAGGAGCTCACCGAAAAGAGCCCGCTCGATGAAGTCATTCTGGACATGGTTGTGAATCATCTCCCGAATCCGAAAGATGCCCAGGAAGAGAGAATTTCGGAGATATGGCGAGGAGATATAGAGAGTGAACTCGGAGAGAGCATGAATAATTGTAATCAAGACGGACCCCTTTGCATGATCGTTACCGATGTTATCGTGGACGATCAGGCTGGAGTTATCTCCACGGGGCGGATCTTCTCAGGTTCCCTCGAAGTCGGAAAGGAAGTGCATCTGCTAAATGCGAGGAAGGACGCCCGGGTTCAGCAAGTCGGAGTATATATGGGCCCGGATAGGGTAAGCGTCGATGAGGCCCCCGCCGGGAATATAGCGGCCGTAATCGGAATGGAAGACGCCATCGTTGGTGAGACTATCGTGGATAAGGGAATCGAGGCCAAGAGCTTCGAAGGCTTGCAGTACGTGAGCGAACCGGTCGTGACGATTGCTGTCGAACCAAAGAACTATCAGGATCTACCTCAGCTGATCAGCGAGATGAGGAGGATTTCCAGAGAGGACCCGAACGTTGAGGTCGAGATAGACGAGGAAACTGGGGAATACCTTATTTCGGGGATGGGAGAGCTACACCTTCAAATCGTTCAGCACGAGTTGGAGGATGCCGGACTCGAGATTGAGACATCCGAACCCTTGGTTGTGTACAGGGAGAGTATAAAGGGCGAGGGAGGTCCCGTTGAGGGAGTATCACCTAACCGTCACAATCGACTCAAGTTTGCCGTGGAGCCTCTTTCCCCAGGGGTCGTGGAGGCCTTGGAGAACGAGGAGATATACGATAAACAGAACAAGAATGATCGAGCCAAGAAACTCCGAGAACTCGGGTGGGATACTAGGCCCGCCAAAAACGTGATATCAGTCTCGGGTAAGAACATCCTCGTCGACACGACGAAGGGGATTCAATACTTGCGAGAGATCGAAGAGTACATGGCCGACGCGTTCGAGAACGCCATGGAGGAAGGACCTCTCATGGGAGAGCCCGTTAGAGGGGTTAAAGTCAAACTGACCAATGCCAAGCTTCACGAGGACACGATACATCGTGGACCGGCTCAGATAATGCCCGCTACGCGAAAGGCGATCCACGCGGCGTTTTTGACGGCGGATCCGACCGTGTTGGAACCCCTGCTCAAGGTGGAGGTAAGGACTCCGCAGGAGTTCCTCGGAAACGTCACGCAGGCCATCAAGAGCAGGAGAGGCCGAGTGAAATCTATAGAGTCGGAAGAAGAGCTGGCAATCGTTGACTCGTCCATACCCGTCGCGGAATCTTTCGGTCTATCCGCTGCAATGCGATCCGCCACGGAAGGTCGAGCACTTTGGGGTTCCGAATTTGCAAAGTTCGATCAGGTACCGGATAGCCTTCAAGAGGAAGCCATCAGTGAAACGAGGGAACGTAAGGGTATGAAGCCCACTCCCCCGAATCCCAACGACCTTGTAGATTAGATCTCTCTTATTTTCAGAAAATTTTTTTGAGTTCTTTCAGGGATTCTATCGTGAAGTCCGGGTTGGCATTAGCGCTCCAGTCTCTTCTCCTGATTAGAATCGAGACCATTCCTGCGGACTCGGCTCCCTCTATGTCGGTGAAAGGTTTGTCCCCGACCATCGCACACTCGCTCACGTCCAAATCCAGATTGGAGGTCACCAGCCTGTAGGGTTCAGGATGAGGTTTCGTGTTTTCGGTGTCGAGACCGGCTATCACGATTGTATCCATGAGTTCTGTGAAGTCAAAAGGTTCTATTCTTTTCCTCTTCGAAGTTTCCGTCGCATCGGTATCGGTCAGGATTCCTAACAAGTAACCCTCGTCCGATAAGTATTGTAGTGTTTTCTTGGTTGCGGGATATGGACCTGAAGCTTCTCTGTAGGCACTCCAGTAGATTTCTGTCAGCTCTCTCACTTGGTTTCGGTCTAGCTCTCCCTCAAAACCGTGTTCTTTTACGAATTTGGGCCACCAGCTATTTCTTTGATAGTTTTTTTTCTTGTTCATCCTCCTGTTGAACTTCCAGAGCAGTTTTGAGAGGTCCCCCGCGGATTTTCCGTCTGGAATCGAGACGAAATCGCACAACCTTTTGCTAACCGCGTCGCAGGCGGCTTCCAGCCCTGAAACGGCGTCGATAAGAGTCTCGTCAAGATCGAATATGATGGACTTGACGTTTGTTTCTAACTTTTTATCCATGTTTCTTTTCCCCGTCGCAGAAGCGTTTAACGTATTCGAGCATGATCTCTTCCGCTTTTTCCATCCTGTCGCCCACTTCCGGGGCACCACACACCATAAGTAGGACTTCCTGTGTTCTTGTCGTGATCTTCGTCTCTGAGGAGTCGCGGTAAGGATAAATGGCGATCAGTTTTTCCTCGTCCGAAACTACGATTTCACCGCCTTTGAGTTCCATGGGCTTCTCCATACCTATACCCAGAAACTTTTCGCCCCTTTCCCCCAGTCTTATTTTTAGCTTTCCATTCAAGTTTTTGCTGTCGAAGGCCGCCAGTGGGATTCCCGACTTGAGGGAGGCGAGGTTGTATGCGTCGACCAAAGTGTTTATGGTGGGTAGTTCATTTCCCTGCAGGACTCGTCTTACAAGCGCCTCCGAGGCGGGTCTGATTTTCGTGGGATCTATATCGATTTTCCAAAAGAAGTCCCGGTACGCCCTAAACGTACGCTCGTCCTTGAGATTCTTCAGGTCGTGCTCTTTTCTGACCTCCTCGTATACCGTTTCCTTGAACTCTTCCAGCTCATCGGATTTTTTCTCCACGTTTACGCCGGTCACCAAATCGGTCAGGACGCTCAGGTTCGGGAATTTATTTTTTACCCTCTCGTCTATCACGAGTCTCTGCATCTTGTCTACCAATCCCATCTGTGGACGCTTCTAAAAATGTTTTGAAGTTTCTGGATTGTGAACATAGGGGAAAAAGAAAATATAAACGAGTTTGATAATTCTTAAACGCGCGGCCGTGGTCTAGTTGGCCTAAGACTCGGGCCCTCCATCAATGTTTAGGAGGAAAGCCCGATACGCGGGTTCAAATCCCGCCGGCCGCACCACTTTCCACCTTTCTGCTTGCTTTTATTTTGGCGATTGGAGTCCTAAAAATCTCTTATTCTAATTAAGACTTTATAGTGCGATATTTCATCGATAAAAATTATTATGGTTGATCCTTTAATGAATGATGGAGTGGTATATTGAGATTCGGTTATCATAACGCATCCTTTGAATATTTGGACGAAGATAAGCCGGTTTTCGATTCCGTTCGCGAGAGGGCAAAATTCGTGGAATCTCACGGATTCGAGTGGTTTTCTTTTATGGACCATCTGTGGCAGATTCCTCCAGCGGGCGAAGTGGACGAAGGGTTCTTCGAATGCTATACGAGCCTCTCGGCAGTCGCTGCAGCAACGGATCGGATACGACTTGGCGCCTTGGTCACCTGCGTTCATTACAGAAACCCCGCGTTCTTGGGGTATATTATGAATACCCTCGACCACGTATCGCAGGGCAGGGCGACGTTCGGCATAGGAGCGGGTTGGTACGAGGATGAATACGAGGCTTACGGTTACGATTTTCCCGATGCCTCGACGCGGATTCAACAGATGGAGGACGCGGTCAAGTTGATCAAAAAAATGTGGACTCAGGACAGTCCGGTGACTTACGAGGGGGATTACTATAAAATTGAAGATCTCATATTGGAACCCAAACCCCTCCAAGATCCTCATCCACCCATTCTCGTCGGAGGTGGAGGGGAGAAACTTACTCTCCGCGCGACCGCCGAACTGGCAGATATGTGGAACTTGTTTGCGACCAATCCCGAGGGTTACTCTCACAAAATCGACGTGCTCACCCATCACTGTGAGGATGTCGGGAGAGATTGTGAAGAAATAGAGAAGTCCCTCTTAAGCACTCTGGTGATAAGGGATACCACGGAGGAAGCGCATGATGCTTACGAAGAGCTGAAAAAGAAAACGGGGACTGGACCGGCTCCCCGTGGCGAATACAGGGGCGTGATCGGATCTCCTGAGGATGTGATAGAACAGATAGGTGAATTTCAGGATGTGGGTGTAGATCTGTTTATCATCGACCCGCCGAAAAACGATTGGGAAACTCTTCAAAGATTCGTCGATGAGGTAATGCCCGAGTTCTCTTAGACTTTCGGATTTTTTGTTTTCACACTTGTTTTATGAAATCTATTGATAAAGGTCACGAAAGTTTAGCAAAAAAGTATATTTCTCCGTTCCTTTTTGGGTTAGCAACTATTGTTCCTCAAAAGATTTATAGTTACTCCGAGAACATCTAAAGGGTTATATTGCGATAATGAGGGCGCAAAGATGTTTTCAGTTGAAAATAATAAAAAAATCATAGTAATTATTGCACTGGCCGCTTTTTTAGCCTTCTTAGTTCCCAGTTCAGTATTTGCGGAGCGACCTTATAGTGAAGTTTCGGATTCCTTTTTCACTGGACTGAAGTCCGGTAATCATTCAGAGTTTGAACCTTACTTGAGCGAAGAAATGAAAAATGCTTTCGGTGAAAATCAGTTCGGCAGTTTTAGAAGTGGATTAATTTCGAAGTATGGACAGCCGGATAATTACAAATTCGTCAGGGAAGAGCAGGACCAATATACGAAGGCTTTTTATAAGATGTCCTTTGATGACGCAATCCTCACTTTTAGACTTATTTTTAATCAAATCGACGGTAGTTACGAGCTTGCGGGAGTTCAGGTCACGGAGGTGGTGGAAAAAGATGGGACGCCTGGAGGGATGATGGTATCAAAAATTTTCACTGTAGCCTTTCCCGTCGTCGGTGCGGCCTTGGCGTTCCT
>CAZEBR010000013.1:0-32537 GCA_964510375.1 Hadarchaeota archaeon (SeqCode) | reverse complement strand
CTGGTTGTCACTCTGATATTGCAGCCAAACATTCAGAGCCTTCCTTTTTGGGCACTCGGGCTAAAATCTAACGCGGGCATCGTGGCCAAAGGGATTACATTTACAATATTATCTTCCCTTTATCTCGGCTTTATAGCAGGAATATTTCAGGAGGGAATTAGGTATCCTCTGGCTAGGAAGAGAGCCATTAGGGTTGCTGCTTTTATCGGGTTAGGCTTTGGTCTTGCTGAGGCGGTCATAATACCGGTCATGAGCTTGTTTCAGGCTGGAGCTCCGCTAACTGCCTTGCCCTTTCGGTGGAGGTTTCTAAGCTTATTAGAGAGATTCTTGGTCACGATATTCCACGGCTGCACGACGGCGATAATTGCCTATGCTTATAAGAGGAACTGGGGCCTGAAGGCTCTAGCCGCTCTAATGGTCGGTCACGGAGTGATAGATACCCTAGCCGCGTATTACCAGTTGTCCGGTTCTCAGTTTGCTCTCGTGTCGTCATTTTTCACGACAGCTGTGATTGCTGCTGGCCTGTTCTACTTCCTGAAGAAACGCATTGCATTGGGTCAACGAACCGATTCCACCAGTTCAAATTCTGAGATTAGTTGATGATGCCTCGATGGGGAGATTGCAAAAATCGGACGTTTTTAATTTGATACTATTAAACAAAATCGAAGATTGTACTAGGTAAGTTAGTATAACTAACCGTAAGTTAAAATTCGGTCGAATGTCCTCCTTTTTGTTTTTGCGATCGAATTACGCGCGAAGACGTTGTCGTTCATGCAATCCGGCTGGTCGAAACTTAGTGGCCGAGCGCCAGTTCGGAGTAGGCTCCTTTGGATCCCGTCTTTCAAGCAAAGCTTTATTAAACCGTTTTGCATTTATGCACAATAATGCATAGTTATCGGGACGTATTCAAAGCCCTCTCGTCCAAGCCGAGGATGGAGATAGTAAGACACCTTTTGGAAGTCGGGGGATACAAGTGCTACTGCGAGCTCGAAGATGTAGTGGAAAAGGATATGTCGGTTATTTACCGGCATTTCAGGACCCTCCAGGAGGCGGGAATTCTGGAAACCAGAAAGAGAGGAAAAAGGCTTGAGGGCCGTGTGAAAAATCCCGAGAAAATTAAAAAAATTCTGAAAATTGCGGAGGAGATAAAAAATGAAGGTTGAAATTTTAGGACCCGGCTGCGAGAACTGTGAGAAATTGAAGGAGAAGACGAGAGAGGTTATAGAAGATTTGGAACTGAAGGACACCGAGTTCGTTGCGGTCGAGGACCCCGAGGAAATAGTGAGCAGGGGCGTGATGAATACGCCCGCGTTGGCGATCGACGGCGATATTAAATTGAGCGGAAGGGTCCCCTCAAAGGAAGAGATCGAAGAAGTGCTGAGGTAAAATGATATTTCGGGAGATAGCGAATTTTCTAGTTTCGATTTCCGGTCTTTCTGGCCGGGCAGCGGATGCTCTTCACTTCTGGATATATGACAGCTTCAAGATCGGGTTCATATTAGTTTTGGTGATATTCGGAGTAGGATTTTTGAGGACATACGTGAAGGCCGAGAAAGTCAGGGACTACCTGAAAGGCAGGCACAGCGTTTTTGGGTATTTGGGTGCTGCACTGCTGGGAATCGTCTCGCCGTTTTGTTCCTGTTCTACGATCCCTATTTTCCTTGGGTTTGTCAGTGCAGGAATTCCCTTTGGCATGACCATAACTTTCCTGTTTGTATCGCCGATGGTCAACGAGGCGGCGTCCGTCGTACTGCTGGGCGTTCTGGGGTGGGAGGTAACCCTTCTTTACGTCGTTGGCGGCGTTACCATTGGGGTCGTGGGGGGCTTTGTGTTGAAGAGTTTAAATTTTGACAGGTTTGTCAGGGAGTTCGATATAGCCGAACAAGGATCCAACGGGGAAGAGATTTCCTTTAAACAGAGGGCTACGATGGCCTGGAGGGAGGCCAAGAGTATTGTCAGGCAGGTCCTCCCCTATGTGATTATCGGAGTGGGAGTGGGAGCGGTAGTCCATGGTTACGTGCCCGCCGCCATAATCACTCGATATCTGACCGGTGTCCTGGCGGTACCTGCTGCGGTTGTCGTTGGAGTCCCCGTATACACTAACATAATGGGCGTGATACCGGTCGTCGAGAGTCTTATCGGAAAGGGTCTTCCAATCGGGACCTCAATAGCCTTTATGATGTCGGTTGCGGCGCTCTCGCTTCCTCAGTTTATAATGCTAAAGAAGGTAATGAAAAAAGAATTAATAGTGGCGTACGCTCTCATGATTTCGTTCGGAATAATCATCACTGGGCTCCTCTTCAACTTGATTTTTGCTTAGTTTCTTTCTTTATCAGTTTCAAGGGCTGTCATTCTTAAACAGTTGAAACAAATAGGGAAAGGATTAAGCTGGATTGCTCTATTAGCCGATGGTAGCGTGTTTATTCGAGTTTGGCCTTCAGGAATTTAAGACTCTTTTTGGCTTCGTCGTCCAGGTTTTTGTCTTCTCTTAAGTCCCTCCAAAGGCTCACGGATTTTGATACGTTTCCTTTCGGGATGACGAATGATTCTATCACTATTTCCTCTTCGTAATCGATTTGTTCTAATCCCTCAGCTATGGCCCCCCAGTCGATATGGCCTCCCCATCCGGGGGGTCTTCGGTTGTTTTCCTCGACGTGAAAGTAACCCAACTGGTCTCCGGCCTTCAGTATGGTCTCTCGCATGTCGTCTTCTTCTATGTTCATGTGGAATGTGTCCAGGTGGAGCTTCAGGTTGGGACTTCCAACCCTCTCTATGTAGTCTAGCGCTTCCTCGCTGGTATTGATGAGGAATTGCTCAAAACGGTTCGTGACTTCGAGGTTGCAGTATACATCCAGTTCTTCCGCCGTCTCGATCACTTCTCTCATCGAGTTCACACTCCTTTCAAGGGAGGCCTCTTTCTCCGGTGTTTCCTCCCCTATTTGAGGATTCCAAGCTCCGAATAACACGCCCGAAAGCTTATCGCTTCCCATTTCTTTGGTGATTCTAATACAGTCCTTGAGGTATTCAATACCCTTTTCTCTCGTTTCACTGTCTTTGGAGGAAATGTCGTTTTCTTCGGTGAGACCGGGAGCAAAAGTTAGCTTAATGTCCTTTTTCTTGGCCTCGTTCCTGAGTTTTTTCGTCCTTCTTCGCTTAGCTTTCTGATTGCGTCTATGTGGATTTCTAAGATATCGAAACCTATTTGATCAGCCTTGTTGAGGTATTTAATTAGCGTATCCAATTCTACTATCCATTTTTTACTCCAGTATGCGTAGAAAATTCCGTAATCGTTCATATTGTCATTAATTTATTTTTTAATAAGTATAAAAAATTTTAATAACTACTATTTCTCCGTTTGGTACAATCGTGCTTTGTTAGATTTAAAGTCCGCCGCTCCAAGCGATTTAAAGAATTTGTATGGACATGGAATTGGAATTTTAAGTGATTCGATTCACTCCGAAGAGTAGAATAAGGATAACTTGTCTTAAAATATCTTTATTATTTCTTGCTAGTTTTGTTGATAATCTGATAGCCCCAAATATTCTGGCGAACTTATATTTGTCCTCCATTTAGTTCTCCTTTAATCTTTATATTTTCGCTAGAAAGAAGGCTTGTTTCATTTTAATCGGTTTCTTTCGCTTGCGAGTATTCTTCAATGAGTTCCTCAACTCTTTCCTCGATAATACTCCTTAGTTTTTCATTGGGTACGGCTTCTCCATATTCTTCGAAAATCGTGCTGAGTACTCTTTCCAACATGGAGTCTATGTCGTCAAGTGCTCCCTTGCCGAGTTCGCCGGTATATCTGTAACTCTGGTCTTCTTCCTCGATAATACCTAGGTCAGCAAGTTTCTGTAGATTGTAAGTCAATATTCGATCGGGAAGGGAGGAATCGCTTTTTTCCTTCAATAATTCTCTGATTTCTGAGTAGTTACTTGATCCTTTTTTTTTTTTTATAGAAAGGATTTGTTCCGTGACTTTATCCTCGTCTTTTTGTTCTCTCATTGAGTCTGTACCTCGGTTCCTTCTATTAATTAAATATACCTGGTTATTATTTCTGATTGTCTAAACGGGGTTTTGATGGAACTCTTCCTGTTGGGGGTTGTTTTTGCGACTAATGTCTTTGACTGAGGGTTAAAATAAATATCGATGAAATGAAAAATTATCGATATATAGAAGAAATAGTACTAATAGAAGACTTTAATGGGACAACAAAACCAAAAAATAAAAAAATTGAATCCATAATACGTATTTGGGCTATTTATCACACTTGATTATCAATAGTGATTATCAGGTGTGATAATTGTATAAACTGCTTTTTAAGAGAATTCTATCATAATTGATAATCGAAGATAATTATCATAGGTGATAATCAAATATGATTATTTTTTCTGATTATCAGCTCCGATCATTCGTCCTAAAGAAAAGGAAGGGGGTGAAGAATTAGATGTTTGATTCTAGGGATTCGAGGACTTCGGGAAAAGATGAAAGCGGACTAGTTGGAATCGGAGTTCTGGTTGTGTTTGCTTCGATTGTAATCGTGTCTGCGGTTGCGGCCGGAGTTTTGATAAACACAAGTTTTTCTCTCCAACAGCAGGCCAGAGCCACTACGAAGGATACCGTTTCACAGGTATCTTCAGGAGTGAACATTCTAGACGCCAAGGGAAGAACTTCGACCAACGCTAAAGAAATAGAGAACATCGAACTGGTCGTGAGGCCTTACCCCGGAACGGAGGCCATCAACCTGGAAAGAACGATCATACAGTACAAATCAGAAAAGACATCAAATTCGTTGTCCAATATTTCGCCAGTATCATCGTAATTCAGAAAAGACAGTAGGGTATCTGAATTACGATGATACTGGCGAAATATTGGACAACGAATTTGATGTCATTGGAGTCCAAGATCAGAGTGAAACGGGACCGACTTCCCTTCAGGAGATGGGAGATATAGCGAGGATACAGATAAGTTTGTCCGAAGAAAACAGGCTGGATGAAGGATCGTCGGCAAGCATAACGATTGTACCGAGTTCTGGGTTCAAGACCTACTATCAGCTCATTGTACCGGCGACTCTAGGTGAAAATAAGTGGTATATACTCTAAAAAGACAATGTCAGGAGAAAGATATAAAAATGGACCTAGATCTCAGGCGAACAGCTATGAATATCTGACGTGGTGCTCGACGGTGAAGCGAGGTCGTAAATTCGCCCTGAATTGAAGGCTGGACTTGGACGACTCATCGAACAAAAAAGAGGATGATAATATGAAAAGGATAGAGAAAGATTGGACAAATGTAATTTCGGAATCATTGATACAGAAAGATGGAGAACTGAAGTTATCTTACGAACCCGGTAATGCGACTTTAGAAGTAATCTCGGATAAGATGGGAACAATAGAGGTAAAAGTAGAGCCCGACGGCTCCCTTGAATTGTCTTTTGAAGATGGCGGCGAAGTTCGGGTAATGATGGACGATTTTCTCGAGAACGTGGTAGAAGAACTGAACACTGAGTTCGGTTATCAATTGGATATCGAAGATTACCAGGACGGAAATTTGCTCAAGAGCCTCATAATGCTAAAACAGAGCCTTCTAAAGAACATTCCTTGATAAAATTCATTTTTAACGTTGAAACGGTAGGTGAATTCCCAGTCGGTATTTTCCTACCGATTTTTTAATTATTTTTTGAAGTCTTTTTCCCTGTGCTTGAATTTTTTTCTTCGTCCTTTGTCATTTTCTTGTGGTATATTTTCGCCCCGAGTCCTAGTCCTGCCGTTAGGACGGCCATCCAGAAAGAACGGGTTAAAACTACATTTATCGGCCCGGAAACGGTGATTGCCCCCTCGGCCTGAATCGTGGCGTGCCCCGTGCCTATCAGATAGGGAAGTTCGACTTGTATCGTTCCTGCACCGATCATCCCGGAAAGTAACGAGGCCAAGTAGTTATTGGTTAGGAAGGCTCCAATAATTAAAACGATAATAAGGAATAATACCATCCAGAAGACCTTCATCGCACCCCAATTGACGAGCTTCTTTCCCCACCACCTTTTGGCGCCCACGGATCCCAGTAGGAGGAATCCTCCCCCGATAATCACGGAGATCTTTGCCGCTAGGATGAGGTAACTGACTAGGGGTGATGTTAGAGATTGCCCGATAAGTGTTATATCGTAATGAAAGGGTGAAAGGGCTACTTTAAGTACTCCTTCTCCTAGCACCGCCTTCCACCAAGCTCCTTGGAAAGTTAGCAGAATCATCAGAATTCCTGCTATCAATCCGATCCAATTTATTCGATGCAGTTTGTCGGGTGATTTTTCTCTATCTTGTTTTTCATCCATTCTAAAAACCTGACTTTGTATTTTGGGTCTATCCTTCTTCCTAGTTATTTTGGTTCGAGAATTCTATGGTGATGCCCGAGACCTTAATCTTGAGCGTAACGTTGGAGAACGTCACGTGATCGGGTATTCGTTCGTACCCCTGTGCGTCATCTGTAAGATTTCCTTCAAGAGTAATCGTCTTCGTCTCGTGAGGGTCTAATTTCACTGAAGGTTCCTCCATTCCCATTTGGGCAAAGGTCACTCCGAGGTCCTGGTCATAAAGTTCAATGTCGAAGTTCAGCATTTTGATTGAGAAAGGAAACGGTGAAGTGAACTCGACGGTCAGCGATATCTTTCTGCCCGATATTCTGCTGTCCGTGACCGAGAAGTTGCCCTCGGATAGTTCGCTCCCCCCAACTACGCTTTCTATCCTTTCCTGAATGTCGCTAATTTCTTCTTCGCTCGGCATCAAAGTTTTTCTCATGCTCCATTCGTTGGTTCCAAATGCGGTTGCGAGCGGTGCTATCCATATGGCTATTGATAGTATCGTAAGTCCAATTCCGAGGGCTCTTTTTTTCATCCTGAATACCTTAAATATTTTATACTATCCTATCAAACTCTTGATTAAGGATTAGACGCATTATTAAATATTAAGTAAATTTTATTTAAATATTTAGCAATTGATTTCCTCATTAATATTAAATATCCTCCAAGTGAGAAATCCTCCGCATAAATTCTATCCTTGATTGGAGCGGGCTCTTTTCCGCTGAAAACTATTGCCAATAATACCCCTACTATAAAACCCCCGATGTGAGCCCAATAGGCGGTAGTGACTTCTATACCTTGGACCGTCGTAATCGATGCGGTAAGTATTTGTAAAAATATCCAAACTCCGAGAAATAGGAAGGAGGGCACTTTGATTATCGTGAAGAACAGGAAGATGAAAAATAGAGTTAAAACTTTTGCTCTCGGATACTTGATAAAGTACGCTCCCATAATGCCGGCGATTGCGCCGGAGGCACCGACCGTTACTGATGTCGAATTTGGGTAGAAGAGGACATGGGCCAGACTAGCAGCGATACCTGAACCGAAATAGATCAGTACGAATTGCGGTCTTCCGAAGTGATCTTCTATGTTATCTCCGAAAATCCAGAGATACCAACCATTGAATAATATATGAGGTATGCTCCCGTGAAGGAACATTGAAGTGAGAATTGTGTAAAAATTTCTCCCGTGCACGATATCCTTAGGAATCATCCCATATGTTTTTATGAAGTTCGCGAATGAACCGGAAACGACGGTTAAAACGAAGATGATAACGTTTGCAGCTATCAGGCTTATAGTTAATATGGGCCTTTTTTGCGTTGGATTTTCATCCTTTAAAGGTACGAACATTAGATTTCACTAATTTACGTAGATAAAGTCTCGTCCCGACCCGTTAAAAGTATCGGAATTGAAGAAGAAGATAGATAAAAATGCTCAATTTAATTTTGGCGGATTCCGAATTAGAAACGGTGCCGGTGGAGATTTCCTCACACGAAGCAGTTCAGAATGATGCGAGGAGGAGGGGAAAGGAGGCGACGGAGCTTATCCTCGATTCTAACTATCACCATACCTCGATGGACCGGCTCGAAGATCACAAAAGAAGGGGTAGGCCCGATATCGTGCATGTGTGCCTGCTTACTGCATTGGACAGTCCTCTGAACCGGGAGGGTCAACTAAGATTTCACGTTCATACCCGACAAGACAAGATCATCGAAGTCGATCCTGAGACTAGGATACCGAGGTCCTACAACCGGTTCATAGGTCTAATGGAGCAACTTTTTCAAGTGGGTCGCGTCCCGCCGGAAGATCCCTTGATAGAAATTCGGGATATGTCTCTGGGAGAGAGGTTGGATAATATCGGTCCCACCGAAACGATCGGGCTGTCAGTGGAGGGAGAAGAAATCGAGGGAAAAAACATTTTTAAGGACGTGGACATGAGCGATGATTTGGCCGTTATTGTGGGGGGATTTCCTCACGGGGAATTTATTTCAGACGTGAGGCATCTGGCGGATAGGATGATAAGTATATATTCTGAGTCTCTCGATGCCGTAACTGCCGTTGCTCGTGTGATTCATTTTTATGAGGATAGCCTCGAAATAATTTAATCGGCGGTTAGATGGGTACAAAAAATAACGGTGTCACCGATATAGCGATGGAAAGGGTCGGACGTCTTCTTGATCTCGCTTCTTCGATGTACGCGGAGAGGCCCGAGCTTGCTCACCGATACGTGGAACTGGCTTGGAGTATCAAAACTAAATATAATCTGAAATTATCGAGTGAATTGAAGCGAAAGTTCTGTAGAAAATGCAGGTCCTTCTGGGTTCCCGGTGAAACCTGTCGTGTGAGGCTTAAATCGAAAGGTTCTCCTTACATTTTGATCAAATGTCTGGAGTGTGGACACGAAAAGAGGATACCATACGACCAAGATAAGTAACTTTTTTGCTTTGATTCATTTTCTAGGAGAGATCAGGAAATTTCTTTTAAAAAGTGGATTCTAAATGGGAACTAGTTAAGTAGGTAAAGTTCAAAAAGCATGAAGGCTAGGTGATAAAGTAAGATGTCGATAAAAGACGTACATCCGGAAAAGCTTACCGAGGAAGTCAGCGAGAAATTAAAGCAGTTTGAGGAGATCGAACCTCCAGAATGGAGTAACTATGTAAAAACTGGCTCTCACAAGGAGAGGCCGCCCGGAAGAGAAGATTGGTGGTATTTAAGATCAGCCTCGATACTCCGAAATGTTTACAAGAGGGGTCCGATAGGCGTTTCACGGCTCAGGTCCCTTTACGGCGGAAGAGATGAGAGGGGTTCGGCCCCGGAAAAATCCAATAAAGGAAGCGGAAAGATCATTCGGACGATTCTGCAGCAGTTGGAAGACGCAAATCTTGTGGAAATAAATAAGGGTAAAGGAAGAAAAGTATCATCTGAGGGTATGTCCCTACTTACAAGGGTTTCAAAAAGTATTGAATCCAAGGAGGGATCCTGAAGATGAAAGATATTGACGATGTCAAGGAGGAGAAGCTCCAGGAACTGAAATCCCAGATGAATGAACAGGAGCAAAGGGAACAGCAGAAAGAGCAGTTGGAACAGCAGAAGAAGCAGCTTTTGAGGAAGATACTCACTTCCGATGCCAGGAGCAGACTGTCGAACCTTAGAATGGCGAGGCCTGATTTTACGGAGAAGGTCGAGGTTCAATTAATCCAAATAGCTAGGACGGGGAGAATTGATCTTCCCATAACTGACGACCAGCTTCAGAAGATATTGAAAAAACTTCAAAAAGATAAAAAATCGATAAACATCAAGAGGAAATAGAAAGATGTCAAAGCACAAGTCTCTTGCTACGAAAAAGAAGCTTGCCAAGGCGGGCAAGCAAAACAGGCGGGTCCCCGTTTGGGTCATGGCCAAGACGGAAGGCCGTGTTAGGACCCATCCCAAGAGAAGAAGCTGGCGAAGGCAGAATATTAAGCCGTAGGGATCTCCATGGAAGAAGAGCAAGTATATACAGTCCCACTTAGGGATGCCCGCAATGCTCCGAGAAAGGATAGAGCTGCTAGGGCGATTGGTATAGTCAAAGGTTATATGGAGCGACATCTGGATGCGAGAAGAGTGAAAATAACCTCTGATTTAAACGAAAGGATTTGGAGCAATGGTTCCGAGAAACCTCCTTCTAAGGTTCGGGTGAGGGCTACAAAAAATACTGAAGGGGTAGTCGAAGTTTCTTCTTTGGAGTAATTCCAGAGGCATAACATGAGTGTTCTCAGGATAAATTTCAGCGATATTCCTTATTTAGGGGCTTTTGGACTGGCTACAGACGATATTCTAGTGGTTCCTAACAGGTTAGGAAAAATTTCGCCGAAAGCCTCCGAAACCCTTGGGGTTCCGATGGTCGAAACCACCGTAAGTGCAAGTTCTCTGATAGGTATTCTTGCAGCTGGAAATTCGAGCGGTTTAATCGTACCTGACCTGATCGATACGGACGAAGAAAGGCTCTCCGAGCAGCTAGATATCGATGTGGCGAGAGTCCCGACAAAAAAGACCGCCCTCGGAAATCAGGTTCTGGCAAATGATACAGGTGCGATAGTCAATCCCGACCTGTCTGACGAAGCGGTCGAAACTATTGAGGATATTTTGGACGTTTCGGTTAGGCGGAGCACCGTTGCTGGTTTGAAAAACGTAGGAGCATCGGGGGTTTCCACAAATAAGGGCGCTTTGCTACATATAGAAACCTCGGAGGAAGAGCGGGATATAATCGAGGAGGTCTTGGGAATTGAAGCAGATATAGGTACGGCTTCGAGCGGGGTAAAATACGTGGGCACCTGTATAGTGGCGAACTCGAATGGAGCACTCACGAGCGAGGATACTACCGGGCCTGAACTTGGTCGAATAGAAAATAGTTTGGGTTTCGTTTAGGGATTTTTCTTAGAAATTTCAATATGGTACTTGAGTTAGCTGTGATGATAAAAAAGGAAGTTTTTAGGGTATTTTTCTAAGTAACTGGACTAAAAGCTATGATTTTTTCTTCGTTCTCTTCCAGCACTTTAAATTCGACCTCGGTCCCGGCTTTGATCTGGTCGGGATTTTCTGGGTCCACGTTCAGAAGTCTACCCATTACCTTTGGTCCTTCATTCAGCTCCACGATAGCGACTGGGTAGGGGGCTTTTTCTTTAAGATGCGGTGGAGAAACGTATATTACGGTGAAAACGTCGATTTTTCCTTTTCCATCCAGTTCAAATTCGTTTAAATTCCTCTCTCCGCATTTAGGGCATATTTTTCTTGGCGGTGCAGTTATATGACCGCAATCGCCGCACTTTGAACCCATCATTTTCCCTTCTTCCAGGCCTTCCTTGAACGTTTCGTAAGATGATTCGATGTCCATTTTATCACCTCTTCAGGATAAATGTGCAGGCGGTGGCTCCGCTTCCACCGATGTTTGACGAGAGGCCGATTCTCGGCTCGGGAACTTGCCTTTTACTGTTTACTTCGCCCCGCAGTTGCTTCCATACCTCCGTAAACATTCCCACTCCGGTGGCACCTACCGGATGTCCTTTGGATTTTAATCCCCCGTCCGTATTGACAGGTATGTCTCCATCGAGCGATGTTCTACCTTTCTTCGCTGCCTCTATTCCTTTTCCTCTGGGGACTAAGCCCAAGTCTTCCATCTGGATCGCCTCGTTTATAGAGAAACAGTCATGTACCTCTGCGAGGTCGACGTCGTCAGGTTCTACGTCCGCCATATCGTAGGCCATTTCTGCAGCGTTTACGGCGGCTCGGGAGGTTGTCATGTCCTTGCGGTCCGCGAGCGATAAGGTATCGGTACCGCTTCCTACACCTGCAATTTCGATTGGGGTATCCGTGTATTCGGTGGCGACATCTTCCGAAGCTAGAATCGCAAAGCTCGCTCCGTCGGAGATTGGACTACAGTCGAACAGTTTTAATGGATACGCTATCGGCGGGTTGATCGAGGATTTGAGGAATTCCATGGGATCGTCGAAACTCCTGTCCTTCTTTTTTCCCATTTTGTTGGCTATGTCCAAAAGCTCGCTTTGATACTGTGCGTTCGGATTTAAGGATCCGTTGTAATGAGATTTTATCGGAATATTTTGAAGTCTCTCCCAGCTTTCATCATATTTTTTGAGATAGGCCTGCGCTATCAGGGCAAAGAGTCCGGGGAAGGTCACGCCGGCCGGTAGCTCGTAAAGATCGTCCGCTGCGAGTGAAAGGGCCTCCGTGGATTCTGCGGTGGTCAAGTCGGTCATCTTTTCTATTCCGCCTACCAAAGCAACGTCTATCATTCCCGATTTGATTGCGTTGTAACCCGTAAGGATTGCTGCCGACGACGATGCGCAGGCGCTCTCCGTTCTCCAAGAGGGTTTTGGGGTTATCCCTAGCAAATCTGCAATGAGGGGACCGTAATGGCTCTGATGTTCGAAGAAATCCGGGGAGAAATAACCCACGTAGGATGCTTCCACGTCATCTCTTAAGTCAAATCCGTTGTCTACCGATTCCACGGTTTTATCCGAGGCCTCCACCGCCAGGTCTCTACCGGTTTTGTCCGGGTGCCGGTCGAACTTTGTCATTCCGGCTCCGATTGCGTAGACTTTATTCATTTGAATACCCACTAAACGTTAACCTTTTAAAACATTTCCGTAGTTCTTTTCTGGATTTCGCTATAAAAGTATAATCTGATTTAAAAATAGGATTATTTTAGCCGCGATTGATATCTGGAAAAGTAATAACTTTTAACTCATTATTCAGTTAGGCAATCCGAAAGAAATTAAATGAGTGGAACTTTCTTCAAAAAGGTGATAAGTTGAGTGATGAATCGCTTCCGAACAAGATGTTTAGAATAAAGGGCTCGTTCAGAAAAAATAGGAAAAATATGGAATTCACGAAAGAGATCCCTGCGCACTCGGAAGACCGAGCGGTGGAAATACTCTACTCGGAGCTCGGGAGCAAGCATGCGGTCAAAAGGGATCTGATCGAGATAAAAGAAGTTGAGGAAATCGAGCCAGAGGAATCTTCTTAATAATTAATGATCGAATTACTTAGTAAAGGAGGAACAGAATGGAAGGAGAAAACCCACAGGGCGAGGAAGAAGAGCTTAGACGAATAACAATGGAGCTCAGAGAGGCTCAACAGAGCATCCAAGAATTGGAAGACAGGACAGAACTTCTCAATGAGTCCCTTGAGGAAGTCGAGAATACCATGGAGACCTTGGACGGAGTTAAAGACATGGAACCGGGAACAGAGATACTCGTTCCCCTAGGAGCCGGTGCCTTTGTACCCGCCGAAATTAAGGACCCGGAGAGGGTCCTGACCGATATAGGGGCCGAGCTGGTTGCTGAGCGAACGCCCGAGGATGTGAAAAAGCTGATAAAAAAGAGGAAAAAGGACATTGAGGAATCGTTGGAGCAATTAGAAGAGAAAAAGGAAGAATTAACTGACAAGATAGAAGAGCTTCGACCTAAGGCCCAAGAGCTCATGTCTAAAACCCGAGGAAGTCAGTAAATGAGCGGAAAGAAGGTAGAGATCTGCTTATGTTAGAAAATCTAAAAAAGAAATTTAATAGAACAGCAAAGCGTATCACCGGTAGAAAACTCTCTTCTGAAGATGTTGACGATATAATCTCCGATTTGAGAGTGGGTCTTCTCGAGAGTGATGTTGCTGTCACGGTTACGGATGAAATAATAGAAAAGGTCGAGGAGAGGTTCGAGGAGGAGGAAATTGGAATCCGGGATAATGTGAGGGATAAGGTATTTGAGATACTTAGGGATGTAGTAGGTGATATTCTTTCTACCGAAAGTGACGTCGACATTATCAAAACGATCGAGGAAAACCGGAAAGATGATGAGCCCGCCGTCCTCCTTTTTGTCGGGGTAAACGGGTGCGGAAAGACTACCACGATTGCCAAGGTCACGAAGTTTTTGCAGGATAGGGACTATGAGGTGGTTCTGGCGGCTGCGGACACATTCAGGGCCGCCGGAATCGAGCAACTTGAGGAACACGGGGAAAAACTTGGAGCGAGGGTTATAAAGCATCAGAAGGGATCGGATGCTGCGGCAGTGGCTTACGACGCAGTGGAACACGCTAGTGCGGAGGGGATAGACGTCGTCATGATAGATACCGCAGGACGAATGCAAACCGATGCGAACCTCATGGAGGAGATGAAAAAGATCGCGCGGGTTTCGGAGCCCGACCTGACCATATTTGTGGGTGATGCTTTGACCGGAAATGATTCGGTGGAGCAGGCCTCGAAGTTTGAGGAGGCTATTGATATAGACGGTTCTATTTTGACCAAGATGGACGCCGATGCGAGGGGTGGAGCTGCGCTATCGATAATCCAGGAGACTGGAGAGCCCATCCTTTTCCTCGGGGTAGGACAGGAGTATGAGGATCTATCGAGATTCGAACCGGATGTCATACTCGACGCTCTTTTTCCCGAAGAATGAGATAAGCAATAGTTTTAGGCATTAGTCCTCTCCGGCGAGTTTATCCTTTAAAATTTCCATGACTTCTCTAGGATCGGCTTTACCCTCGGTGATTTTCATGACCTGTCCGGCCAGGTAGTTGAGAGATTCTTCCTTGCCCTCCTTGAAATCTTCGACGGCGTCAGGATTGTTTTCGATGGCTTCTTCCACGGAGGATAAAAGTGCTTGATCTTCCATTTCCTCGAGTCCCAGCTCTTCGATTAGCTCCTCGGGTCCCTTTGGTTTCTTGAACATTTCTCGGAGAATACGTTCTCCCTTTTCCGGCGTTATCTTTCCGGTCTCGACCATCTTCATGAGATTGATGAGTTTTTCGGTGGAGAACGGGATTCCTTTGGGAGTCAAATCCAGATAGTTCAGAACTTTTCTGAGGATATCCTTGAACCAGTGAGATGCGAATTCGGGGTCTATTTCTTCGGCCACGGTTTCGAATAGGTCGATAAATTCCCTTTCCTGAACTAGGACTTCGGCGACCGACGGGTCCACGTCGTATTCTTCCACGATCCTCTGTTTTCGGAGATGGGGTGCCTCGGGCATGCTCTCCTTTATTCTCTCCACTTGTTCCGAGTCAATCAGTATTGGCAAAAGATCTGGATCGGGGATATACCTATAGTCCTCCGCCAGTTCCTTGGAACGCATCGGGACGGTGATCATCTGACTTTCCAGATAAGCGCGAGTTTCTCTCTTGACCTCGTCCATTCTTTTCTGTCTCATGACCTCGTATTTTATGGCCTTATATGCTCCCTTGACGGAGTTTATGTTCTTTATCTCGGCCCGGTTTCCACCTTCCAGAGAAATGTTCGTGTCGGCCCTGAGCGTGCTCGGTTCTGGGCGTACCTTCCCGGTGTACTCCAGTGTTCTCGTGAGGGAACGCAGGAATTTCCGGGCCTCTTCGGGAGATTTCATGTCGGGGTTTGTCACGATTTCTACTAGAGGTATTCCGCTGCGGTTGAAGTCGACCCTTCCCTTTTCGGGGTCGTACTTTCCGGGATCTTCTTCAATGTGAACTTCCCTTATTCCAATTCCCATTAACTCTCCGTTCTCGGCTATCGGCAAGCTGGTTCTTTGATAGCCGCTCGGGAGATCGGGATAGTCGTAATGCTTTCTTTGAATGTGAATCGGTTCGTCCGTAACGATATCGCAGTCCAGCATCAGGGCGATTTCGATTGCGGATTCTATCGATTTTTCGTTGGGTGGGGTAGGTTTGGACCCGGGCATACCCGTGCAGACGGGACACACGTTCGTATTCGGGGAAGCGTCCCTGTAAGATGTGGGACAGTCGCAGTAGAGCTTTCTCCGAGTGTTTAGCTGTTCGTGAATTTCAAAACCAATCTTCAAATTTTTCCCTCCAAGGCCTTCATAACGTTGAAGACGGTTTTTTCCTCCAGAGAGGGTGCTTGAACCTGCAAACCAACGGGAATCCCGTCCGCCTCTCCCGCCGGGACGACGCCGGCACAGAGTCCTCCAAGGTTTGCGGGGACGGTTAGGTAATCGTAGGCGTACATTTCCTGCGGTGAGATTTCGGTTCCGATCTTGTGAGGTAACTTCGGCACGGTAGGACCGACCAATACGTCCGCTTTATCCAGGGCACCGGAAAGTTCCTTTTTGATCAAGGTCCTGACCTGAAGGGCCCTCTTATAGTACTTGCCCTTGAACTCCTTCCGGCTGATGTGCTTTCCCCTGACAATTCTCCGAAGAACTTCGTCTCCACAAACCTCCTCTATTTTTTCTCCGTATTTTCTTCCGTCGAACTTGCGCGTGGCCGAAAAGAATTCCACGGAGACGATTAAATAATAGGTAGGCATGGCTTTCTCCAGATTCGGGAGGTCCACTTCTACGATTTCGGCTCCCATCTCCTCGAGCTTTTCCACGGATTCGTCTATCGTGTCCATGATTTTTGGTTCGGTGAGTTCTCTGAATTTTGGGCTTACTCCTATCTTGGTTCCGTCAATATCTCCGTCCAGTTCGTTCAAGTACTCTACCGAATCCACGTCGAACATAGCGCTCTCGTCGGGATTCCTTCCGGCGATTACCTCCGTCAGTAAAGCTGCGCCGGATACGTCTTGCGAAAACGGCCCGATTTGATCGAAGCTCATTGCCAGATCGATCAGACCCTCTCGCGGAACTAAACCGTACGTAGGCTTAAATCCTACAACTCCACAATGGCTGGCTGGGTTCCTTATCGAACCACCCGTGTCGGAACCTAGTGAAAGGTCGGCCATTTCGGCGGCCACGGCTGCCCCGCTCCCGCTACTTGAGCCTCCTGGGATTCTTCCCTTTGCGGCCGGATTTTGGGTGGGTCCGAAGGCACTTGTTTCCCCCGATGAACCGCAAGCGAACTCGTCCATGTTACACATTCCTAAAATTATTCCATCCGCGTTCTGAAGACGCTCTACCACCTTTGCGTCGAAAGTTGATACGTAGTCCTTCAAAGTTTTTGATGCGCAGGTGGCGCGAAGTCCTTCGGTGTTCATGTTCGACTTGACGCCTATACCCAGTCCTGCTAACTTGCCTAGTTCTTCTCCCCGTTTGATTTTACGATCTATTTCTTTGGCTTCTTCGATTGCCTCATCGTTTATTTCTATGTAGGCATTTACTTCGTCGTTGAGCTTTTTTATTCGATTTATTCTTCTTTCTATATTCTTTGCAGCGGTTAGATCTCCATTTTTGATGGATTCTATTTTTTCTAGAGTGCTCATTTCGTCCATTCTGCCACTTCCACTTGGAGATATCCTTCTTCGTCTTTTCCCGGCATTATCTTCAGAAAGTTTTTTCTGAATTTCTTTGATTCTTCTTTAGAAGTAGGTTCTCCGTCGGGTTTTAGGACATTCAAAGTATCCTGTTGGTAGTAAGTTTCCTTTTGGGTTGGAAGACCCTCCGCTATCTCGGCAAACGAGTCCACGATTTCTTCGGCGCTTTCTCTTATTTCTTTTTTCTTATCTTCCGCCACTTTTACACCACTTGTTATTGTTTTCCCTCTCCTGTTAAGGAGTACCAAAATTAAAAATGTACGAATTTTGGAGAAAGATTTTAACAAAGTATCATCTTATAAATGGGTGAAGGAGGCTGAAAAGATGAGGTTAGCAATTAACGGATTTGGTAGAATTGGCCGTTGTTTCTTTCGTTCTGCGTTGGAAGAGGGCGACAAGTTTGACATTGTGGCGATAAATGACTTGGCGGACCCATCCACTCTTGCGCACTTGCTAAAGTACGACACAAATTTCGGTGAGCTTGAAGAAAATGTCGAGGCTACCCAAGATTCTTTAATTGTCGGCGATATGGAGATAGACTTTGTTTCCGAAAAGAATCCGGAGAATCTTCCTTGGGAGGAGAAGGATGTCGACTTGGCACTTGAGGCATCCGGGGTTTTTAGGAAAAGAAAGGACGCCGCGAAGCATCTCGACGCCGGGGCCGAAAAAGTTCTGATTACGGCTCCTGCCAAGGGTGAAGGCAGTGATAAGACCTTCATAATGGGAGTGAACGACGATGAGTACGATCCGAACGAACACACGATTATGGATTTGGGGTCCTGCACTACCAATTGCTTGGTACCTACAGTGAAAGTTCTCGACGATGAATTCGGGATTGAAAAGGCACTTATGACCACTGTACACTCGTACACGACTTCTCAAAACATTCTTGATGGACTGCACAGCGATCTCCGGAGGGCTAGAGCAGCAGCTTCGAATATCATCCCTACTACGACCGGTGCGGCGATAGCGACTACTCAGGTCCTTCCACAGTTGGAGGGGAAACTACACGGGATTGCGCTGAGAGTACCGACCATAGATGGATCCATAGTAGATCTGGTCGCTTCTCTTGAGGAAGATGTTACGGAAGAAGAAGTAAACTCGGCGTACAGAGAAGCTTCGGAAAACGACCTTGAAGGAATACTTGGTTATGCCACTGAGCCCTTGGTTTCCTCGGATTACATAGGAGATTCGAGGTCCGCCATAGTAGACGGTGAGTTTACGACAGTCAGAGCTGACAACATGGTGAAGGTTCTAGCTTGGTACGACAACGAATGGGGCTACTCTAACAGGTTAGTCGACATGGCCAACAAAATTTCCGAAAAGATGGGCTGAAAACGCCCATCGGAATTTTATTATTTATTAGTTAGAAGGAGGTGAGTTAATGGAATTTAATACCCTTGACGATTTTGATTTGGAGGATAAGACGATCTTCGTAAGAGTAGATGTGAATTCGCCTCTTGATCCGGAGTCTGGCGAAATCATGGACGACAACAGGATAAGAAAGTGCTCCGATACCCTGGTCGAATTGTCGGATAGGGGCGCCAAGACAGTCGTGATGGCCCATCAGGGAAGACCGGGCAGTGACGATTTTACCACCTTGGAGAACCATGCTGGAAAAATGAGCGAGGTGCTGGACAAGGAAGTGAATTATGTCGATGATCTCTTTGGCCCGACTGCTAGGGAGATGATTTCGAACTTGGAAGGGGGAGAAATTCTGCTTCTCGAAAACGCTAGGTTTTATTCTGAAGAAGTGTTGAACAGGGACCCCGAAAAGCAAGCGGAGACTCATTTTGTCAAAAAGTTGGCCCCGCTGGGCGATCTTTACGTCAACGATGCGTTCGCTGCGGCCCACAGGTCCCAGCCTTCCTTGGTGGGATTCGGAGTTGCACTTCCCGCAATCGCCGGTCGTCTTATGGAGAGCGAATTGAAGAAGCTGGAAAAGGCCAGAAGCCCGGAGCATCCCTGCGTTTACGTCCTCGGAGGAGCCAAAGTCGAAGACTCGTTGAATTTGATAGATCACGTCCTAGGCAAAGAAATAGCGGATAAGGTGCTGATAGGGGGGCTTGTCGCTCAAGTCCTGCTCAACGCCAGAGGCCACGAATTGGGAGAAACAAACATGGAGATCATAAAGGAGATGGGTTTCGAAGATCAGTTTGAGAGGGCTGAAGAGGTACTTTCCGAGCATGATGATAGGATAGAGTTGCCTTCGGATCTTAGAGTCGAGGAAAGCGAGGGTGAAGCGAAAAACGTCTCGCTCGAAGACTTGCCTACGGACTACCCCATTTACGATATTGGCGACGCGACTGTCGAGAGGTACGCCGATATTATTAAGGACGCCGAAACCGTCGTGGCTAACGGGCCGGTGGGAGTGTTCGAAAAGGATGCCTTCGCTAAAGGCACAAATGGAATTCTGAAAGCCATAGCTGAAACGGAAGCGTTTACTACTATCGGAGGAGGTCACATGGTGGCCTCTGCCAGGGAAGCGGGATACGAGGATAAGATTGACCACGTCAGTACCGGCGGCGGTTCTCTACTCAGTTTCCTGACGGGGGAGACCCTACCAGTCGTGGAACTTCTCAAAGAATCGGCGAAATAAAACCCACGTTTTTCTTCTTTTTTAATTATTCAGGGGGCTTTGAGATAAGGCCTTCTTCGACGAGTAGCTCATTTATCTTTCGGGGCTTTTTCAACTTTTTCCTGATTCTTTTTTCGAGTTTATCCTCGGGAAGTTCCCTCCTTGCGATGCCTTGTCCCATGGCCTTTTTCGCTACCGCTATTGCTTCCTTGACGTACATTTCCAAATCCTCCATCGAGGGTATTATGAAATCCTCGCTGAGTCCTATCTCCTCGGCCCTCTGGGCGATCGCGCGGGAAGCTGCTATACACATCTCGTCCGTTATCTCGGTCGCCGCCACTTCCAAGGCGCCCCGGAAAACCGCGGGGAATCCCAGTGAGTTGTTGATCTGATTTGGATAGTCACTTCTACCGGTTCCTACGATTTTAACGCCGGCGGCCTTTGCGTCCTCGGGCATGATTTCGGGTGTCGGATTGGCGGTCGCGAAGAGTATTGCCTCGTCGGCCATTTCCTCGACGTCTTCCTTTTTGATAGTACCCGGCCCAGGGGCCGAGGCCGCTATACAGGCGTCAGCATCTTTCAGAGCGTCCGACATGGTCCCCCCCACATTTTCTGGGTTCGTCCTCTTGGCCCACTCGTACTTGTAGCTGTTTTTTTCTATGTCTTCCCGGGAGGTGGATAGGATACCTGAGCTGTCGACTATTTCGATGTTCTCCGGCTTGACGCCGGCCTTGATGGCGTATTTTGCGTTGTTGATTCCGGCGGCGCCGGCCCCTACTAGCCCCAGCTTTATCCTTTCTACATCTTTTCCGACTACCTTGAGGGCACCCAGCAAGCCGGCAATCGAGACCAGGGCAGTCCCCTGTTGGTCGTCGTGCCAGACCGGAATGTCGAGTCTTTTGCGCAACCGTTCTAAAACGGAAAAGCACTTTGGACTCTCTATATCCTCCAAGTTTATCCCGCCGAATGAGGGACTGATTCTGTTTGTGAATTCTACTATTTCGCCTTCGTCTTCGGCATCTATACAGAGGGGATAGGCGTCGATTCCTCCCAGATATTTGAATATGAGAGATTTGCCCTCCATCACGGGAAGCCCCGCTTCGGGCCCTATGTCGCCTAGTCCCAGAACTCTGGTCCCGTCGCTTATCACGGCTATGGAGTTGCCCCTGTTCGTGTACTCGAAGACTCTTTCCGTCCTTTCCGAGATTTCCTTGCACGGCCCGGCGACGCCGGGAGTGTACCAAAAAGAGAAGTCCTCCAATTTTTCTACGGGGACCTTGAGTTCGGTCCCTATCTTGCCCCTGAAATAAGAATGTAATTTTTCAGCTATTTTTTCGTAGTCTTTCTCGTCTTCTTTCATCTTAAGTCTCCGCCGTTTTCAATAGCGAAAAACTTTGAACCAACCTGTCGAATCCTGGTTCGTAATCGGGATAGGTACTTTCTTCGCTTCTCACCATGACCCTATAGACGTTATTTTCTCTGATCGTGTACAATCTTCTATCCTTCAACGTTTTTCCCTTCTTCGTAACCTCCGTTGTATAAGTGAAGCCCTCCACATCGTCTGTTACGGTTATTGTGTCTGGTCCCGAGACTAAACTTGAGTTTTCCCTCTCCTCCACTTGTGCCATCTTCAGATTTTTTATATCCTCCAGGCTTTGTCCCTGCCTCTCGAAGACGGCTATCGAGGCGATATTTTCGGCGGTTTCTCCTTCGTTTTCCCGAATTGGGATTATATATTTGATCCTGCTTTCCGGATCAAGTGAGTAGTCCCTTGCGGGACCGACTAGCCAACTCGAAGGAGCCGAAAAGGAGAATTTGTAATACACATTCTCCATGTACGTTGTGTAGTCCTGAGATTCCTCGACTTCAGGCGGTCCGAAAATCTGGCGGGCCGAGATGCCCGCTACTATGGCAAGCAGGCAAACCGTTACTCCGGCCACCAGCCAAGGTCGTGAGGATAATTTATCCGTGAAGGGAGCTGGAGTTTCCTCCTCCAAGCCGAAGTAGGATGCGATATCTTCTTTACTCAAATTATCCATAATCATATCGATCAGTTCGGACTTTCGGAGGTTGGAGTATCCGGATAATCCCTTTTCTCTGGCCAACTCCTTCAATTCCTCAACTGTCCTGTCTTGTAGAATTTCCCTTGTGGGGGTCATAAACGCTCACTTTCACTTTAACTCACTTAGGTAAAAGGTAAAAGCTTTTTAGAATACCGGGTATTTAGTGGAAAGGGGTGTATAGTTTGCCTAGAGAAATGAAAGAAATTGGAGAATTGAGTGAAGGAAACGTCATAAGCGTGGATGATGAGCCCTGCAAGATCAGGAAGATAAGCTCTTCGATGCCGGGAAAACACGGCCATGCGAAGTACAGTATCGAGGCCGTTGGTATATTTGACGGTAAGAAGAGGCACATAAAGGAATCTTCCGAATCGAAAATGGAGATCCCGGAACTGGAGATTAACGATGGTCAGGTGATTTCACTTTCCGGCGACACCGCTCAGATGATGGATTTGAACAGCTACGATACTTTCGAGATTTCCGTCCCCGAAGAACTACAGGGCGAGCTGGAAGAAGGTGACGAGCTGAAGTACATTGAGTGCATGGGTCGAAAGAAAATCCAGACCGATTAATCTGTTTTTATTTGTTTTTTAGATTCCGAAAAATAGCAAGAGAATAGCCAGTATGATCGCCGTTGCGGCTCCGAACACTGCCAATATAAAGACAGGATCTCTTTGAACCGTTTCCCTTTCCTCCACGTCCAAGTCCTCCGTGGATATCTTCCGGTCCACTTCTTTGGACTTTTCTTTGATGGAACCTTTTTCGATCATTTCTATGTCTTTACTATCATCTTTTTCCGTGGCTTCTATCTTGCTACTTTCGATCTTGTCAATGTCAAGCTGAGGCCAGGCCTCGATTTCTTCCTTGCTGTAGTTCTCCTCCACGAGATTTATCAGCTTCGAAATTTCCATGTCCGAACTAACCGAGATACCTCGGTCTTCGGCCATCTGCTTGAGTTGATTGTAGTTTTTCTTCTTCAGAATTTCTTGTTTCGAGGGCATCGGACCATTAAGGGTATTTAATCAAACCTCATATATTAATTTCATTTTTCGAAAGGTCTAATTAAGTCGATTCACAATTTTGTTTCGATGCTCGATATACTGAAAACTGAACAGGTGGACTTGGACGAGCTTTCTAGGATTCAAGAAGAAGTTGCGGGGAGAGTAGTCAAAGACGACGAGGTTGGGGTCCCAGATACTATCGCTGGTTGCGACGTGTCATTTTCGGAGGAGGACGAGGCCTTCGCATCCTGCGTTCTCTTTGAATATCCCGGCTTGGAGAGGCTGGATAGCAATGCCGTGGAAGTGGAGATAGACTTTCCATACATTCCGACATTTTTGGCCTTCCGAGAACTGGAGCCGATGTTAAAGGCTGTAAAGGAGATAGATGCCGATGTCTACATGATAGATTCGCAAGGTCTGGCGCATCCACGGCGGGCAGGACTTGCGTCTCATTTGGGCGTGGCGATGGACGAGCCCACTATTGGCGTGGCCAAAAACAGGCTCTGTGGGGAGGCTGATGAGCCACAAGTAGAGAAGGGTTCCAGCTCGGTGTTGAGGGACGAGGGGGAAGTAATAGGGGCCGTGTTGAGAACCCGGACTGACGTGAACCCGGTGTACGTTAGCATCGGTCACAAGATTACTCTTGAGAGGGCGATCGAGATTACTCTTAACGTTTCGCCGAAATACAAGATTCCTGAGCCAATTAGAGCTGCCCACAAGCTCGCCACGGAGAAGATGAAGGAGTCCTAATTTTCCTCTTAATCTTCTAGAATTCAATTCCGGGCCGACTTGGTACGCCTTCGTCCGAGTAATGCTTGATTTTTTTGACCTTGCTTACTAAATCTGCTTTTTCGATAATATTTTCGGTTGCACCTCTACCAGTCAAAATAAGTTCGATTCCTTCAGGTTTTTTCTCTAGTAGGTCGATCAATTCCTTTTCATTCAAAAAACCGTCTCTAATGCCGATTAATATTTCGTCGAGTATGAGCATATCTGGATTCTTTTCATCGAATATTTTTTTCACGTATTTTACTCCTTCTAGCGTTTTTTTCCGCATTTCTCCTGCTTTGCTGTTTTCGTAAAAGTGTGGATGCTTTTTTGCGAATCCATGTATCTCCACATTCAGATCTTCTAAAATGTCCAATTCTTCATATCCCCATTCACTGGGCATTTTGTAAAAGTATACAATTTCCACGTTCATGCCGTGTCCGATGGCCCGAATCGCCTGCCCGATTGCAGCTGTAGTTTTCCCCTTTCCAGGCCCTGTGTATACTTGAATGAGTCCTTTATCCATTTTTATCACTTAATTTCCCTCTTTGATGATAAAAAATATATTTTGCTCTCTGTGAGCATTTACACGGCTGAATTTTTTAAGGAGCATGAGGGACATTTTGGGATTCCGTCATCGAGCGAAAGGGAAGCATAAGCGAGGTTCTTCTTTTATTACCCCTTTCTACTCTTCCTTCTTTACGGCGACTAAAGAAACCCCGAGATTGTCCTCCAAGTCCTTTATCTTGTTCAATTCCTTCTCCGAGAGATCCGCAATTTCAATCTCGTAATCCAAAAAAGCGAGAAGATTTACCCCGAGTTCTTCTTCCAGTGATTTGATGGATTCAATATCGTCCTTTTCGAGCTTAGCAAGACCCCACAATATTACTCACCCCGTTGGTTTTATATTTGGATTCTAAATATATTTAGTGTTTTTCTTTCTCTTTTCTGTATCTTTAACAAACTTATTTTTACTGATGTGGTAATAATGATATATATTTCAGAGAAGATTCCTTTTTGAACAATTATGTCGAGTCATTTAAAATAACTATTATTTTTTTATCCCTTCTATGCTTTCTAGAGAGTTCAAAAGTTGTTCGTAATCTTCTTTTGGTCTCACGGATACTCTGATATAGCTTTCACTTAAAAATTCGAAATCGTCACACTGTCTGACCGCTATACCATTTTGAAAGAGATTTTTCGATAGGGTGGATGAATTTAGTCTGGAAGGAGACAGATCGAGCAATAGGAAATTTGCCTCTGACGGGTAGGCCTTCAGATTAAACTCTTTTAACTTTTCAAGAAAAGATTCTCTCTCCTTGGGGATCCTCTCCCTTGTTTGAGCTAGAAAATCAGAACATTTTACTGCCTCCTCCGCAGCGACCTGAGCAAGTGAGTTAACATTCCACCTGACTTGAACGTTTCGCAGCGATTCTGCCAATGAACCTTGAGCGATAGCGTATCCTATTCTCAATCCCGGCAGTGAATATATCTTGGTAAGGGATCTGAGGGAAATTAAGTTATCAAAATCCTCGATTATGTTATCGTAGCATACTGTGTCGCAGTATTCATGAAATGCTTCATCCAATACCACCAATGTTTCGAAATCCGAGCAGGTCTCGACCACCTTTCTTAAATCGCTTTCCGAAATTGTGTTTCCAGTTGGGTTATTGGGGGAGCAAAGAAACAGGAGTTCCGTTTCCGAAGAGAGCTTTTCTATCAAATCGCTCGTTCTGAATTTAAAATCGTGCTCTGCTTTGAGGGGGACCGATTTCACTGAAGCCCCTTGAACTCTGGATGCCTTTGAATACTCGGTGAAAGTCGGCTCTACAATGAGAACCTCGTCTCCGGAAGAGACGGTGGATCTGGCTATTAGGTGGATTAATTCATTTGCCCCGTTACCGACGACTATATTTTCGGGTGAGAAACCAGAATAGTCCGCCAGAGCTTCTCTGAGTTTTTTCGGCTGATGTTGCGGGTAATCGGATATCTTTTCTAAGTTATTTTTGATTGCGTCAAGGACTTTGAGGGGGGGCCCTAAGGGATTTACGTTTGTGCTGAAGTCTATTACTTCATCATGAAAAGTGCCATCCGTTTCCATCCTTTTCTCTACTTGATCCCCGTGAAATAGCTGTTTTAGTCCTAAAAGTTCTTTTTTTAAGTACTTCTCGCTCATATACATCTCCAGATTAATTCTAATCATTTAAATTTTCCAAAGGAGTTAGATATTCCTTTGAATATACCAGCATACTCTCTTTATCTTTAATCTCGACTTATTCTATAGTTTGGTTCCGCTCCCTATATACTTGGATATTATATCCATCCTTTTTTATAGGTATTCTACGAATTAAAAATGATAGGAACTAAAGACGTGTGAAAACATGTTGATAGAAGGTCATATTTCGGTTTATGAAATCGTTATCCTCCCTTTAGCCATTCTCCTCGATTACTTGGCGGGCGAACTGCCGGAAAGTTTTCACCCCACGGTCTGGATGGGAAAGCTTGCATCGTTTCTAGAGTCAAATCTGAGGGGTGAGAAAAATTTAGATAAAGTAGCTGGGGTAGTTACGACCGTTCTTTGTGTACTCGCCTTTGCGGTTCCAGTTTATCTGCTCCATGTATTCCTTAGTTCTCTACATTGGATTATTTACATTACAGCTATGACTTTACTTTTGAAATCTACATTTTCGGTAAGGTCCATGAAGTCTCACGTTGAACCTATCATGGGTTCTCTGAGGACCGGGAATCTGCAAGGGGCGAGAAGAATGGTCTCGAGGATAGTATCTCGAGACACATCCAACTTCGGTGAAGATAAAATAATCTCCGCTACAATCGAATCAACTAGCGAAGGAATAACCGATGGTATAGTCTCCCCCTTCTTCTTTTTCCTAATTTTTGGCGTCCCCGGTGCTATAGCGTTCAGGGTAGTCAATACTCTGGATTCGATGTACGGTTATAAGGATGAGAAAATGAAGGATTTTGGAAGGTTTCCTGCGGGCTTGGATACGGTATTAAACTTTGTTCCCGCGCGAATAACGGCTGTAATGGTCGCGGCCAGTTCTGTATTAATTGGGGCTGAATGGCAGGACTCCTTCAGACTTGCTCGGAAGGATAGCGGCAAAACTTCGAGTCCAAATGCCGGGTGGCCGATGGCTGCAACTGCGGGTGCTTTGAACGTGCGGTTGGAAAAACCGAGTTTTTATTGTCTCGGCGGAGACTTTTCCTTTCCCTCAATAGAGGATATCTCGAAAGCGATTAAACTGATGAAATGGTCTTCAATAATATTTGGTGCGATAACAACCTTATCATTGTCGATTTTCTTGGTGTGGTAAAATGGAGATTTATGAAAATGATATTTTGATTGAAAAGGAAGAAGAAAAGGGTAAAAAATTCCTAGAGAGGATAAGTAGTAAAGATCCGCTTTTCCTCGGTTGTGGAGGAACTACTGAAACGGGAAAAATCCAAGGAATTTCCATGGCAGGAAAAAATCCTGATTTTACCGACTATACGCCTACTGCAGATTTAGAAATACTGAGCTATGGAAAACCTAAATCAATCGAGGAAATCCCGACCACTCCCGATGGGATACCTACACCGGCCCTACTGACTTCGGCTACACTTGATATTGGAGAAATATCCTCCCTCCCTGTAAATTGTGGCATGAAAATTGAACCGGAGTGTCCGTGCATGATGCTCAACGGCGAGCCTGGACACGACGTCAGGGAAAAAAAGGCGGTTTCTAATCCTGAGGAAATCTAT
Source organism: Hadarchaeota archaeon (SeqCode) (assembly GCA_964510375.1). Lineage (GTDB taxonomy): Archaea > Hadarchaeota > Hadarchaeia > Hadarchaeales > JAGGTB01 > CAYLJV01. The sequence continues at coordinate 5,290 of CAZEBR010000013.1, read as the reverse complement.
GAAAACGCAAGGTTGACCGGGAAACGACTCGGCAGGGTGACGGAATATCTTGTTATCGGTGAGACAATTCCTGGGGGGACCACCACTGCACTCGGGGTGATGATGGCCATGGGAATCGAGGCTGAGGAAAAGGTCAGTAGCAGCATGATTCAAAATCCTCACGATCTGAAGTTAAAAGTTGTTAGGGAAGGTATGGAGAAGTCTAGGGTGACGAAAGGGGAACTCAGGAATAACCCGTTGAAGTCGATCCTAGCTATGGGAGACCCGGTAATTCCCGGAGTGGCGGGGCTTGCGGCGGGCGCCTCCGGGGAAGTGCCTGTTATGTTAGCGGGCGGGACGCAAATGGCCGCAGTTTTAAAAGTGCTGGATGGTCTAGGGGAAACCCTGAAAAATATATGCCTCGGGACGACCCGCTGGATAATTGAGGATAAGGAATCTGATCTATTGGGCCTGTTGGATTGGACGGAGCAAGTGCCGGTTCTTGCGGCTAATCTGGACTTTTCGGATAGCGAAATCAAGGGCCTCGGGGCGTACGAGGAGGGTTGCGTCAAGGAAGGAGTCGGGTCCGGAGGTATCGCAGTTGCTACGATGGCAAAGTCCGAATCGATTGATTCCAGTTCCATACTCGGTGCCGCTGAAGAACATTATAGGAGGCTGGTAGATTGAGTGAGGAATGCCTCGGTGACATAGATGTGGAGTTTAGTTCGGATTATATACTGTTGAAATCTAATAAGCCTCTGAAGATACTTAGTTCTGCAGTTCTGAACGGGGGTTTTTGTGAGGCTAATTATGTTCTCAACTACAGTGTGGAGGAGGACTTCGACGAATCGGACCCGGAAAGTTTCCTAAGGGAGAGGGTGGAGGAGATGGATCTACCCCTTGAGTCAACCGTGGGCATGATGACAGCCGCAAATTTGAACGAAGCCGGAACCATGTCTCTACAAAAATCCAGCGTTGAGGTAAAATCAGTGGTCAGCGCGGGTATATCTAATCCGATTACGATGGGGGTGACGGAGACGGACCCTCCCGTGGTTGGGACCGTGAACACCATCGTCGTTGCGAATCTGGATATGAAATCTCGGGCGATGGTCGATGCGATAAGGACCATGACCGAAGCGAAAACTGCGGCCTTTAGGGAGATGGATATAAGAGATAGGGAGGGCGAAAACACTGCCACCGGAACCCCAACCGATACCTGCCTAATCGCTGCCAGAAAAGGTGAGGGGGAGCCGACTGACTATGCGGGTCCGTCTACAGTCCTAGGGGAAATTATCGGTAAGAGTTGTCGAAAAGCGACCAAAAACGCACTGTCAAACTGCGGGCTCGAAGCCCACCGTCATATCAAGAAGAGGCTTGATGAAAGGAATTTACCTATTGAGACATTGGTTCAAACTGCCAAGAAGGCCTACGTGAGACATCCCAATTCGAGGCCGGAGAATGAAATTGTGGAGATATTGAGGGACGAACTTGAGAGATTTCTCGGAGATATCAACATCTCGGCCTTAATTATGGCGGGTTTGAGATTGGAGGAGGATGGCAAAAGTGGACTGATTCCCGGATTACCTTACGATGTTTTCGATTCGGATCCGGTTCATCTCCTCGCCGACGAAATTCTAGGGATGAGGGTGGCGAACTACATAAACGGAAGCAAGGCCGTTTTCGAATTCGTTAGGATAGATAAGTCCAAACCCGGCGTAATTGGGGAACTGGGACCCTTCGCAGATGATATTATTGGTGGATTGATTGCCGGGGTATGTTCCAGGGCCTACGAAAGGGGAAGGTAATTTGGGCGTTCTGGAAGGTATAAGGGGATTGATCGGCTTTCTCACCATAATCCCAGTTGGTGGGGGAGATCTAAGATCGGCGGCAAAATGCATGTTTCTATTCCCGGCCGTCGGTGCGATGATTGGACTCTTGGCCGGAGCGTTTTCGATGATATCTTTTCTCTACCTTCCGGATTTTCTTTCTGGTCTCTTGACGGTTAGCGTGATCTTGCTAATCACCGGCCTCCATCACACTGACGGCCTTCTCGATATGGGGGATGGACTCATGAAGATGGGGTCGAACGAAGAAAAAATAGAGGCGATGCGCGATAGAACTACCGGCATCGGGGGTTTCGCACTAACCCTGGTCGTTTTAATGGCCACCGTATTTGCGGTTTCGAACTTGGAAGTAATTATTTTGGAGGCCTTGATTGCTGGTGAAATAATTGCTAAGTTCTCGATGTTGCTGTGTGCGAAAATAGGTAGTTCGGCCCATGAAGGCTTAAACGCGATTTTCATTGGGACTATACACGGCAATAAAGGGACGATTCAGCTCGTGTCAGCCTTTATTATTTCCGTCATCCCCGTGTTTTTGCTTTTCTGGATTCCGGGGATTCTCGTCTTTGCGATTTCGCTCATTCCCGCGGTTTTCTTGGTTTGGATTTCCAACAGACATTTCGGTGGGTTAACGGGCGACGTTCTCGGCGCGATGAACGATATTTCTAGGCTCGGTGCCCTCGTGGGTTTGTTGTTGGTGGTTTGAAAGATGAAAAAGAAGGATTTAATCGGATTGATAATGGCTGGAGGCGAGGGAAGGCGGATGGGGCTTCGGGAAGAGAAGCCCCTAATCGAGATCGAAGGAAAACCTATGATTCAGCACGTGGTAAAAACTTTGAAAAATGTTGAGGAGATAGAGGAGATAGCAGTTGTTACGACCGATTGCACTCCGAAAACACACAATATGGCTCAGAAACTTTCGTTGAGGGTTATGAAAACGTCGGGGGGAGGATACATACCCGATATGCAGGAGGCTATAAGGAAGATCAATTTCAGAGTTGCGCTAGTAATCTCTTCGGACCTACCATTGGTGACTAAGGAAACTCTCGGGTTGATTTTGTCCAAATTTAGAGAATCTTGGAAACCCGCTCTTTCAGTTTTTGTACCCCTCGATACGCTCAGGGAGCTGGGCTTGGAGCCACATAGAAAGTATGAGCTGGATAATAGGGAGGTATCCCCTGTCGGAATAAATATTGTAGAAACCGAAAGGATAGATGAAAACCATATAGAACAGGAGGACTTAATCCTCTCGAGACCGGAGCTTGCCCTGAACGTCAACGACGAAAAGAGACTTTCCATCGCGAAAAAGAGGTTTTCGGAAGGGAGTTCCGCATGAACGTCTTCTGCTCCTGGAGTGGCGGTAAGGAAAGCACCTTGGCACTTGACAGGGAAATGAGAGACGGATCGAAGGTAGATTTTCTAATCAACATGCTACCCGCTGATGATTCCACGGGTGGACACGGACTCCCCGATGATTTCTATGTAAAACAGGCGAGGAGTATCGGGGTTGAAATGAAGCAAACAAGAACTAACTGGGATAATTACGAAGAAAATTTTTCGGATTTGATCGTGAACATCCACCCTAAGAAAGGTATCTTCGGTGATGTGTATCTAGAAGGCCACAGAGAGTGGGTAGAAAATAAGGGAGAGGAACTCGGTTTCATGGTTTCTGAACCACTTTGGGGTGACGAGCCCGAAAGGCTATTTCGGGAATATTTGGAGAGGGGGTATGAGGGAATTGTAGTTAAATTGGATCCGGAAGTGATTCCGGTTAAATGGCTCGGTAAAAAACTCGACGAGGATTTCCTGGAGTGGCTACTGGAGAAGGAGATTTGCCCTTTGGGAGAGGAGGGGGAGTTCCACACTGCGACTATTGACGGCCCCGTCTTCGATAGAAGGATGGAAGTCAAGATTGGAGACAGAAAAAAATATGGAGACCAGATAGCTATCGAGCTTGAGGATTACAGGCTGGTCTGATAATCTTGAATAAAAAGAGTATAGAGGAATCAAGCCGAAGGCTAAGGAAAAAGTTTGAGGATTCAGTGAGGAGTATGGACTACGATGGGTTGACTCTTTCCGGTGGCCTCGATACCAGTATAGTAGCTTTTCACGCCTCGAGAGAGAAGGAAAACCCAGAGTCCATATCTGTTGGATTTGAAGGATCCCCAATGAAAGATCTCAAGTACGCAAAAATCGTAGCGGGTGGGCTCGGTTTGGAAAACTACGTTTATATTTTCAGCTTTGATGAGGCAAAGAGGGCGATGAAGAAGGTCGTCAAGGTTACCGAAAGCTTCGATCCGATGGAGATTAGGAACAGCGTCGCCGTTTACATCTCCTTGGAGAAGGCCAGGGATTTGGGAATGAAAAAAGTTCTGACTGGAGACGGCAGCGACGAATTGTTTGCAGGTTATTCGTTTCTCTACGAGCTGGCTGAGAATGAGCTGGGTGATGAGCTTCGAAGAATAAGCAGGATCATGACCTTTTCGTCCCAACCGATTGCTGAAAGTTTAGGAATTGAAGCTAAACTACCCTTTCTCCAAGACGAATTTAGAGAATTTGCCATGAAGATGGAACCGAGTTTGAAAGTCGGGAAAAGAAACGGAAAGAAGATGGGTAAATGGATACTTAGGAAAGCCTACGAAGATGTGTTGCCCGACGAGATAGTCTGGAGGAAAAAAACCCCAATAGAGATGGGTACAGGAACGACGGTTTTTCCGGAAAAATTTGAGTCTCTTATCGAAGATGAGCATTTTTCATCAAAGAAAGAAACGATAAGGAAAGAAGATGCGGTTCGGATAAGGAGTAAGGAGCAACTCTATTATTACGAAATTTACAAATCCCTTTTTGGTCCTCCCGAACCGGAGGATCCGGAGAGGAGGACATGTCCATATTGTGGGACCAATGTCCCCGAAGATTCGACCTTCTGCCGCACATGCGGAAACGGTATCGAAACGGAGGACTAATAGGAGATATGAGCGATTTTACGTCGAAAGATTATTTGAGCGTTTTATATACATGTCGAGAAAATAAACTGAATCTAGCTTGGTCGATAGCTTGAAACATGTCATAGTCATCGGAGATGGAATGGCAGATCACCCGTTGGAAGAACTAGGTGGGAAGACCCCTCTACAAGCCGCAGATGTCCCAAATATGGATTGGATTGCTAGGGAGGGTAGGAGCGGCCTGCTAAGGACCGTCCCTGAGGGTATGAAAGCCAGTTCAGATGTCGCGATAATGTCTATTTTGGGGTATGATCCAAGGAAATTCCACACCGGGAGAGGCCCTCTTGAAGCAGCGGGTCTCGGAGTTGAACTTGAAGATAATGAATTCGCCTTTAGATGTAACTTTGTAACCGTGGAGGACGGAATTATGAACGACTATTCCGCCGGTCATATCACAACCGAGGAGTCCGAAGAGTTGATGAAATCGATTAGGGAAGAGTTTAGGCGACTGGGGGATTTCTATACCGG
>CAZEBR010000012.1:38478-40673 GCA_964510375.1 Hadarchaeota archaeon (SeqCode) | reverse complement strand
AAGTCTGAAGATTCTCCCTAGCCTCACTCACAAAAATAGAAACATACTCATCGGACATAATTTCACCATTATCCTCCAACTAGTTTTAGAAAAATTTTATTTAAAAATAAAGGCAATTCATTCAACCCGCTTAGCTATGAAGTTTGATATTTTCTCGTACGCCCTTCCGGCATCAGACCCCGGAGCGTAGTGCGATATGGGGATTCCCTCCTGCTGGGATTCGTAAATATTCACGTCGTAAGGGATCGTAAAGACATTCCCAAATCTATTTTTTAAGTTCGCTTTAGCTTCCTCGACGGGGTCCGTTTTACCTAGAAGTCTAGCAAACCACGAGGGGCGATTACAGCGTGTTAGAAGAGCCATGATCGGATCGACTTCGTAATCCATATGATCCTTGATATCACCAAAAATCGTGTTCAAAGTGTCGATGCTTTCCATGGAAAATATGCTCGGATCTATCGGAACGATAACATGGTTTGAAGCGGCTACGCCGTTAATCAAAAAGAGGCCTGAACCGGGAGGCGTATCTACCATAATATAATCGTAGTTATCCTCAACGCTCTTTACCCTCTCTCCAAAAACGCCCGTCCTATCGTTCGTCCTGTAGAGGTGTAACTCGGCACCCATTAAATCCAAATTCGAAGGAGCAATATGTACCCCAGAATCGGATTTTAGTATTATCTCTTTAATTCCAGTCTCGCCAACCATCACTTCATACATGGTAGAATCTAGCGCACTTTTGTCAACACCCAATCCAGTTGTGGCATTGCCCTGGGGGTCCAGATCGACGACTAGCACATCCTTTCCCATTTTCGACAAGAAACCGGCCACATTTGTACAGGATGTCGTCTTTCCAGTCCCACCTTTATGGTGTGCAAAGGCTATAATATTAGCCACACAATTCACCTTTCCGAGCTTATAAGATTTATTGGGACTTTAACTATTAAGTTATAACATGTGAGAAAGACCAGAAACTTCAATTATTGTGGATCGCGCAAATAAACCCAAAAGTAATTACCCTTATTAATAAATTGATAATAATAAAGGTAGGAAGATTAGTAAGGAGCAACAAAATGATTGAGTTATCTGAAGAAGAAGCGGACATGTTGGCGGAGGTGGGCAACATAGGAGCGGGGCATGCTTCGAACGCTTTGTCCCAACTCATAGGACACTCCGTCGAAATAAGCGTCCCTTCTGTCAAAGTAATCAGTCTGGAAGAGATACCTGAAAGGACGGATCTCGGAGACGAACTGGTAATCGGGCTTTATATTCCCGTGTCCGGAGACGTTGAAGGTGGAGTCCTCCTGATTATACCCCGGAGGGACGCTACAAAAATCGCCGACATGATGATGGGACGTGAACTGGGATCGACCACGAAGCTAGACGAAATGGACGAATCCTCTCTCAAAGAGCTTGGCAACATTCTAGTAGGTAACAGCTTGACAGCTTTGTCCGCTTTTCTTGGTATGGATTTAGAAGAACATGTGCCTCAAATAGCCGAAGGGCCAGGGATATCGATTATTGACTCGATCGCAGTAGAATTCATGGAAAACAAAGATGAAGAAATCGAGATAGATCAAGTACTCCGCATAAAAGAAAATATGAAAATTGAAATAGAAGGAGAGGTTGACATAGCCACGGACTTTTTTATGTTATTCAGCGCAGAAGACGCTAGGGAATTTATGAACGCACTTAGGAACAAAGTTGGTTAGATATGGCCGATAAATACGGAGTAAAAACAGGCGAAATAAAATTAGCAGAACAACCCGACAAACTTACTGCTTTGGGCCTCGGATCTTGTGTAGCCGTAACTCTATATGAACCAAACAAGAAAATCGGAGCACTTGCTCATGTAATGTTACCCAAAAGCCGAACGTCCGATCCAAGAAGACCTGGGAAGTATGCCGACACAGCCATCGAAGAGATGATAGAAAAGATGAAAGAAAAAGGTTGTAAAAAAAAACCTCGAAGCAAAAATCGCCGGGGGCTCGAGCATGTTCTCAAATTCCAGTAAGTCTTCAATAAATACTGGAGAGAGAAACGTGGAAGCAGTTAAAGAAGAGCTTGAAAAAAAGGGAATAGACCTGATAGGCGAAGACGTAGGGGGTACCACCGGACGATCAGTGGAGCTCTCCACCAGGTCAGGAAGCATGACGATCAGGAAAAAAATATAGGAAAATGGGGAATTAATACTT
>CAZEBR010000012.1:28733-38468 GCA_964510375.1 Hadarchaeota archaeon (SeqCode) | reverse complement strand
ACCATTAGAAAAAAGATATAAAGCAAACAAATAGGAATTAATACTTAAACTATTGGAATAAAAATAGAAAGGTGAAACTATGGCAAAAGTATTGGTTGTTGACGACTCCGCATTTATGCGGAAAATGATGAAGGATATAGTTACCGATTTGGGTATATCCGATATAGCTGAAGCCGATACCGGTGAAATGGCCGTCGACAAATTCGAAAGAGAGAGCCCGGACGTCGTTTTGCTCGATCTAATCCTTCCTGGAATGAACGGCGATAAAGTACTCGAGCAGATCATGGGAATGGACAACTCAGCAAAAGTAATCATGGCAACCGCCGTCGGACAGGAAGACGTCATGGAAAAGTGCCTGGACACCGGTGCAAAAAGTTACATAGTCAAACCCTTCGACAAAGATAAAGTGCAAGCCGAACTCAAGAAATACCTGTAAAGATTCTGGTAGCTTCGAAACATCCAAAGATCCCTCGTTATTTGACCGTCACAGATTCTATTAGAGATGATATTCGGACAACTATTTTTATAAATTCAAATTTAGTAATAGTTAGCTTGAATTAACTAAAACCATGTTTAGTTTCGCTCACGGAGAAGTGAAAATTTGATCGAGAACGCCTCCATCAAAAGGGAAGAGAAAGGGTTCAGTTCCATTATAGGGTTAGGAATAACCGTACTAGTCCTCCTGATAGCAGCAAGCATATTCATATCATCCCTCAAAAGCTACCAAGATATGACTAGAGCGGCAGAGGAAGTAAGGGGGGAAAGATTAGAGGAATCAGTACAAACCGACATAGAAATAGAAAATGCACTGTACTATTATGTCGGTGACAATCTCGAAGTAAAAGCCATCAATACGGGTTCTACAGTCCTAGAAACTTCAAGCGTGCAGGTATTCTTAGACGGAGAGATTGTTTTGGACCAAAACATTTCTAGAAGGTTAGTAAATGGGGCTAATACCAACGTATGGGGCCCAGAAGAAAATTTAAAAATTTATATAGAAAATCAAGCATCAAAACCGGAGAGAATTAAACTAGTTTCAGATTTTGGAATTTCTGATTATTATACAGAAATAGAAAACGGGTGATATCCAGATGGCTCAAGATTCCGCATCTAATTTAGTTTTCCTGATAGTTTCTTTGACAATAGCCGCTACAATAGGGGGTGTCATCATTCAGTACTCCCAAGAGATATCAAATTCCATACAGGAGAGAGGAAATGATCTCTCAAAACAGATCGAGACCGATATAGAGATAGTTAACGATCCTGACTACATGTACGAGTACATCAACGGAGGAGACAAATTGGTGATTTATGTGAAAAATACGGGCTCGGTAACCCTTGAAAACAATCTTCGGATAGTCGACGTGTTCGTGGACGGGGTATATATAAATAATGACGTAATTGAGAGCTTCAATGTAATGAACAACGATTCTTGGGCGCCGTCCACCGTTGCAAAGATTGTAGCCGATTATTCACTGTCAGACGGAGACCACGAAGTTAAAGTAGAGGTATTTAACAGTGACGATACACTAAAATTTAGAATAGGATGATAAAATGCCGGAGACGGAAAATTTATACTCTTTAGGAGTAGGAAAAGACACTTTAAACAGAGCACTAGGTGGCGGTATTCCGGACAGCAGTATAGCTCTCATAGAAGGAGAATACGGTGCGGGCAAAAGCGTGATGGCCCAGAGGTTCAGTTGGGGATTTTGTAAAGAAGGCTATCCGACCGCGTACCTGACTCCTGAACTGGATCTGAACGGATTTCTGAACCAGATGAGATCTTTAGGATACGACATCACGGACGCACTCCTCGACCTGAAACTTCTCTTTCTGGAAATACCCATCAAATCCGGACAGAGGTACGTGGATAAACTGATGAACTCCGATATAGTCTGGAAGGGAGACATTACCCTTATCGATTCATTTGATAGATTATTGAGAAATGATGCGGAATTCGACTCGTTATTCAAAGCGAGCGGAGACGAAGAAAAGATAATCTCGCAGAGATTTATCACCTTTCTTCGGAAAAAAATTACTTCCGGTAAGACGGTAATTCTGCTCGTCGACCCAAATAACCTCAGCGAGGAAGCGCTCGCCCCTTTCAGATCCGTCGCCGACGTGTACTTCGAACTAAAAATAATCGACGTAGGTGGATCAAAGCGAAGGTCTTTGGAAGTAAAAAGATTCTCGGGAATGGGAAAGCAGGTCGGAGATTCTATAGGATACTCCGTGAGGTCCGGGATGGGAATAGCTATAGAATCCAGAGAAGTAGTTTAAGGTTTTATAAGGGCCGGACAGGAGAGGATTACTTATGGCTGCCGAAAGCAAAAAACAAGTTTCGAAAGGGATCGACGAGGAGCAGAAAGACCTGAAAAAAGTAGCCTCGAAGAATCCACACTTGGCTAAATACTTAAAAGAATACAAAAAGAAAACGGGCGAACTCCCGGAACTAGTTGATGAGCCAAATACAGAAGAAAAATACGAAAAAGACGACATAATTTATCAAATCGACGATCTGGTCTTCATCCATGCCCGCGCCGAGGGAGAGGAAAATAAAGAATACAACATTATCGAGCCGGAAATAAAAGAGGACGAAAAGGAAGTCTATGAAGAAGTCAGACATGAGCTTTTCGACGAAAGTCTCTCATCTTCCGAGATAAAGGGTAAAATGACCGAAGAAAAACTGAAGAAAATTTTTGAAGAGGTCGTCCCGTCAGGAGGAAAAAAATCGGAGGGATTCATCGAGAAGATAAGAAATAACAGTAAAAAGAGGTTCGATTTGCCCGAGGATCTCAGGAAAAAAATCTGGCATCAGCTAAAGAAGGAAATAATAGGTTTAGGACCCCTCGACCCCTTGCTCAAAGACCGGATGAACGAGGACATACACGTTTTGGGTTATGATAAAATTGATGTCGATCACAAAGTATTCGGAATTATGAGAACAAATATAGATCTGGGAGAGGCGGAGGAATACAAATCCTGGCTCAAATCCGTGACGGAACGAATAGGAAATCCGGTGAGCGATAGCAATCCGATCGTGGACGCCACGCTCCCCGACGGTTCGAGGCTGAACATCGTGTACTCGGACGACGTTTCCGTGGAGGGGCCAACGCTCACGATCCGTCAGTTCGAGGAGGATCCGCTCTCCTTATTCGACATAGTCGAGTTCGGAACGATGAGCCCCGAGCTGGTGGCATACCTTTGGCTTTGCCTCGAGAGTGGAGCCTCGGTCGCCGTCTGTGGTGAGACCGCCTCGGGAAAAACTACCTCGATGAACGCGATGACCGCGCTGATTCCCGAGGAATCGAAAATATATTCCGCCGAGGACACTTTGGAAGTCAGACCGCCCCACGACACCTGGCAACGGTTGCTCACGAGCGAAAGTACCGGTGGGGGAGCCGACGTCAATCTCTATAACCTCCTCGAAACCGCCCTTAGGTCACGACCCGATTACATCCTGGTAGGTGAGGTCAGGGGGGAAGAGGCGAGGACCGTGTTCACAGCCATGCAGACCGGCCACCCGGTTATCTTCACGTTCCATGCGGGAAACGTATCCGCCCTGATCAACAGGTTCACCGGCGACCCAATCAACGTGCCCGAAAAGTTCTTTGACAACTTGAACATCGCGGTGTTTCAGAACTTCATTAAAACGGGTGACAAAGAAATCAGAAGAGTTACGGAGGTACAGGTAATCGAAGGCTATTCGGACGTCATGGACGGATTGGTCACGAGAAAGGTCTTCGAAAGGAACGTCATAGAGGATAGAGAGGTGTTCGGTGAAGTCGTAACGAAGGATAAAATAGAGTTTATAGGTTACAATAATTCCTATTACCTTGAAGAAAAAGCGGCGCCAATGCTCGGATACACGGATCCTCGAGACATCTACGACGAACTAGAAAAGAGAACGAAGGTTGTCGAAAGGGCGATATTCGAGGGCTATACTGATTGGGACGAAGCATTGGAGATAATAAGAGGTTACGAAAAGAATGGAGAGGAGGGTTTGCCGTTTGAGCTCTGAAAAAGAGAAAAAATTTGAAGAATGGAAAGAATCATACGACGAAAAAGCCAAAAAGCTGGGATTGAGCGACGAAGCTAAATTGAGCAAAGACCAGAAAAAGTGCATCAAGAAACTCGGAGACAACCGGTTTTTAATCTCGGACAGCCCGATAAAGGAGAACGAAAAAGCTCCTCAGGAGGAATTTGAACCCGAAACAACGGAAGATCGGGCAGAGGAGAAGAGCCTGAAAAAGGAAATATCGGATAAAATATCCGAGGAACGCCGAAAGGATGAGTCGGTGGAGGATTCCGCGGAGAAAATAGCCGAGGCAATAATATCCAAGCTGGGAGAGAAGGGGGACCGTCTAAAAAGCAAGAGGGCGGAAGAAAAACCCCCTGAAGAGAAATTCGTGGAGCCGGATCTCGAAGCCGAGGAAAATAAGAATGATAACCCTATGTCAGAACCTCAAAATCTCGTGAAACTGCTCTCTACCTATAGAGTCTCTTTGGACTCTCCGGTGAGAAAACTAATCAAAAGCATCAAGCTGAAAGGTAAGGAGCATCTTGAGGAAGAGCTTGATAAGATAAAATGAGGGGTCAGACATGGCTATAGCGAAAAAAACTAAGGGCTCCCTCGACCCCGAATTAAAGAAATTATCTGCACAGTTTCCCTACATCAAAAAACATTTAGTAAATTTCAGGAAAGAAAGGGGAGAACTTCCCGAATTTGTCGATGAAGTAAAGAATGAATACAAGTTCGAAAAAACGAACATTCTACATCCCGTAAAGGACGAGGTGTACGCTCATATCCACGCACCACCAAACGATATCAGCCGATACTACGCTCTGGAGCCCACCCTAGAAGAACAGGACAAGAAAATTTACGATGACTTAAAAGAAAAAATTATTATCCACAGTCCCGATTATCCGCCGATGGAAAATCCGGAAGAATACGAAAGAGAGCTGAAAAAGATTCTGGACGAAATCGTAGAAATTTCCGATGGAGCTGGACCGAAGAAAAGTAATGAAAGCAGATTTGGAAAGTTATTCGGAGATAATTCCGGTTTTATAGTTCCTAAGGAAAGCTACGATAGAATATGGTACGAATTAAAGAAGGAACTCGTCGGATTAGGTCCCATAGACCCGATTACAAAGGACAAACACAACGAGGATATTCACGTTCTGGGGTACGACAAGGTGAACGTCAACCACAGCGTCTACGGGATGTTGAGAACCGACATCGGGCTCGGCAACGACGAGGAGTATCTAGACTGGCTAGAGACCCTGACGGAAAGGGTGGGAAGCCCCGTCAGCTCCAGCAACCCTATCGTCGACACTACGCTTCCGGACGGTTCGAGGCTGAACATCGTGTACTCGGAGGAGGTATCAGTGGAGGGACCTACGCTCACGATTCGCCAGTTTGACGAAACTCCCCTTTCAATCTTCCAGATCATTCAATACGGAACCCTCTCTCCCGAACTGGTGGCTTACCTTTGGATGGCCCTGGAAAGCAACATGTCCATCGCCGTCTGCGGGGAGACCGCGTCCGGGAAGACGACGACGATGAACGCAATCACCGCCCTGATACCCCGGGACACGAAAATATACTCGGCGGAGGACACCTTGGAGGTCAATCCACCTCACGGCTCCTGGCAGAGGCTACTCACGAGGGACGGCGGCGGCGAGGCCGGCGAGGGCGTGGACCTGTTTAACCTTATCAAAAACTCTCTGAGGTCCCGCCCAGGCTATATACTGGTCGGTGAGGTCCGTGGGGAAGAAGGGTTTAACGTCTTCCAAGCGATGCAGACCGGTCACCCGGTCATCTTCACGTTCCACGCCGGCAGTATATCATCCCTCATCGACAGGTTCACCGGCGAGCCGATCAACGTTCCGATAAAGTTCTTCGATAACCTCGATATCGTCATATTCCAGAACTTCATCATCTCGGGAGGAGAGGAACTGAGAAGGGTCACGGGGGTACACGAGATCGAAGGATACTCCGGAGAGCTGGAGGGTATCGTGAGCAGAAAGGCCTTCGATAGAGATCCGGAAAAGGACGAGCTGGACTTTCTCGGATACAACAACTCTTACATTCTCGAAGAGGAAGTGGCCCCGTCGCTCGGATTCCAGGACGAAAGACAGATATACCCCGAACTGGAAAACAGGGCCGAAATAGTCAGGAAAGCGATCCGGGAGGGTTACACCAGCTGGAGCGAGGCGGTGCAGGTCACCTGGGCGTATCAGGAGAGGGGAGAGGAAGGACTTCCCTTCGTTGCCTCCACCGAATGACGGGACACGGAGGGCAATTATCACCGGTAATAATCAAGGGACTAATTTTTTTAAATTAAATTTAGTAATGGTTAATTTAAATTAACAAAGTGGTGATGGGGCCGGATAAATATAGTATGACCGATAGAATTCCCCTCACCAGGTGAAAGCGTGCTTGAATTTTTGACCGAACGGCTGGACGAGTACAAGTACATGGGATATACCTTCACGGATTACCTAATCCGTCTAGTGATACCGTTCACGGCCATGGGGATCGCATCGATTCTTGTGGGTTTCCTTTTCTCGGACTTATTCGGTAATATCCGATATCTGCTGTACGCCCTTTCCGGGCTACTAATCGCGGTCGGCGTTCTATACCCGAAAATATGGGCGAGCACGAGAAAAAAGGAACTCGAACAGAACTTGCACCTCTTTATAACGCACTTGGGAGTTCTGGCGACGACCGGGATAGAAAGATCGAAGATATTCAAGATCATGGCACAGAAAGAGGACGAGTACGGACCCCTGGCGGAGGTGGCCGACCAGCTCGACACCTTGGTGAACACGTGGAATCAGAGCTTGGAGGACGCCTGTCGGCACGTCGCAGAAAACATACCCAGCAAGACGATATCCGATTTCCTCGAGAGGATGGCACACAGCACCGAAGCCGGGCAGGACATCAAGCAGTTCTTGATGGAGGAACAGGAAGTTCTGATGGACGACTACGAGGCAATGTACGAGGACTCGCTCGACGCAGTGATGGAAATTCGAGATCTCTTCACGTCCATCCTGCTGGCCGTAGTCTTTCTGATAGTATTTTCGATTCTCATCCCCCTCATATCCGGGATGTCCCCGCTCCTCCTCCTCGGAATAGCCACGGCCGTGTTCATAGGGAGCGAAACCGGATTCCTCTTGGCCACGGAATTCATACTCCCCGAGGACCCGATTTGGAGCAGTCTGGATTATATAACGAGCAAGGACAGGAAGATAGGAAAGGGGGAGATCTTCGCAATAGCTGGCTTTATAGCCCTGGCCGTGTTCTCGGCCCTGCAATTACTTTTCAACATTCCCTTTTCCTCGAATCCCCTGCCGATCGAATTTTACATAGGAGTACCTTTCACCCCCCTCGTGGTACCGGGTGTCTTGACCTGGTTGGAAGAGAGAAAGATAATCGACAGAGACGAAAACTTTTCGAGTTTTATAAGATCCCTGGGTTCGATAGCCAGCGCCAGACAGTCGACTTCCTCCAGAGTGCTGGGGGAACTCAAGGAGAAGGACTTCTCGGAACTGACCCAAAGCATAGAAAACCTGTACAAACGGTTGCAGACCAGAATAGACAGGGATATGGCGTGGGATATCTTCTCGGCAGAGACCGGAAGCTTCTTGATCCGAAAATTCAGCGACATGTACTTCGAGGGAATCGACAACGGCGGAGATGCGAAAAGGATGAGCGAAATCATATCCAACAACTTCAAGAGGGTATTGAGAGTCAGAAAGGAGAGATACTCGAGAGCGGGCAACATCATGGGGCTGATATACGGCATGACCGGAGGCGTTATCATAGCGATCTTCATCGGATTCTATCTGGCTACCAAGATGGTCGATATAGTCGGGTCGGCAATGACGGGCAGGCTATCCGAAATTTTCTCACTGGGAGTTTACGACATACCCGGAACCCATTTTCTGCTCCTCATCGTAGTGGTGCTAAATGCGCTCATCGGAGCACTCTTTATTCGAAGCGCAAGGGGGAGTCACGAGCTTCTCAGCTACACGCACATGGGAATACTCGTATGGATGGGCATATTCCTAGGAAGCCTAGCCAAGATCGGATTGGGCCTGTTCCTCTCAGTATAGGCCAAAAATACAAACAAATAAAAGAAAAATTGACCATTAATAAAGTGAGGTTAATAAGATGGAGGATGTAAAGGAGAAATCTTCGGGGATAGAGACCTCATTCAAACCGACGATACTCGTGGTAGACGATGACGAGACGGTCGTGGAGGCGGTGGAAGCGGCCCTGGAAAGCAAGGACTACAGGGTCATATCGGCGAACTCCGGAGAGGAAGCGCTGAAAAAATTTGAAGAAAGCAAAGTTGACATAATAGTTTCAGATATCAAAATGCCGGAAATAAACGGACTGGAACTGCTCCGTAAGGTGAAGGAAAGGAAGCCTTCTACCCGTGTGATCATGATGACCGCCTACGCCTCGGTAGATTCTGCGGTGGAGGCGATGAGAGAAGGAGCCAGCGACTACATCAGAAAGCCGATAGAGGTGAAGGACATTCGAACCACGATCCTAGGAGCCGTCGAGAATCTGGAACTTGAGCACTTTAAGGAAAAGACATCAAAGTTGGTGAAAGGACGGGGGGAGGAAAAACCGTATCAAACTTTCAACGAACTGATAAAGAAGGGTAAAAAAGGATTGTGCATCTCAAAGAACGATTATGAGGAAGTGAGGAAATCCGAAGGCATCGACGAGGATATTGACTTCGTGAAACTTTCGGAGGATGAGACTAGCCCGGATGATCTGAACGAGCTAGAGGAAATTATAAGAGATAAAATTTCGGATTACGGAAGTTTGGTAATTCTAATCGACAGCTTGGATTATCTATTGGAAAGTAACTCCCTAGATGAAGTTAAAAAGTTTGTAAACGGGCTCGAAAAGGACATCGTGGGAAAGAACTCGACCCTGATAATCTCGGGAGATCCAGACGAAATAGACGAAGAATATCAGGAAGAACTCGAGTACATGGCCTCGGACATGCCCGCTCGAGTGATATCCGATTCCCTTTCAAACCATATTCGAAGAAAGGTTATTACCCAACTCGACAAGCAGGACGGAGGCGTGACCTTCACGAGCCTCTCCAAGAAAACGGGCATCGACGACTCACCAAAACTGAGCTTCCACCTGAGAAAACTGGAGTCCAAGGGGCTGATAAAGAAGGACGAGGAAAAACGGTACTATCTGACGGAAGCGGGAGAAAACGCGGCCGAAACGCTAGAAAAGCTCAGGGAAATACGAGGAGAGGGATTCGGGCAGGTAACATGGATACCGAAATGAAAATATTAAGTCACGGTAAATTCAAAAATAATAGCCACTCAAGATAAAATGACTCAGGGCCTCACAGGTGTATTCAGTTGATTCAAGAAGAAAAATCAGACACGAGAAATATTTTATTTTTGGACGACGAACCTGGAATTCTCGAACAGGCAAAAATATTCCTGGAACAGGAAGATGAAAACTTCGAAGTAACGACATCGCCCTCCGCGGAGAAAGCATTGCAACTTATAGATGAAAGAGAATTCGAAATAATAGTATCCGACTATAAAATGCCAGAAATGGACGGTCTAGAGCTTCTTGAAAAAATACGGGAAGAGGAGAAACTAGAATTACCATTTATCATACTGACCGGCAAGGGGAAGGAAGAGGTGGCGATGAACGCAATAAATCTCGGAGCTGACGGGTAC
>CAZEBR010000012.1:27888-28655 GCA_964510375.1 Hadarchaeota archaeon (SeqCode) | reverse complement strand
GCTTGATGGAATGCAATCCCGAGGGGAAAATACTGGACGTTAACGAGCGGATGATGGAGATTCTGGGCGCCCCGTCCAAGGAGAAAGCCATCGGAGGCAATGTAAACGATTCCGGAGACGAGAAAAAATCCGGTATAGGAAAAGAGATAGAAAAGGCTATCGAGAGGAAGGAAGTCGTCGACGCTGAGAGAAATTACACTTCCCCCTGGGACAAAGAAGTTCGAATGTCATTCAGACTACTACCCCTCACAGATGAAAGCGGAGAAGTATTTGAAATAACTCTGGCCTGCCATGACGCCATATTCTATTAAAACCGCAATTCGGCGAAATCTAAAAACAAATACTGATAAAGCTAAAGTAAGCTTTACATAACCCTATTTATTAAAATAAATTTTACAAAAGTCGGGCGAATGACGATCACTGAGGAGGACTAAAAGGTAATGAAAATAGCCCAGATCCTGAAGGCTTTGAGAAAAATCGATCAGGAAATCGGAAGAATTTACGAACAGGAGAGATTCATAGATTTAGCCTGCAAAAATCTGACAGAGGTAGACGGATACCGCGGAGTCTGGATACTCCTGTTTGACGAAGCGCAGCAGGTCGTTTCATCGGCCGATGAAGATTATGGCGGAGATCTGGAGCGGTTGATAGAAAAAATCGAGAAAAATGGTGCTCCTGCATCGATACAAAAAACTTCAACCAACCCGGAAGTAAAAACGGTAAGCAATCTATTCGGATCGGACCTCGAAAGCGGCGGGGACGACCAA
>CAZEBR010000012.1:17981-27878 GCA_964510375.1 Hadarchaeota archaeon (SeqCode) | reverse complement strand
AAAGTTAGGTCATAAGGGAGAGGTTTACGGGTTGATAGGGATATCAATCGAGAAGAAATCTTGTCAGGAAGAAAGGGAAAGGGACCTCGTCAAGGAGATAGCCAACGACCTCTCCTTTTCGTTGAAGAGGTTAAGAACCGAACAGCTCCGCAGGGAGGCCCAGGACGAGCTGACGGAAAGCGAGGAAAGGTTGGAACTTGCGCTGTGGAGCGCGGGAGATGGGCTGTGGGACTGGGACCTGGAGACGGAGGAGGCGTACTACAGCGACCAGTGGATTAAAATGCTGGGCTTTGAGGTGGACGAGGTTGAAAGAACCATTCAAACCTGGGAAAATCTGGTACACCCCGACCACCTGGAGAGGGTCAAGGCGACCATGAACTCCCACCTGGAAGGAGAGAGTCCCTACTACGAGTCCGAATACAAAATAGAAACGGAAAGCGGCGATTACATTTGGGTGAAGGACCGGGGAAAAGTGGTGGCCAGGGGAAAAAACAAGGAACCCCTGCGAATGATCGGGACGATCCAGAACATCACGGAAAGGAAAAAGGCCGAGGAAAAAGAGGAATTCCTCCATTCGCTTTTAAGACATGATCTTAGAAACAAGATTCAGATATCTCAAGGTTTCCTACAGTTAATAGAAAACTTGGAAATCCCCGAAAAGGGTAGAGAATATCTCAAAAAAGCTATGAAGGCAAACAGCGACGGTATGGAATTAATAGAAAAAGTAAGAACACTGAGGATGGCTGGAGAAAAGAAAGTAGAAGAAGTAAACGTTCAAAAGGCAATAGAAAACGCAATAAGTGAAAACAGATCCCAGGCGGAGAAAAATGGATTCGCGATCGAGTTAAACGGAAAAAAAGTGGATGTCGAAGGTGGTCCTCTCCTCGAGGAGTTATTCTCAAACCTGATAAAGAACTCAATTCAGCATTCGGAGGGCGAGAAAATAGAAATATCGATCGAAGAGAACGAAGATCGATGCACCGTATCCGTCGAAGACGACGGGGAGGGAATCCCCGACGAGTACAAGGACGAGATTTTCGATAGAGGTTCCAAGAGGGGAAAAAGCGCCGGCTCGGGCCTGGGAGTCCATCTGGTCAAAAAAATCGCCGAGAGTTACGGCGGCGGCGTGGAGGTAAAGGACTCGGAAATGGGTGGAGCGCGTTTCGACGTTCATCTGAAAAAAGCCGGCAATTAAGGTTTCCGACCTCACGGGCCGTCAGCCACTCCTAAAATTCGGACTAAATTTTCACAAAATTATTTAGTAAGGACCGGCAAAAGCTCAACCCAGAGCGCGATACCGTTTTCGAAAAGTTTGTGAGAGGTAAACCATGGATATAGAAGTCTTTAAGGGCGATATTACCGGGCTGGATATCGAAGCGATAGTGAACCCCGCCAATTCCAGGTTGATAATGGGTGGAGGACTGGCCGGAGTTATAAAGAATAAGGGTGGCAAGGAAATCGAGGACGAAGCCAGGAAAAAGGCGCCGGTCGAAGTTGGGAAGGCCACGGTTACTTCCGCCGGGGATCTGCCGGCGAAATACGTGATTCATGCACCGACTATGGAAAATCCGGCTGAGGACATATCCCCCGAGAACGTGCGGCTGGCAACCTGTGCTGTTTTGAACTGTGCCGAAGAGAACAAGATAAGGGAAGTCGCCGTGCCCGGCCTTGGAACTGGCGTGGGCGGAGTCTCTTCGGAGGAGGCAGCGAAAGTGATGGTCGAGGAGATTCAGAACTTTGACCCCGAATCTTTGGAAAAGGTGGTTCTGGTCGGCTACGACGAGGAACTCTACGAGGCCTTCGAAAAATGGAAGGACCGCCTCGCGGAAGAGTGAAAACACGGAAAGAGGACGGATTAAATTCCAGGGGAAACAAATATTTTCGGAACCGCGATCACGACTTCATATCCCGCAGCTTTTTTATGCTCTTGAGGAGCTCCTTCTTCTCTTCCGGCTGAAAGTGTAAATCAACTTTTTCCTCGGTCCTTTCGTAATCCTCCACGGTCGAAAACTCGGCGTGGTCGGGGTTGCGCACGCGACCGAGTTCAAATCCGAGGAAGTTGAGGCTGATCTCTTCGATATCATCCAGAGTAGTCGTTTCGCCTTCCTCAATCTCCACGGTCAGCTTTTCGCCATCCATCGTGACCCTGTCATAGGAGGACGGCTCCACCTCCTCGGCGGAAATCGTTTCCCCGCATTCGGGACATCTGAAACTTTTGGATCCCTTCTTGGGTACCATCACGTGACCGCAACTATCGCAGACGTACTTGGGTTTAAGCTCATTGCCACAGATCGAACACCTATCGCCCTTCAACCTCTTGTTCGGCTGCATTTGGGCATCGCAGTTCTCGCAGTAATATTTCCACGGCATGTGATCCCTCTTCACCGCTCGGGACTTTCCAGATAAAGATCAAACCTTGCCCCGCCCAGCTCGGAATCCTTGACTTCGATCCTTCCCCCGTAACTCTCGACAATCTCATCCACAAAGTAAAGGCCAAAACCGAAACCCGATTCCGCGCCCTTCTTAAAGCCCATCTCGAAGATCTCCTCCCTCTCATCCTCCGGTATACCTTTACCGTCGTCCTCTACGGAGTATACAAATTCACGGTTCGAACGCTCTCCGGAAACCTTCAACACGCTGCCGCCGGAATGAATAATTGAATTCTCCATCAGATTTACGTAAAGATCCTCCAACAGATCTCCCTCGACGGTCATGTCCTGATCCGGGAGGTCCTTTTCTATCCGGAATCCCCTCTCGTCCGCGATATACTCGCACCTCTCTATAGCGTTCTCTATGCATGAATTCACGGAGACCTCCTCCGCCTCCTCACCCTCCTCCACCCGCTGGAGGGTTTGCACCTTATCGATCATATCGGAACTCTCGCGAATCGCCTCGATCGTTCCCTCTACTCGCTCCTCAGCTCCCTCCGGCAAATCGTATCCCAAAAGCGCCTCCTGATTTTCCAACGCGCCGTCGTTCTTGTTCCTTATATAGTGAGTCAGCAGAGAACGGAGGAATTCCTCCCTCCTTTCTGCCCTCTTTCGCTCGGTGATGTCCCGGGCAAAACCGACGACTCCGATCACCCCCTCTTCCCCTCCGCTCAGGGGGAGCTTGTCCGCTTGGCGCCACCGGACCCCGTCGGGGGTCTCGAAGGGTTCCAAGATATCGAGCTTCGGCTCTCCGGTTCTAATTACTTCAAGATTATCCTCCATCATCTTCTCCGCCTGTTCCTCGGGAAACAGTTCATCGAGCATCTTTCCCTCTATTTCCTCCCTTGGCATCCCGAAGGTGCTCGCGAAGGTCTTGTTTACGCGGAGGAAACGGCCATTTTCGGCCACGATAAAGATCATGTTCGGGTAGTTGTCCAAGAGCATCTGGGTCTCGCCCTTCGCCCTCTCCAGCTCGGTTTTCACGTTCCAGCTCTCAACCTCCTGGATTATCGCGTCCGCCAGAACACCGTACTGGGATTTGGGGTCTCCCCTCTTCTGGATGTAGCGGTTCGCGTCCAGGTTGAGCGCCTCCATGGCTACCTCCTCCCGGCCCTTGCCCGTGAAAATAAGAAAGGGTATGTCGCTGTTTTTCTCCTTCCTCACGATTCTCAGAAACTCGAGGCCGTCCCTCTCGCGCAAACGGTAATCCGAGACTATGGCCTCGTAGTCGTTCTCTTCGAACATCTCGAGCCCGTCTTCCACGGAAACGGCCGTGTCAATCTCCAGCCTTTCGTCGTCCCTCTCGAGAAAAAGTTTGGCCTGTTCCAGCAGGTCGGGCTCGTCATCAACAAACAAAACGTCCGTGTTAATCCCCTCCCGGGTATGGTCTTTTATAAACTAACAACCTGACTAACTAATTTAAAGTTTCGGCATATGATACCAAGGATTTAACATTTTTAGACACAAAAAATCGAATGTATGAATTCAGAGGAGGAAACGGGGTCTAAAAGCTTCGGGGCCTTTTCGGGGGTATTCGTTCCCACTTTCCTGAGCATAATGGGAGTTATCTTCTTCCTGAGGCTCGGTTTCGTCGTGGGAGTAGGCGGAGTTCTCGGGTCGATCATCATAATCTTGCTATCCGTTTCCGTCACGTTCGCCACGGGGCTTTCGCTGAGTTCGATCACCACCAACATCAGAATCGGTGCCGGTGGAGCCTATTCCATCATCTCGAAGACCCTCGGCTTGGAGATAGGGGGCAGCGTAGGGGTGCCGCTTTTCCTAGCGCAGACTTTCTCGGTGGCCCTCTACGTGTTCGGATTCGCGGAAACGTGGGTATTTATTTTTCCCGAACATCCTTTCTTGATAGTCGCCCTCGGAATATTCGGCGTGTTATTTCTCCTAGTGTTTATCAGCACGAAAATCGCCGTGAGAGCGCAGACGGTCGTCTTTGTCGCGGTCTGCGTGTCATTGATCGCCGTATTTCTGGGAGGAAATCTTCTGGATATTGGAAGCCGGGGGCTCACGACGCCCCTATTCGGGAGTTTTTCGGAGATGGACCTGTGGTCACTTTTCGCCCTTTTCTTCCCTGCAGTCACCGGACTTATGGCCGGAATCGGTATGTCCGGCGAATTGAGCAATCCGAAGGAGCAGATCCCGAAGGGTGTCATCACCGGGCTGGGAATCACGGCCGTCCTCTACATTCTGCTGGTGATATGGTTCGGCTACTCCGCGACGCCGACCGAACTCATCGAAAATCCCCTGCTAGTCGTGGAACTTTCCGCTTTCGCGCCGGCCGTACTGGTGGGGATTCTGGCGGCGACGTTCTCCAGCGCACTCACTACAATCATAGCCGCACCGAGGGTAATGCAGGCGCTGTCACAAAACAGAATTTTGCCGTTCAGCGAGACTTTGGCCCAGAAAACGGAGGAGGGTGAACCCAGGTACGCGACCCTCCTGACGGGAGGGATAGTAGCGGTATTACTGCTAGTGGGGTCCCTCAACTCCATCGCTCAGATACTGACAATGTTCTTCCTCATCGCGTACATGATGATCAACGTCTCCGTGTTCGTCGAGCAGTTCCTGGGGCTACCCAGCTTCAGGCCTACCTTCAACGTCCCCAAGATAGTCCCCCTGTACGGGGCTGTGTCCTCGCTCATAATAATGTTCCTTATCAACATTACCGTCGGGGCGGGAGCCCTGGTATTCGTCTTCCTGATGTACCTGTTTCTCGTGCACAGAAACCTAAAACAGGGGGTGGGAGACGTCCGCTCAGGACTGTTCAGAGAAATCTCCGAGTGGGCCACCAAAAAGATAAGGACACTGCCCGAATCGGAGGAACACATCTGGAAGCCGAACCTGCTCGTGCCGGTTCTGACAACACAGACCCTCTCGGGAAACTTCCCGATGATAAAGTCGATAGCCTATCCCCACGGAACCATGACGGCGCTGGGGTTCAAGCTGACGAAGGACATCGAGGAAAATCCCGAAGCGGAGGAAATCACGGAAAAGCAGATGGACAAGGAGCTGAAACAGCTACCTAAGCTTGTGAAAAGATTCGGTGAGGAAGGAATATTCACCAACTTTTCCACGGTGGAAGCCCGAGATTACGTCGAGGGCGTCCTCACCTCCTTGGGGGCGATATCCAGCCAGGTCTTTTCCCCTAACATATTATTCCTCCCGTTCAAACCCGACAAGATCTCCAAGTCCTCCCTAAGGAGGATATTGAATACCTCGAAAACCCAAGAAAACGGCATCATAATCTTCGACAGGGACAAGGAGCTGGGGCTCGGCTCCGAGAAGGACATTCACCTCTGGATCTCTTCGAAGGCCCTGGAAAAAGATTTCGAGGAGGACAGATACTTCGATCTTGCGGGATTGATATCCAATGAGATCAGGGAAAACTGGAACGGAGTCATAACGCTACACATGTGCATCGAAGAAGAGAATGAAAGGAGAGGAAGGAACTATTTACAAAAACTGATCTACGAGGCCAGATTTCCCAAGAAACACACCAAAATAGAAATCGAAAATGACGATTTTATGGACTCGTTGAAGAAGGCTCAGGACGGGGATCTCCACTTAATACCGTTCGACGAATCGGACGTGAACACGGTTTTTGAGGTGGCGGGAGTGGAAAACAAATCCTATCTCTTCGTCTACGACTCTGGGCGGGAAAACCTGCTGAGCTGATAAATACTCATTTTTATCGATTCTTTGCAATTCCTAATGCTTTTGCTAGAATTTGGGAAATCCATCTTCTTAATTAATAAGCTCCTGAAAAGGGTCCAATTATCATCTTTGATAATTAAAAGTGATAATCAGTCCTGATAATTGGATAACGTCTTTTTTAATTCAGATAACTACTAATGATAATCAAGCCTGATAATCAGGAATAATTATCTATATTGATATGCTCAGAGTGGGAAAATGGAAGTTTCTTCCGGGATAAAAGCCGTTTCCTCCGACAACGGGGGACTGATCGGGATAGGAACCCTAATCGTTTTCATAGCTATGGTAATCGTCGCCTCGGTTACGTCGGGCACGCTCATAAACACGGCCACGGCCCTTAAGGGACAGGCCAGAGACACCAGCAGTTCTACGATGAACCACGTCGCCACCGGGGTGAGAGCCCTGACCGTGAACGGGAGGGCGGAAGAGGTAATCATCGGGCCGTCCGCCGGGAGCTATACCCTGATGGACAACGCAGACAGGACTCCCGAAAGGTACGACTTGGCGGTCCCGACCGACGACTCGGGCACGTGGAGCGACAGGTTTTCCGAACTCACCGAGAACGAGGACGCAGGATTCGAGAAGGCCAAGGACTACTTCGAGAGGGAGTTCGCCGACGTCGGCGTGGTGGACAACACCGAGACCGGGGATATAATCTACGACCTGATCGTCCCGGCAGGCGAGGAGGACTTCTGGGCCGGAATGGGGGAAAACCTTACTACGGATATTCCCGACGAGTACAAACACATCTCGATCACGACCCTGGACGTTTTCGTGAAGCTGAGGCCCGGCAGCCCCGGAGTGGACCTGAGGGACATGACGATACAGTACCAGTCCAGCGACGGCGGGTCGCACCCCGAAATGACCGAGAACGCCTACGGCTCCAGGGAGGATCTCTTCGCAGCGGAGGATGACGACGACATTCTCGACGAAACGTTCGGAGTAGTCAAGATCAGAAACCCTAGCGGGACCGACAACAGGCTCCTTTCGAGCGAATCCGACATGAGCGAAATATGGATCGACATATTCGATATGAAGGAGGAGGACGGTCTTCGGTCGGGGGAGTCCGCCACGCTCGCGCTGATACCGGGTCAGGGAATAAAGACGTACGTGAAGGTGAGGGCCCCCTCAACCCTGCCAAAACCGGGAGTCTACAAGCTGAGGTACTGAAGGCCCGCAGTTGGAAATACTTATCCCGATTAGAGCCAATATTTATAACTGGTATGAAGAAGAGAGGAGCTCTGGGACTCGCCGTCTCGATTTTGATCTGTCAGTCCGCCGGCATAATAGGGTCCCTGTTCACGATACCGGCGATAGAGACCTGGTGGGTTACTCTCTCGAAGCCATGGTTCACTCCCCCGGGCTGGGTCATCAGCGTCATTTGGATAATTCTATACACACTGATGGGGATATCGGCCTTCTGGATCTGGAAGGGAGGTATCGAGAGACGAGAGGTCAAAACTGCCGTTGGCGTCTTCGGCTTTCAGTTGCTTTTGAACGGGATCTGGACCCCGGTCTTCTTCGGGCTCAAAAATCTCTTGCTGGGGCTCGCGATAATCGTTGCTCTGTGGTTCGCCATCCTGGCGACGATCGTATTGTTCTATAGAATCTCGAGAAAGAGCGGAATAATACTGATTCCCTATCTGGCCTGGGTCACTATCGCGACCCTGCTAAACTACAGTGTATTCCTGCTGAACTAAAGCGGTGATTTCCCTCTCTCGTGCTTTTTTGAAAATGTAAACGCTCATAGAACAGTGCAAATAATTAAGAGGACGAAATAAGAAGCGGATGGCTCGCTATTAATAAATTTCAATCCCACAATGGTCTGATTCTAAGCAGAAACCGTCTGCTCCGCCGTCTCTCCCTCGTAACATTTCAATCCCACAATGGTCTGATTCTAAGCTGCTACTGGTTCGTATAAGGTGTCTTCGTTAAGTATTTCAATCCCACAATGGTCTGATTCTAAGCCAGTGCGGACCAGTTTGGCACGGCGTCGACAGTGAATTTCAATCCCACAATGGTCTGATTCTAAGCGGCGTCAGGTAGACCTCCTCGAACAGCTTCAATTTATTTCAATCCCACAATGGTCTGATTCTAAGGAGGGATAGCGACCGTATGGGCTCTAGTGATCGCAGTATTTCAATCCCACAATGGTCTGATTCTAAGGGACAAGCCCATCAGCACATGTTGACAGTGTAGGATTCATTTCAATCCCACAATGGTCTGATTCTAAGGAGTATCTTGGTGGTGGTAGTTCTAGTCATTACAATTTATTTCAATCCCACAATGGTCTGATTCTAAGTTATGTCGCTACTGCTGTAGTCTTGTTTCTGCTGATATTTCAATCCCACAATGGTCTGATTCTAAGGTGAACTGTATGGAAAATCCAGAACTAACGAAGAAAATTTCAATCCCACAATGGTCTGATTCTAAGATATTTGAATCCGTCCAGTCCGTGTCCCCGTCCAGCATTTCAATCCCACAATGGTCTGATTCTAAGATGTCCAGACTGCTGATAGTGGTATTCCGGTCGGTATTTCAATCCCACAATGGTCTGATTCTAAGTAAGCGGATCGAGCGGCACGAAAAAAGGCGACAGCCCCGTAATTTCAATCCCACAATGGTCTGATTCTAAGGAGGGATCTTGAACCCGAGCTCGAGGCCGCGATAGCATTTCAATCCCACAATGGTCTGATTCTAAGTTCCAGAACCTCTGAGCAGTGGTAAACTTAGGGCTGGATTTCAATCCCACAATGGTCTGATTCTAAGTACATGGCGATGTTGCAAGACATTAGCGTTAAACCATATTTCAATCCCACAATGGTCTGATTCTAAGTCGGCTCATCTTCATATCAACTATCGAAAACAATCTCATTTCAATCCCACAATGGTCTGATTCTAAGGATCCAGATGAAGTCATGTGGGACGGGAAATACCTCATTTCAATCCCACAATGGTCTGATTCTAAGCATCTTAGGGGGGTTCATCTTCAATCCCACCCGTTCTATTTCAATCCCACAATGGTCTGATTCTAAGCCGCAACTAGGGCCGACCAATTCATTGTCTGTATCCATTTCAATCCCACAATGGTCTGATTCTAAGGCAACATATCCCCCATGTGGTGTCTGAAAGTATATCTCAACTTGATTTCAATCCCACAATGGTCTGATTCTAAGTGCCTCGTTGTCCTTCTCGACCTTGTAACTGATTTTATTTCAATCCCACAATGGTCTGATTCTAAGGACATTCCCAGATATTTGAACTATTTTGATGCACTTATTTCAATCCCACAATGGTCTGATTCTAAGCTGTCCGACAGTTCTAGCATCGATATCCTTGAGGATATTTCAATCCCACAATGGTCTGATTCTAAGCTTCCTTCTCCGATTCCTCCTCCTATACGCTCAGCTCATTTCAATCCCACAATGGTCTGATTCTAAGACCTACCACTGCAAAACCTATGAAGTACCAGACGACATTTCAATCCCACAATGGTCTGATTCTAAGTAAATCTGTATATACATTTGTTCCGTCAGAGACACATTTCAATCCCACAATGGTCTGATTCTAAGGTTAGGGAGGTCGTAACTGGCAATCCTGTTACCTGTATCATTTCAATCCCACAATGGTCTGATTCTAAGAAGCTATCTGTCGCCAACCACCGTCCAAATACTGACATTTCAATCCCACAATGGTCTGATTCTAAGCAGAGGGAACCCCAAATTATCTAATTGTGTAT
>CAZEBR010000012.1:11254-17971 GCA_964510375.1 Hadarchaeota archaeon (SeqCode) | reverse complement strand
GGTCTGATTCTAAGTGTCTAAAGTAATACAGTAGTAATACAGGGAAATTAATTTCAATCCCACAATGGTCTGATTCTAAGTTTCGAACGTCGGAGGTGAATTTGTGTAGAAATTCCATTTCAATCCCACAATGGTCTGATTCTAAGCTCCCACGCTGAGACTTCTCACCGCCTCGGCCTGCAATTTCAATCCCACAATGGTCTGATTCTAAGGTTTTTCTCCCCCGCTTTATAGTACGATCTGAGGTCATTTCAATCCCACAATGGTCTGATTCTAAGTCGCGGCCATGACTCCTATCTCAAATATAACGAAAAATTTCAATCCCACAATGGTCTGATTCTAAGAGGAAAACGTCGAGTACGAGCTTGACAACGACACGGACATTTCAATCCCACAATGGTCTGATTCTAAGGGTGCAGTCCTCGACCTCGAGGGTTTCGCCCTCTCTCATTTCAATCCCACAATGGTCTGATTCTAAGCCGATCGGGAATCGAACCCGACGTTCCACCCGACCACATTTCAATCCCACAATGGTCTGATTCTAAGAAAATCGTAACTGACCGAACCCGATTCAGTCCTTGTATTTCAATCCCACAATGGTCTGATTCTAAGTTGTACTTTCGCAGCGGGGATCCTTTGTCCCTCTTCATTTCAATCCCACAATGGTCTGATTCTAAGTCCACGTGGTCGAGGTCGTATTATCGAAATTATCACATTTCAATCCCACAATGGTCTGATTCTAAGGAAAACGATAAGAGTTTTTCCGAGCTCGCCGATGATATTTCAATCCCACAATGGTCTGATTCTAAGCCAGAAAACGTCTACCTTGACGATCCTGAACACGTTCATTTCAATCCCACAATGGTCTGATTCTAAGCTGTGTCTTCCCATCTAAAAGCCCACGAGTCATTAGATTTCAATCCCACAATGGTCTGATTCTAAGGCGGCGGATATTTGCCCTTTTTCGCCACTAAAGGGTGTATATCTCTTCGTTTGAAAGTGTTTATCTCGGACCTTCAATCCTGCGCTCTCTTTATAATGGCGTGCGGAGAAGTGCCGAGGCTAGATGACGGTCCCGGTGGGGCTCTTCTCTACTCCGAGAATTTCCTTGTCCATGAACTTTTCGCTCCTTACGGAGTAGAAGACCACCATGTCCTCGCTCGTGTCGACTATCTCCTTGAGCCTTTCCTCTAGCTCCTCCTTTTCGCTCTTCGTGAGCTGTCCCTCGAACACGGAGTTCTGGATCCAGTCCATGTACTCCCGGAAAACCTTCTTGACCTTGTTCACGCGGTCAACGTTCACGTCGTAAACGGCCACGTAATACATCTTACCACCATATCACGAAAGGCTTGTACTCCTTCTCTCCGATGACGTGCTTCACCAGTTTGTAACACTCCAGCCTCACCAGCCTCCTGTAGGACACATTTTTGTCCAGGTCCCTGTGCTTTATCGTCCTGCCCAGCGTGTCGTCGTACCTCTCAAGGAACTTTTTTCGACCCTCGTCGTTCAACAGGCACTTGTTCAGGTCATCCCTGAAGTCGTCCTCGGTCAGCCTTCCCTTGTTGACGAGGTAGAAAATCGTTCGGTCGACGATGACCGGCTTGAACAGGTCGGCCAGGTCCAGGGACAGGGAGTAGCGCCTGGCCGAGGGCTCGTGGAGGTAGGATATCGTGGGGTTTAGCTGCGTCTTGTAAATCTCGCTCAGGGCGGTGCCGTACATCAGCGAGTTTCCGAAGCTTATCAGCGCGTTCACCATGTTGTTCGGCGGTTGCTTCTTCCTCTCGGTGAACTCGAACCCGTCGGGCAGGATCTCGTCGAAGGCCCGGTAGTAGGTCTTTCGGCAGCGCGCCTCGACGTTCATGACGTCTGTGATCCAGTCCGCGTCCTCGAGATCCTCCAGCGCGGACTCTATCTCCTCCTTTTCTTCCTCGCGGTCGTGCCTGGACAGGTTCCTGCAGATGTTCTTCACGGATCCCTCCACGAACTTTTTGGCCAGCTCGAGGCGCCTCTTGAAGTCGTTGTAATCGCTCGCCTGGTTCACGACCACGTCCCCGGATACCTTGCTCTCGCGGGGGTGGAAGGATCCGGAGTAGTAATCGTTCCTGCTGAAAAAGTGGATCGGGACGTTCTCCTTGCTGAACAGCCTCAGGGCCTGGGAGGATACCGTGACGGAGCCGAAGATGTACAGTGAGTAGATCTTTTCTATCGGGATTGGCTTGCTCGTGTTCTCGTTTTCGAAGTATATCGTGTTTTCCTTCCGGTTTAGCTGCCCGTCCGAGTTGATGTAGTAGTTATTCTTCATCCTATCCCGACGGAGCGAAGAGGATGTCCTCCGCCAATTTTACCCGCTCAATTAAAGGTTTGAGGGCCAAGTTAATAATTACTCCCGATAAAATCGATTTCCGACGGTGAGTGAAAAACGTCAATTCCACGAAAAATTAATCTCGTTAACACCCCTGTTTACGGGCTCTTTTTCTTCTTTCGCCCGGCGTTGCCCCGGGAATGTATTTTTGTTAACACCCCAGTTTACAAACTCCGTGGAAATTCTCTCTTAGTCGAATTCTCGAGTATTTTTTCCTATTAAATCGGGGAGCGTCAATGTTAACAGGGGTGTTTAAATGGAAGCGAGATTTGACGGCCTTTCCGAATACATCAGCAGGCGGGGCAGGATGAAAATTTTAGATTTTCTCTTGAAGAACTCAAGGGCCCCAGTCGACATAGCGAGAGAGCTGAACGTTTCGAGAGCAGCGGTTCACGGCTGGTTGAAAGAGGAAGGGAGGCATCCCAGCAACGAACATACTCTGGAATTGCTCGGGTTGCTTGAGGAAGAGGACGGGAAAGAGCTGGAGAGGATTCTCATCGGGGAGCTGGAGGTTTTTGAGGAGTTAGTTTTTGACCGGATCGACCGCTGAGGTTTCGATTTCTTATTTTTGTTAACGGGGGTGTTAACGAAGCGTAGATTTTACAAAATTGAATTTCGGTATTGGGAGTTTCTCGTTAACCGGGGTGTTAACGAGCCCGCAGCTAAAATTCGAGAACTAGACCCAGCAGAACTCGTAGTAGGCGCACTTGTCGCAGATTTTGCTTTTCTCGGCGTCCGGCATGTTCTCCATCTCCTTTATCTCCTCTATCTCCTCCAAAACTTCCTCCACCCTCTCCACCTTCTCGTCGCTCAGGATCAGTCTTTCCTTCTTCCTCTCCTCGGGGAAGTGGATCACCGCCTCGGCATCTACGCCCTGATCCTCCAGATAGTAGAGGTAGTAGAGGACCTGGAACTCGTGAGCTTCCTCCATCTTCGAGCTCTTCTTTGTCTCGTGTAGTTCCAGCTTGTCCCCCTTTCTCACGAAGTCGAAGGCTATCGGTCCGAGCCGTACGTCCTTTTCCTCTCTGCTGAAGGATTTTTTATGAATGAGCTTCCCGAGCTTGACGTTTTCGTTTTCCTTCTCCAGCTGGATGTTGTGAGAGAATAGCCATAGTTTTCTCTCGCAGATGAAATAGTAGTTTACTTGGGTGCCTGTGATATATGCGGATTTTGTGAAGATATCTTTCATTAATTATAAAATAAAGTTATTTTTTTCTTGAAGTTTTCGTTTATCGAATCCTTTCCTCAATGAATAGTAGTGCTCTTCTCCTTCTCCTATCTTATCCTCTTCGATTACATAGAAATATTCCTTCTTTTCTCCGAATTCCATTTTTATTTCTCCTTCATCCACTCTGCCAATGATATGAAAAATGAATTTTTGCAGGATAGATCCAAATTCTTTTCTAAAAATCTTCTTCTCTATATATTCTCCATTCTTCATTAACTTCTCCTTTTTTGAGAGGTAGTAATCAAGGACTTTCGACCCCTGAATCTTCTTATTTTTCTCAAATGAAATACCTTCTTTGGAAAGATTTCTCATATAATTTAGTTCGTCATTAGAGAAATAGTCCAAGCATATTCCGGTTTTGACAAAAAATGAATAGTTTTTGAATCTGTTTTCAATAATATCAACGTGAAAGACATCCATACCTTTATTTTTCCAGTAATCTTCATTTTCATATTTTGTTTTGTTGAAGTATACAATATTGTTCTCTTCAGTAATTCGATTGGGCTTTTCTGTTTCTACATTTATTTTTTCAGTTAATTTTTCGTAATAAGACTCTATATCTTCGTAATCGTAGTTATAATCAGTTTTTGACAGTATTTTTTTGCTGATTCGAAGTTTATTGCTGTCATAAATATCGCTTTCTTCGAAAGAATCTCTTATGAGTTTTAAGAGATACACGTTACCTGTGTTTCTATCTTTTTCTCTATTACATCTACCTCTAACTTGTTCGATTGAATCCAATGTAGCAAAATCTCGGACTACGAAGCCAAAGTCAACATCCATTCCTGCTTCTATACTCTGCGTACTGACCAATATGAACTTTTCATCACTTTCTTCCATTTCATCCAGTTTAGTTATTATCTTCTTCTTTTGATGAGGAAGAAATGTTGAGTTTAGCAGGGCTAAAGAAAAATCTGAGTTTTTGTTTCTAATCTCTTTTGCCATCTCATAGATTTCTCTAGAGGTTTGGACTGTGTTAACCACAATAAGTCCGCTATCATATTTTTTTAAGTTTTCTTCTATTGTAGATTTTAAGAATTTTTTTAGCTTGGATTTTGAGGTTTCATGATCCATATTAAACTCAGTCGGAGTTTCTGTCATTATTTTGTTTCTTTCAAATTTTTTGAAATACCTATAGGGTTTTTCAATAAGATGATGAATATTATTTTCATAGGGAGGGGCTTTGTTACGTCTTACAATTAATTTGTTCAGCTTTGGAACGGTGGCACTCATAAGAATGAAGTACATATTGAGTTTCTCAGCCATTTCGTTTATGAGATAGTTTAAGGTTGGCCAATGTTCTGCTGGAAGGGATTGGACTTCGTCGAGTATTACCACGCTGTTAGTTAGGGAATGAAACCTGTTCTTTTCCTTTCTTTTGAATTTAATGATCGATCTGAAGAAGGAAACATTGGTTGTGCATATAACAGGGTAATTATAAAAATCATCGTCTAGCAAGATTTGTGATTTATCTGCCTCTTCGTCGTTCTCAAATATAGTTTTAGTTCCTGAATAAATTTTTCTTATCTCATAAGGTTCCTTCAAGGCAAAGATATCTTTAAGATAGCTGTAGTTTTGATCGATAATATTAGTATAAGGGAGCGCATAAATCAGTCTATCTGTTGTAGTTCTTTCTAGAATTTCTAAAGCGAGCCCCATAGAAGTATTAGTTTTACCTCCCCCAGTAGGCATCTTGAGATAAAAAACACGTTTATTCTTTTCCAAACCATCATCTAAATTTTCATGGCTCTCTTCGAACATCTCCTGTCTCAATCTATTTGTTTTTTTGTCAGGTGCTTCTCTGTATTTGCTCTGTTTCTTTTCAAAACCTCTTTTCATCCTTTCTAAAATACATTTATTTATCCGGTCATTGAGTATATCCTTCAAATCGTTCTCGACTGATTTAACGGATTTGTAGACGTAATTTTGATTCGAGGCTATAGAATCAGCACTTATTAGAATCGAATAAATTAAATTGTAAATAATAGATAAAGAGCTTTTTCTCCAAGATATTTCCTCTAATTTTTCTTTGAAAGACCTCTGTACTTTTTTTAGGTCTCTAAAGGCCTCTTTTGAGGGCCTTCCTAGTAGGTCTGAAAGGTAGAGAATTGTTTTTGTGTATTTCTTATTCTCTCCACCCACATCAGCGAGGTAATGGTCATAAGAATTTTTTAATCTAGTGTGATGGCCCCATATTGTATAAGGAAACAAAAGTAGAAGGGAGTTTTCTGGAATAGGATATTTCTCGAATAGGATAGAAGCGGTTAAGACTGCACTAGGGTATGAGTGATCAGTAGATATATCCTCAGTTCTGAAAGCATTAAATTTTAGTTCATCAAATTCGGGATTTTCCAAAACCTTATTTTGGAATTTAGGATTGGCTTTTCCAACATCATGAAACTTAACTATCTCGGATAGGTAATTTTCAAAATTTTTTTGCGAAATGTTAAGGTTAAATTTCCTTTTTATATCTCTAAATAGATGTTCAAAGACATCCTCATATCTATCTAAAAATTCCCTAAAGAGAATATCCACTTTTTCTTGGTGTTTATTGTAGGTTTCTTTCTTGTTTTGATTTTTGTAGTGGGCATAGATGTTTTTCTCTGAGTTTTCATGTTCTATTTTTCCTTTTTTTATAATTCTCTCTAGATTTTTCATTTTTTATTAGAAGCAGATAAGGAGTTTTTTTCCCTTCCGATATAAAGCATAATCGTCAGCAATTCTCTCTTTTAATTTAACTTTAAGAGTAATCTTACTTTTTGGTTGTTTCAAAATAACATCTTCAAACTCTTGAAATTTCCTATCGTCGTTTTGAGTTTTAGGTAAATTATTTATATTGTAAACACGAAATTTATCGGTTTCCTGCATGGAAAGAATATTTTCAATATTATCTTCACCATTTTCCATATCTATGTCGTATTCTTTAACAACTACTCTGGGAATAGCTGTGTTAACAATGAAATTAATGTCTTCTCCCCTATTTCTCTCCATTTCTTTCCAATTTTCTTTTTCATATAGGTGATAGGAGAGTGGAAACTCATTTTTTCCCATATATAGCGAATAATAGCTTTCTTTTTTTGACATGACTTTCCTGAGAATATCTGGGATATTTTTTTCCTCTTCTATA
>CAZEBR010000012.1:0-11244 GCA_964510375.1 Hadarchaeota archaeon (SeqCode) | reverse complement strand
CTTTCTCTTGTTTTTTCAAGGAGTTCCTTTCGGAGTTCTATTGGGGGAATGTGAAGATACAGTCTGTATTTCGGACTTATTAGGAGTTCTTGTTGGACGTTCACCATCCTCCCTGGGCGGCCACCATAATGACAGTTATATGTAGAATTGACTGTTTTTAAGAAAGAAAGTGGTTTAACCGTATATTTGAATTTTTCAAATACATTGATTGTTTCTTTAAATTTTAATCCGAGAATAGAGCCAAGTAGTCCCTGAACTGTTGTTTTTGGGGGTATTAAATAGGTCAATATTCCACCAACGTTTGAGGATGGATTGTTAAAAGATCCAAATTTGGCCCTAATATCCACTACTAAAAGGTTCATTTTATCTTTCTCTCCAATTAAAAACTGCTTAAGTCCTCAGTTTGAACTTTCTTTCTTCCTAATTCGTTAAAGTTCTTTATTTTGACATCCCTAGCTTTATAAAGCTCAATATTTTTTATTTTTTTCTCAAATTTGGCCATTTCTTTCTTGACTTCATCAAAATTCAGAACTAGATTGCTTTTATTACCGTCTTCTTCACTTATTTTCTCGCTTTCAACTTTTACCACCGTTTTTAAGTCGCCTATGTTTGGATAGAATCCTTTTTCAAATTTCACAATCAAAAGAACTTTTGCGTTAGTTTTTTTACTTGTTGACTTTCTGAGATTAGTTCCCTTAATTATGCCCTCTCTGAACTTCTTCAAATCAGATTCCTTTAGAAGTTTATCTTCATTATTGGGATTTATTGTTATATCATATCCAATTACTGCATGATCAACCAGGTAGTCTTGACCTTCTGTTGTTTGTTTACCATTTTTTGTTGAAAATGGTGTTCCTAGAGTTGTATTAACTATTTCGGCTCCTATTAGGTCTATGCCGTAGCTCAGCTGTATTGGTCCATATATGGCTCTGTTTTCTTCTTGAAAACTGAATGTGCCTCCAAACATTCTGACGTCGGGGCAACTAGTGAGAATTTTTTGGAAATCATTATCGAAATATCGTTCGAAAACCGAATCATTCGTTAAGTAACTTGCCTCCCCTTCCTCTGCATCTTCTGTTTTTCTTGGATAAAAGAAAACGAAATTTTCTACTTCTTTAATTTCCCCCTCATTGTTCATTTTAATTTCCTCAAATTTCTGCTTCAAGTAATTTCTGATGTTGTATTTGATGACTTTATCTGTCGTGAATATTCTACCACTTATATTTCTAGGCTCGTTCTCCATAAAGCTTCCATTAGGATTTCCAAGTATTGTCTCCGTTATAAAAAGTCCTTGGTGATAATTTTCAACAGATTTATCATTCTCGGTTTTGTCTGCTATTTTATCCACCTCCGTTTGAGTTGCTTTTTTCGGATTTAAGAATATCCTCGCTATAATATCCGGTTATCAGAGAAATCATAATTTCTTCGTACGGTAAATCTTTAAACAAGTCGTCCAAATGGTATTTTATCAAATCAAGAATGAATTTTACTTTTCTGCTGCGTTCCTTAATATAATAATTCTGTCGTTGAAGAATATCTTTCTGAAACCTATTTTTAATATTTCTTTCATTTATATTACTTATGAAATTTTCAAAGACCTTGTTTTTTTCTTCACGCCCTCTTGTATTATCAATTTTTTGAATAAAGTTTCCTATAAGGTAATATAATAATTGTTTATTCTTTTCATCAAGTACTATTTCTTTTATTTTCTCTTTGTCATCGTCTTCGAAATTTTTAAAAAAATCATCTAGTTTTTGAATTTGATTCTTTAACATTACACAGTCATCTCTATTTATAATTTTCTCGTTTAAAAATCTATAATAGTTGATTCTCTCCATAATTTCATTCCGGAGGTTAAGGTCTTCATATTTAGGATCGTCAAACAAATCACGCTTGTTTTTAATTTCGTAGAGAAGGAAGTTAAGAACAATATCTCTTAGAATTTTTTCATTAATAGCTGAAGGATCACAGTTGTATATAAAAGAAACCAAGTCATTTCTATACTTGTACAACCTGTGCTTGAATTGATTATTCATTCTTTTTGGAGGGTTTTTAAAGTAAAGCTCATAAAAGTAAAACGTTGGTATATTTCCATTTTCCATTATAAAAAATGACTTTAATATTTTCTCTATATCAAAGAAATTTTCAATTTTTCTACTACTATTGTAATTAGGATCACTATAGTTTATGTATCTCAAAGTCTTGTCATCGTTTTGAAGTAATCTTAGATTTTCATTTTTCTTTGGGTCGAATTTGAGAGAATATAATTTATAGTTCCTAATTCTACTCTCAAGATTGCCAAATCCCCCTCGATTATCCTTACTATAGACTATAAAGTAAAGTTCCAGATTCTTATTTATGATATCCTTATTGAGTGTAGCATTAATCTTCTCAAAGTTAGAGAGATTTTGACCCCGTATGGCTTCTATAAACGTTTCAAAAACTCTTTTTTTGTCTTCCGGTTTTTTTAGAATGGGGATCATTAGGTAGTTTCTGTTAAAAATATTGAGAAGGAATTTCCATCCGGCTGTTATGTAAGCTTCACAATTTCGGCAAATTTTAATTCTGGCGTTCTTAAGTTCATTCCTATTCATATTGTGGTTGTAACAACCTTTATCCAAGGAGTAAAATGGTATTTTAGGATATCTTATTGTATCTCTGTTATTGCAGATATCACACACATCCACTATATCATCGATCTCCTCATTTCGTTTGATTAAAGGATAGAGATTAACGTAATTCTGGTGAAGATTTAGAGTGGATTCTCCCTTAAAATCTGAAACGTATATCCAAGTAGAATCTGCAGTTCCCTCTTCCTTTTTTCCCTTAATACTATCCGAATTTTTCTCAAGAAAACTAAAGTACTGCTTTATAATATCGAGATCCTCAATTTCTTTTTTATAAATTTTTTTATTGTAGTAACCTTTGCTTTTTGATATCTTATTTTTGGAGAGATATTTTAATTGAAAGAAGAAAGGACTTATCCCCATTATCCCTTGGTTCCCTGTGACATTATCTCCTCCGCCTCCTACATAATACAGAGATTTCTTTTCAATATCTACATCTTTTTCTGCTTCTAATATTTTACTATGAATTTTTTCTTTCTTATCCACAGAAATTTTTAGTATTTTGTCTCCTTCTTTCGGTGTTTTAAAATCTTTTTCAAATGCTTTCTCTATTCCTTCTGTTTCATCAATATATTTTCCGAATTTATATAGACTTTTCAACATGCTCTTATTATCCTAATATCAATATTATAGATTTTTTCTCTGGTTTCATTTTTTGATTCCCATTTCAACCCCTTCTTCCACGGCGGTCCTGACTATATTCGGCTTTCTCCTCTTTTTCTCGTCAAACTCCTCGGGAGTCAGGCATATAAACTCGGGATCGGGAAGCTCGTCGTAGTCCCACTCCTCGTAAAAGTGGCCGGGCCTCTTGTTCCAGGCTTCTCCCTTAAAATCATCGGAAACTATGAGTATGTCCACGTCGCTTCCGCCACCATAATCCCCTCTGGCCCGTGATCCGAAGACTATAACCTCCTTCAGGTCCAAGCCGTGCTTTTCGGCGACCTCGCCGATAAGCTTCCTTAATCTCTCAATCGTCCCCTCGTCCATTCGATAAACTCCTCCGTCCTGTCTCTTATCTCTTCGAGGTCTTCAATTTTACCCATGTCCACGTCCGGATACCTAAACCCCGTGTAAACCGGATTGAGCTCCTTGAACAGCTCCTTGAATCTCTTTCGAGACTCTTCGTCCGACAAGGAAAGAAGATCGTGAGAAAACTTATGAGAACCTCTTTCGTCTATCTGGATCGACTTCAAGGCCTTCTCCAACCATTCTCTGACTTCCTCCTTCACCCTTCCACCTCGATACACCCAAAACCCATCGAGTTCTTCTCCCCAAGTCCACAATTGTAAGCCGTCTTAATCAGTTCTGGGGACCCCTTCACCTTGAAGTGGAATGTGGAGGCGCGGTGCCTCGTGTCACGAATTTCTATCCTCTCCTTCTTGAACTCCCTGATCTTCAGATCCAGGTACCTGCCCTCGGGCTTTTCCCCGTGGATCATCTCGTACTTCCTCAGCAAGTTCTGCCTCAGGTTCTCGTAAAACTGGACGTCGTCCGGGTACAGGTCCCAGGACTTGAGCTCCCCGTCCTTCTTCCGCTTTGTCGTCGTGTTCACGGGTGACAGCGTTTTACCCTCGATATAACCGTCCGAGAAGTCCGGCTCCTCGAGAACCTCTATCGACCTTATCCGGAATGCCACGTCGCCGACCCTCAGCCTACCCTTCGATAGCGCCCCTTCCACCCCGGCCTTCATTATCAGCTCCTTGCCCGTGGAGACGTAGAGGTGTACCGGCCCCTTGATCAGGAGCCCGTCCTCCTTCGGCACCCTGTCCTGAATCAGCAGCCTCGAAAAGGTGTACAGCTTTATCTCGTCCGACCTGTGGAGGTAGTCGGCCAGCCCGGGATCGGCCTCCTCGAATGCGGAGTAAATCGCGGAGGAGAGGTGATAATTGTAGTTGTAAGGCAACAAAACTTCGTCCGACTCGAGACTGAGCTTGGCCCTCATCTTCAATCATTTTAACTACTGTCTCTTTTCAATAAAGTTCCACCCCACGAACGGAGAACGTCGTCAACAGGGCCGTTCCGGGTTTGGTTGCCTACGCAACCCGGTAAAATTTCTTAAATTTTCAGAAGAGAGTGTGACTTGCCATGCTGGAGCTTGATTCCGAACCCGTTTGGGACTACTTCGAGAGGATCAGCGAGATACCTCGATGTTCCAGAAACGAGGAGCGGATCGTGGAATACGTGAAGTCCGTCGCCGACGAGCACGGGCTGGATTTCCGTCAGGACGAAGCCGGAAACGTAGTCGTGAGAAAGCCCGCTACCGGAAACGACGACGGCCCTATCACCGTCCTGCAGAGCCACCTGGACATGGTCTGCGAAAAGAACGAGGACGTCGACCACGACTTCCTGACCGACCCCATACCGATAGAAAGGGAGGGGAACTGGATAACCGCCGAGGGCACGACCCTGGGGGCGGACGACGGAATAGGAGTCGCCGCCTGCCTCGCGATAGCGACGTCCGACGAGATCGAACACGGGCCGCTGGAGTTCCTGTTCACCGTGGAGGAAGAGACCGGACTCGGCGGGGCCTCGGAACTGGAGACCGATCTCCTCGAGGGCAGAAGACTGGTAAACCTCGACAGCGAAGAATTCGGAACCTTCACGGTCGGATGCGCCGGCAGCGGGAACAGCGAAATCTCCCTGCCGATCGAAACCGTGACGCTGGAGGAAGTGGAACTGACGGAGATAAGTATCTCCGGGCTGAAGGGGGGTCACTCGGGAGTGGACATAAACAGGGGCCGGGCGAACTCAATCAAGGTGCTCGGACGCCTCCTGTGGGGTATACACCGGCAGACCGAAGGACGCATCCTGCTCCACGACGTGTCCGGCGGGGACAAGGACAACGCCATCCCGAGGGAATCGAGTGCTACCCTCTCAGTGAAGGGCTCTGTCGAGGACGTCGAGAGGACGATATCGGAACTGTCCGGGAAGGTGGGAGAGGGATACCGGGACGCGGAACCCGACATGAAGATAAATATCGAAAAACTGGAGGAGGAGAACGAAACCGAGCTGTTGACTCCGGAATCCTCGAGACGGGCGATATACCTGATCCAGGCGCTCCCCCACGGGGTGCTGTCGATGAGCCAGAAGATTCCGGGCCTAGTGAAAACCTCGACCAATCTCGCGACGGTCGCGAGAAAGGAAGACGGCCCGGAAATAAGTATGAAAACCAGGAGCAGCAGCTCACCCGAACTGGAAGCGGTCAGAGATCAAATCCGTGCCACGGCGGAACTCGCCGGGGCCGACGTCGAGGAAACCCGATCATATCCGGGGTGGGAGCCCGACACGGACTCCGAACTTCTGGAGACTTTTAAGGACACCTTCCGGGACGTATTCGGCGAGGAACCCGAGACCAAGGCGATCCACGCGGGTCTGGAAACGGGGATAATCGGCGAAAAATTCGAGGACATGGACATGATATCGATCGGTCCGACGATCAAGAATCCGCACTCGCCCGACGAAAGGGTAAACATAGGATCGGTCCGGAATTTCTGGAAACACCTGACCGAAAGCCTGAAGGCGATGGCGGAATAGCTCCCCGGCCAAATCCCCCGTCGGGAACCTACGGCCACGGGGAGGATTATCTCGGAAATCGAACTCAGCCAAACAAAGCGCGCTGAAATAAACGCTCCAAGTTCAAAAAAACCCCGTTTTCCAATTTTCCCATAGTCCAATACTGGACAAGACCCTTCATGATTCTAGGTACGAGGCCACTGAGAGTCCACTTACTATAGCTCAAAGTCCCATCTCGGGATCCCAAACTCAAGAGCATAGGGTATGACCTCTTCTCGTAACTGAGTAAATCCTCGCCCTCCACTGACCGGATTATATTCTCGGAAATTAGGTGACCGTGCCTGTCGGCATTGTAAGCGGTTTTTTCTTCCCGAACATCGTTCACGTCCCCTCCCGCGAAAATGTTTGAATATCCCGGCAAGTTTAGGTGCGGGGAGGTCTTCAAGGCCCCCTTTTCGGAAAACACGAATTCTTCGAAACCGCTCAAGAAACCTGCGTTGGGCTGAATACCCCCACACCAGATCCCTATGTCCGCATCGACTTCTCTACCCTTTTCGGTCACAAATTTTCCTTCCTGATGGTCCGTAATTTTTTCGTCGAGAAAAATATCCGCACCGTGCCCTCTCAAAAATTTCTCAGTATATTCGGAAGCTTTTTCAGGAATTCTTTCGAGCAGTCTGTCCCCCAAATGGACCAATTTTACTTCCTTCCGAGGTTTTTTCGTGACTATTTCACCCGCCACTTCCGTCCCGATCGGACCTCCCCCTATTATCAAGACCTTCTCCGAACTCTCGATTTTTTTGCTCAGTTCCAGAGCATCCCCCAGGGAAGTCAGCTTAACTACATCTTTCTCGCCTATCGGGATAGGGTATCTAGCTCCGGTACAAATAGCGAGATAATCAAAGTCCATTTCCCCATCTCGAACTATTAACTTTCGGGGCGTGATCTCACTTACCTCAGTCTTGACAAATTTTCCCTCATCCAAAATATCTTCAAAGGGCGCAATGACCTTCTGATATCTATAGGGATCAAAAACGACCTCATGTATCCCCGGAGTATATTCAAAATAGGACTTTTCAT
This sequence comes from Hadarchaeota archaeon (SeqCode), assembly GCA_964510375.1. Lineage (GTDB taxonomy): Archaea > Hadarchaeota > Hadarchaeia > Hadarchaeales > JAGGTB01 > CAYLJV01. The sequence goes on along the minus strand of CAZEBR010000012.1, from coordinate 4,024 downwards.
CGATTAAGGTCAAATCAACTTTTTCATATTTCTCCAGTCTCTTTGCAGCTACAATCCCACAAAATCCTCCACCCAGTACAACAACTCTACTCGTCATTTTACCCTCCCCACCCTAACCTCATATGAAGGACCCGTAAAAATGAGACAGGATATAGCCCGTAATCAACAACACACCGATAGAAAAATGTAGCAGATAAGTGTATAGGTTAGCGGGCAACACTTCTCGGGGAGAATCGTAATTTTCAATTACAACCTTGGCGGATGCGGCAGACAGCGGAAGGGTAACCAGTACCAGAAGAGCCCCGCTAGGCAGATATTCGAGGAGAAAACCGAATATTACAGATAAATAAACTACTAATATCATTGCAATGTAAAGATACGCGGATTTTTTTCTGCCAATCTTCACCGGTATCGTTTCCTTCCCGGCAGAATTATCCGCCTCATAATCGGGAATACTGTTTACTAGAAGCATGCAGAACATCGCTATCCCTATCGGGAGGGAAGCAACAATCGGGCCAATTGCAAACTCTCCACTCTGAACATAATAGCTCCCGAGAGCTATGAGTGGGCCGAAATTCAAAAACATCGAGAACTCACCCAGACCCCTAGTGGAAATGTGTTTTGCGTGAAAGTATCCGAAAAGAATGCCTGTGATCCCCAACGCCAAAATCTCCCATCCCCTCGCCAGAGCAAGATAGACTCCAATAACGGACCCGAAGGCAAAGAGTACTACGGATGCTCTGCGGACTTCTTCTGGGCCCAGTTTCCCCTCTGAAATCATCCCGCTCCCCCCGAAGAATGGCGAGTCTAGTCTTTCGTATATTGGGTGTTCGTCCGCTCCGCTTACATAATCGAAGTAATCATCTATCATATTAGATGCCGCGTGAATGGCTATGATCCCGATTAATGTAAGGGATAGGAGTTCCATCCTGAGTACCCCTGTCCGGTTCAAAGCGACCATAACACCCAGCAGTACGGGTAAGACACTGCACGTAAAAAATTGGATTCTAAATTCCATTATCCAAATTTTTATCCCAGAAAAAGGAGAGTTTTCGTCGGTCACAGATGATCATCTATCATTAGCCACTCTGACTTTTTCTCATTTACCCATTCGTCGGATTTTGAATTGTTTCTTTCACTGTAAGCGGTAGAAAATTTTTATCTTTGGCCGACCATGGAGCCTAATGGACCTGATTTAGAATGGAAGATCAGAAGTCTGATTTTTCGAAAGAGTTTATCTCCGAAATAGAAAATTACAGAAACAAAATAAATTCCGCTCTTTCGGACGAACTATCCAAATTCAGAAAATCACAATTTCACAATCCACTCGAAAGAGCATTGAAAGGCGGGAAAAGAATCCGGCCAATTATCCTCGTCCTTTCATACGATTATTCCGGTATAGAGGACAACAATCCGTATCCAGCCGCCGCGGCCGTAGAGTTTGCTCATATGGAATCGTTAATCCACGATGATATCATCGACCAAGACGAGGTCAGGAGGAAAAGAGAGTCCTTTCACATCTCAAATGAAAAAGAGATGGCCATACTCAGCGCAGATTTTATTCTATCAATCGTTCTCGAAATAGTCTCCGAATACAGGGATCCTAGAATTTCAAGAGCCCTCTCTCGAGCGGCCTCCAGAATGTGTGAAGGAGAATTGGAAGAAACAAAATCGTACCGCCGAGATGAAAATATGGATTTAGAAAGGTATTTAGAGATACTGAGAAAAAAGACAGCAGTTCTATTCGAAGTATCGGCGGAACTAGGTGGTATACTGGGCAAATCGGAGCAGAAAGATATTGAAAAGTTATCAAAATATGGAAGATTTGTGGGTATGTCCTATCAAATCGAAGACGACCTGTCCGATCTGGAAAAAGAGGAAAAGTACAACATTCTTGACGTCCTGAAAACGAAACACGGCCTCAGAAAAACCCTGAAAGAAAAAGCACGAACCTACAGAGAGAAAGCGAAAAATCAACTCGCCGGACTGGAACCGAATATCCCTGTACAAACTCTCCGCCAACTAGCGGACTACGCCAGACCTCACTGAAAATCAACGGGATAGTCCCAATTATTGAATCCTGTCATACGCGTCCATCCTGCCCCAATGCCGAACGTGCTGTGCAAATGGTTCCACACCCAGTTGTTAATCCACGCCGCAATTGCTCCGAGTATCTTGGAGTAGGTGATGGTCCATAAACTCCTGTGTCCAAATACCTTTATTGAGGTGTATTTATGGATACACTTCCGCTAATGTGAAGATTATTGTATACATTATGGTTCTGCCTGTTTAATTTCCTATAACGCTTAATATCATCATTCAGTTCCTCCAACTTCCATCCTCTTTCATTCGATTGAAAGTTATGTCCCGGTCGGTCAAACACTAAGACTATTTTTGCATCCACATGCCCAATTCCAAGTTTGGGAAAATAGCCCTCTTTTATCGCCTCTGGGTCCCCGATACAATTCTTTCCAGTATTCACAGTCGATATCACTACGAGGGTTTAGAGCCTGCTCGACCAGAGAGTCTATTTCGTTCAATAAAATCCCTTATTACCACTTACAGATTCTCATTTCACTCCTACGGAGGATTATACCTCCTCACAAGCACGAACAAAATCCAAAACCGCTTCTTTGAATTTCTCCCTGCCGTCACTAGAGGTAAGTAATCTCGTATCAATCGTGAACCCATTTTCCTTAATTTCTTCCATCGATATTTCGAAATTTTCCATCTCGTTCAAACCTTCTTTAAGGGCCTCAATCTCATTTTCGGACCATTTTACTTCGTCCAACGGCAGAAGAAGGTTCGTGCTGAAACGGATATCCCCGTTCGTTTTCAACGTGAAGGTTCTCCTAGTAGGATGAACTGCTTCCCACACCGGGAGCAACGTGGCTCTCGTCCTCCCCGTTCCGTAACTGTAATCATCGGATTTTTCTCGTCCAAAGGAATGCAGATCCCTAATGGCATCAGCCTCATCCTCCGATATAACTCCTTCATCCACCTTTTCTTCAAGGTCCTGGAAAAAAGACTGCTCGTCCCATTGCTTTCTCTCGGACGAAGTTCCTTTTCTTTCTCTCGCTTCCTCCGTCTGACCGATAATTCTCGGCACTAGAGCCTTCTGATTCTCTCCAGCATACTGTTTTACCTCCAGAGCGAGCACTTCTACGGAATTCATCTGGCCGTTCAAAAACTCTACCACCCGTTTCAATTCCGAGGGAATATCGTCGGCGACAAATAATAAACGTATATTTTCGGATTTGAGATTGGAATCTACTTTGCTCCAGAAACTTTCTGTTTCGACATCCTCTCCGAATTTTTCCTCCAGAGCTATATCGAAATCCATATCTTCCGATTCGCAACGAGACTCAAATCGAGATCTTATCCGACCTTTTCCCCAATAAAGAGAGGCATTAGAAGCATAGTCGAGCATTTGTCCAACTACTTCCCTCCTGGTTCTAGTGTCCCTGCTCCTCTTCACTTCAACGAAGGTCGGAATACCATCCTGATCAAGGAAAAGGTGATCGGCGGACCAGCGTCCGGCGCCTCCCTCTTCGTCCGGGACAGAAATTTCGCGCTCCACGAGCAACCATTTTCGGGGATCTTCGGGGTTTATTTGATCTCCAGCGAGAAGACGAGGATGCTTTGCCAGATTCTCCTGAAGTAAATCCTCGGAATCGTACTCTTCTTCCTCTATCCCCACGAGTTCATCGTTTTCTACAAGGTAAATAGTGCTTTTCATTCTGTAATGCGTTTATTATGAAAATTTTTAGTTTCTTTCCCTTCAGAAACGGATAATTGAGAAAACATATTACCATTATCTCATAAAGAAAAAATACAGCTTTTGGAAAGATAGAGATTTGAAGATTAGAAAAGCTTCCGACATCTCCACGCAAAAGATACTTTTAAAAAAGGAAAAGTTTTCCGGATTTTTTACCGATGAGGAAAATCGTGGTGCCCCGACCGGGATTTGAACCCGGGTCCCGAGCTCGAGAGGCTCGAATGCTTGGCCGGGCTACACCATCGG
>CAZEBR010000011.1:37811-41717 GCA_964510375.1 Hadarchaeota archaeon (SeqCode) | reverse complement strand
CCCGGGTTCAAATCCCGGCGGGCCCGCTATATTTTTTTACTGTTTTTCGAATAAGCAAGTACTTGGAGTGTCAACAAGATGCTGCTCAGTTTTTGATCGCTCTTTGCTGAATTTTCGGATTTGGCGTATGTTTCAATTCTTACCGTTCTCTCTAATTTTTGACCGGAGCTTTTCTTTGAGAGTTCTCGATCGCAAATTTTGGAGGTAAAAATATCTAGTAATGGCATTATACTGAGTATGGAGCGAGAAATCCCCCTTAAAAAAATAAGACTGGAGCTCTAAATAATAGTTAGAGGTGATCGGAATATTTAGAAAAGATTTTGCTTTCCTGCAGGTTATATTGGGGGTGATAGCGTTCTTTGTTCCGATTCTCATAGTGCTTACGATGGAGGCGAACGGGAAGTACCTCCGGGCGGACCTGTTGGGATTTTCCATTGCTGGACTAGTTCTTGGGGTGATTAGTGCCGTTCTGATATTAAATGCCTATTACAAACTAACCGATCAGCTAAAGTTTGTAGAGTATGAGGATTATCAAAAAAGCTTGGAAGAGGAAGAGGAGGAACAATCCTAGAGTATGTCCAAATTTTTGATAGTCGAGGAACCGAGAGGGAATAGGTCCATATTCTACAATTTTGCCGTTGTTGAAGCCGAGGATTCCGATGAAGCGGAGTCAAAGTATCTTGGCAAGATGGATGTGGATTTGGATAAAACCAGTTTGGAAATATTTGATATAGACGAGATCGATACGGACTTTTACTATTACCTCGAAGTCGATCTGGATAAAATGGGGCTGAAGTGAGGCGTGCCCTTTCCTAGGGGGTACTTTCAGGGGCCTATCCTGCGCGGGCTGTAACTCTAGCTCTGTTTATTTAGCCGCTAGAGCCCCGTCCGACAGGTCTAACATGACTTCCTTCGGATTGTCGGCTTTTACGACGGCCGAAGCTATCAGGATTCCTTCGGCTCCGAGTTCAAGGGCAATTTTCACGTCTTCTCCCGTGGTGACGCCAGCACCGCAAAGGACGTGAATATCAGGATCTACGCTATTGACTTTCTCCACGGTTTCCTCTATCACGTCGGGTTTTGTCTGCGATACCGACTTGTCGCCCCCTATGAGTTCAGGTGGTTCGACGGCAACAACGTCGGGGGAGAACTCAGCTACCTCGGCTGCTCTTTCCGGATTTTCTGCGCAGACGATGGTGGCGAGATCTATCTCCTCAAGTCTTTCGATTCTCTTTTCGATTTCTTCAAGCTCTATACGTCTCTCCGAGTGGTTTATCAGGGAGCCTACGGCGCCGGCTTTCTTTGCGGCCTCGGGAAGGAGGTAGCCTGTTCCTCTACCGGGTCTAAGGTCGTCGACATGCTGTGCGTAAACGGGGACGTCTACTTGGTTTGTGATTCTGTACAGGTCGGCGTATTGGGGGGAGACTCCCACTCCTACTCCTTTTTCTTTCCCTGCTTCTGCTATCTCTTTAGAAATTTCGACGGATTTTTGGCCGAGTGACTGGGGGTATGCCTTCAGGTTTACAATTATGGTCGGAAATTTCATCCTTATCCTCAAGAGATAGAATTGTATTTCAGTTATTAATACGTTTCACAAGTTCCTTTTCTTTTTTCTGATATTGGTCCCGTATCCCGCTCGTTTTACTTTTATGGAGAAATTGGAAAGGATTTAATCTTTCTTCCAGACCTTCAAACCTATGTAGGAGAGCGCTCCCGCACCGAAAAGCGTACTGAAGAGGTATGACATAGACCTTTCAATTAATGTAGCGCTCATTGCCAAGCCGGCTGGAATTTCAAACCACATTAGGACCGTGACAAGCGTTGCCTCCACGACTCCGACCCCTCCGGGTAGGAGCGGGACGAGACCGGCGACTTGGGGGAGCGTTGAGGCTAGAATTAAAATAGGGAGATTGATGTCTATTCCGAGCGCCAACAAGATAAACATGATCCGAAATAGATCCATGATCCATATTATCACGGTAAGTCCGACCATGAGAAAAGCACTTTTCTTCGAGCCAAGTATTCTTCGCGATCCCGTTCTAAAATCTTCTATAGTATCGATAATATCGTTTTTATCGGCTTCTCTATTGATTAGATTTAATATCCACTCTATAAAACCCGCTATTTTGGTGGAGAAATCTTTTCTACCGAATAAGGTTATAAAAAACGGGATCAAGGTGATTCCTAATAGTGTTGAAATTGCTATCAAAGCCAGTGTCATTGGGCTGCCGGAGGGTAACATCCTAAGCCTCATCAAGAGCCCGATTGCGAGCAAAATCAGGAATACTGGGATTTGTAATATCTGTTCTGCAACAACTGCGGCAAATCCGTTTCTAAATTTTATGCCGGACACCTTCTTTAGGAGGTAAGGTCTGCCTACCGGGTCGCCCCCTGCTCGATTGAGGGGGGTCATATTATTGATAAACATGCTTCCCCATACTATCGGGAAGAGATATTTCAGGCGCGTGGACTTCCCGAGCATCGAAATGCCTATTCCCCACCTTTTTGACCAGAGTATAGCGCTGGTAAAGTAGAGGGCAAAAGCGAGAAATACGTAATAATAGTTTGCCCTTTGTAAGGAATTTATCATTCCTCCAACTTTATCCTGGAAAAAGACCATTGCCACTGCCGAAGCGATGGTTAGAACTATCAGCACAGGAATAAGGGCTCTTTTTACGTTGACTTCTATTTTCTGTTCTCGATTCATCGGGTACACCATCTGATTCAGGTAGATTTGGTATCTTTAATCTATTTGCTTGACATTTCCACGACTCGACGGATATACTTATTTTGTTACACCCATAACAAAAAATTCTCGGATAAACGCCTAGAACGTACTGGTAACGAAATAGACTAATAAATTCAAAATACTACTGAATCTGCGGGTAACGAATTGATGTTTATCGCTTACGGTATTTGATATTTTTACTGGATTAAGAGAACGAGGACAATAATTGGGTGGTTGTAGGGAGATTTTTAAATAAGCCCTGAAATCGTCTGAATTCTTTAACAAAGCCTTTACAGGGAAAAGTTTTAAAAAGGATTTCCCTCACCTAGATGACTTAACATGGCGGTTTTAGTATGAGTGCCCGAAGTATCCAGGTGGAGGATAAAAATAACGGCATTAAAAAAGAGGGGGAGTTAGAGGAGATTGTAGAATTTTCGGAGGAAATGAAGTGTGTTTTAGAGGAAGTATGCGACGATAAAGAATCTATTGAAGATTTTGACTATTGGAGACCTGAGGATGGTGATGACGAAGAAGATATTAAGGACAGAACAGCCACCGTAGCATCTATATCCGAGAAGGAAGTTGAGATTGAGGGCGAAGGATTTGAAGAAGATTCCCATTCCAAGGGTAGTGTTTCGAGAGGGGCGCTGATGGGTTCTATTAAAAAGTTTTTTAGGCCATTTGTTTCGGTGTCATTAAAATTTGTTAGAGAAACGGAGGAACTGATTTACTCATTTATGTTAAATTTTAATCCATATTATTTTGACGCTGAGAAGTTTTCTGTAAGTCTGGAAAAGAGTGATGATGAGTTCGAGATTAATTTTAAATCACCGGAAGAAGAGTACAGGCGAGCTGTTAAGCAGAGTTTTGGATTAGAGGAGTAAAGCCATATGGATCTTGTGGTGATAATTGCCTTTATCGGCGCTGCATTTATGGGTGTCTCTATTGGAGCATCGAGCGTTTCGCCTGCTTTTGCCCCAGTCAATGTCAGTTCTTCTAAGGGATTGAAGTTGGCTCTTCTTGCCGGGATATTTGCCTTTGCCGGGGCCTTTATTCAAGGAGGTAATGTGACCAACACCGTCGGTTCGGGCGTCCTTGTAGGAGAAATTCAAGTGATTCAGGCGGCATTTGTCCTGATTGTAGCATCAGCCTTGGTAATTATCAGCGTTTTGACTGAT
>CAZEBR010000011.1:30862-37775 GCA_964510375.1 Hadarchaeota archaeon (SeqCode) | reverse complement strand
CAGCATTCACGGTTATTGGGGCCGTTCTTGGAAGCAGTTTAAGCTTCGGAAACGGAATAGTCTGGTCCTCTACTATCACCATAATATCGTTCTGGTTTCTGACACCCCTCGTAGCGGTCATTCTGGGCTACGTAATCTCCTACTTATTTAGAAAGACCATATCCAAAAAGGACTCTGAGGGGGTAATAGAAATTCTACTCCTTCTCGCCGGAAGCTACGTAGCCTACACCGCCGGAGCTGCATCCGTAGGGCTGGCCGTTGGGCCGTTGTCAGGTTTGGGGTATAAAATGATATACCTTCTTCTTTTCGGCGGCGTTTCAATACTCGTGGGAGCGTGGATGTACTCCCCCAGAATTATTCATACGATATCCTATGACTACTCGAACATCGGGCCCAGAAGATCGGCATCAGCCCTGCTCGCCTCGGGACTAATAGCACAAGTAGGGATTCAATTGGGAGTCCCCGTCTCATTCAACCTAGCCATCATCGCAGCAGTGATTGGAAGCGGATTGGTAGCAGGAGTAGAAAACAAAAACACTGAGAAAATCGGATTTACCGTTTTGGGATGGATATCTGCTTTTTTCCTAGCGGGGGGGCTGACATTCCTTTTAGGGACTATCTGGAAATTAATATAGCACTAAATAATTTTTATCGATGTGATCGGGGTCTCTGGTTATTACTTACTTGGATTTGATCGAACAAATTCGAAAATAAAAATTTACAGGTAAATTTAGCAACTTCGGCCACTTCACTATTACGAGAAAGAGAAGATTGTATTTATCTTTAGATTCATAACAAAAACATGGGATTTCTAGAGAAAATCAAAATTATCTTGGGTAGCTGCGGTAGGGGAGAAATAGAAAATATTATCTGACCAGCATCTCTCCGTTCGGATATGATAACTTGCTAGAAAGATTTATACGTTTCGGATTTATAATAAAGGTAAGAAAAGTATGAAATTATGGTTAAGTTATACACATAAACGAGTGGGGGTTGAGGTCTAAGTGGCTCAGATAAAATCAGAAGATTCTGTCCTCAAGCTAGAAAACGTTAGGAAAGTTTATGGCACGAAAGTTAAGGTGGAAGCTCTCAAGGGGATAGATCTATCCATTCAGAGAGGGGACTTCGTTGCGATTACCGGGCCGAGCGGAAGTGGTAAGTCGACTTTGATGCATATAATTGGCTGCCTGCTTCGGCCCACGGAGGGAGAGGTGTGGATAGATGATGTTGCAATATCCGAACTATCCGAGTCAGAACTCGCCCAAGTTAGGGGGAAAAAGGTGGGATTCGTTTTTCAGCAATTTAACCTTCTGGCGAGAATGTCCTCTTTAAGAAACGTGGCATTGCCGCTCAGCTTTTTAGGAGTTGATAGAGAGGAACGCGAGGACAGGGCACGAGAACTGCTCGAGGAAGTAGGGTTGGGCCATAGAATGGACCACCTTCCCACGGAGTTGAGTGGAGGACAGAAGCAGCGAGTCGCTATTGCTCGTGCTTTGGTCGCTGATCCTGCTATAGTGTTGGCGGATGAACCGACGGGGAATTTGGATACAGAAACTGGCAAAGGAATTATGGACATCCTCCAGGATTTGAACGATAGGGGTAGGACGATAGTAATGGTGACTCACGAAATCCATATAGCCGATCGGGCAGAGAGAAAAGTTCATCTGGTGGACGGGCAAATAGTATCTCAAGGGGAATCTCAAGTCGGAAAGGTAATTCAGGAGGCGTAAAGGTGGATAACATATCCTTAAAACATGTAACAATCATCCTCAGTATCGGTATTTTGAGCTTGCTATTGCTCGCTCCAACGGCCGCAGGAAAGCAAGGGGAGCATCCAATCGCCGACTTTTCCTATTCTCCTTCTTCCCCCACCACTGAGAACGTTATTCATTTTTCTAGCCAGGTCTCAATTTCGGATGGATATATAGTGGACTATTCTTGGGATTTCGGTGATGGAGCTAGATCTTCCAAGTATCACCCGGACCATTCTTATTCGGATCCCGGCGTTTATACTGTGAGTCTGACCGTCACCGATAACAATGGTAACGCAGGTACCTGTAGCAAAAACATAACCGTTTCGAATATAAAGCCCGAAGTTGACTTTTCCCATTATTCGTCCTCGCCGTTGAAAAATACGATCCAATTTATAGATGAGTCAACGGACGAAGACGGGTATATAGCGCAGTGGAGATGGGAGGGTATAAGAGACTGATAGTCGAATGCGCAAAATCCTTCTCATGTTTACGATGAGAGCGTTACCGATACCGTGACCCTGTCGGTAACTGACGCTTTCGGTGATACTAGCTCGACGAGTAGAGAGGTTACAGTTTCCGGGAGGGAGACCTCGGAGATATTAGCCGTGGAATCGAGCAAAGACGAAGTTAACATCTTCGATGATAATATCGATATCAGTTTCCAGATTTATGAGGAAAGCGGCATAGATAATATTGAATCCGTTGAAATTTGGATTAAAAATGAAAATAATAGAACCGAGAATTATGACAGTTGGCCAAGTGGGAATATCGAGGCAGTAAAGAACGTTTCTTTCTATGAAAATACTTATTCGTTCGTTTTTAACCCCGACAATTCGTTCACCCTTGGAGAAGCATCGGTGATAATTAGAACTACCAACGTATACGGTCTTGAGACTACCGAGCGCGTTGAGGACTTATTTGAGGTGACCGGTGAAGAGGTTAAGGTGGAAACTGAAAATGCGACCGATTTGAAGAGTGAGAAAGCGACCCTTAATGCTTCCATCGATTATGGTGATTACAGTTCCGCGGATGTAACCTTCTACTATCGGGAAGAGGACGAGGAAAAGTGGAATAATACTGGATGGGAAACTGATTATACTTCCAAAGACTACTCTTATGAACTTACTGATTTGAAACGTGATACCGTTTACGAATATAGAGCCAGCGTAAGGTATGGGGATTCAGGAAAACTGTATGATAACGGAAAGATCCGTTCCTTCCACGAAAATCTGCATTTGATGCTTATACAGTCAGAGTTTGTGGAAGCCACGAAGGGGAGATCTACCGTTATTTCACTCGAAGTCGCAAATCTAATGTCGAAGAGCATCGAAGCCGTTCGGATAATTCCTCCACAAGGTTACGAAATAACGCCGAGCGTCCGATGGATTGGATCTATGGATGTCGATTCATATTTATCGGCCGATTTTATGTTGCAGACTGAGAATTTGCCGGATCGAGATAACTTATCATTCTACGCCTTATACCGCTGCGGAGGAGAGACTCATAAGAGCGCCCCTCTGGACGTTGAAGTGAATTTGAAAGAACCCGAGAGAGATTTTGGGCCCATTCTTTTCGCGGTTGCAGTTGTGATTATTGCGGTCGTACTAGGGCTTTATTACTGGCGCTGGAGGTAATCCCTTGGATTTTCTTGAGGTATTACGAACTTCTTTCAATAATTTAAAGTCTCACAAGCTTAGATCCTTCCTAACAACGCTTGGGATAATTATAGGAATAACTGCGGTCCTCGCGAACGTGGCGGTGGTTCAAGGTTTTAGTTCTTTTTTTAAGGAACAGGTGGAGGGATTAGGTTCAAACTTCGTTTCGATTCAAGCCGGAGAAAATCGAAGTTTCGATGATCATGTTTATGATTCTTTAAGTGGAAGCGTCTATCTAGAGGGCTCGACTGCCAGTAGAAGTGGACAGGGAATTGTGAAATATATGGGTGATCAGAAGTCCTTGGTTATCTCGGGCGTGAAGTCCGGATACTTTGATGCTAGAGATTTAGGGATAGTCGAAGGATCTACACTCCGGCGTCAAGACGAATCTACTGTAGTTGTAAGCAGTTCTTTAGCGGAAAATGAATTTGACAAACCCATACTCGAAATGTCGACGATTGAGATTACATTAATGAAGAACGGTTACGAGCCCGTTACGAGGAGATTTAAGGTCAAAGGGATATCTGAAGACCCATCTAGTTTTGCAGCTATGCAACCGGACGTGTATTTGCCTGTTTCGACCTTCAACGAAATGACGGGTCAAGAGGGTTATTCGAGCATTAGTCTTTTTGCCAAAAGCGATGAATATGTGGATGCCGTAAAATCGCAAGCCATCGAGACCCTCGACAGGCTGTTGAAGGTTGAACCCGAGAAAACCATAGAGGAGGAGAAGGAGAGGGTGGATGTATTTGATTTGGAAGGTCAAGCCACGACTTTTGAGGAGGCTACAACGGAGGAAAGAGAAGAATATACCATTCAAACCCAAGAAGATGTTCTAAGTTTTGTCGATGAAATCACCGGTACTATTAACCTTCTCTTTATTGGTATAGCATCCGTTTCACTGTTGGTCGGTGGAATAGGGATAGCAAATATTATGATTGTGTCGGTGACCGAAAGGACTCGGGAGATAGGAGTAATGAAAGCCGTTGGTGCGAAAAACAGAGATATTTTAAGCCTTTTTCTGATTGAATCAGGATTAATAGGTCTTTTGGGAGGTATAGTAGGACTCTCCTTAGCTTATTTAGTGGCCAATCTTTTCGTTCCAATCTTGATTGGGGTTCAAGGTATAATACCGATAGAATGGGTTGGACTGTCCATAGGAATATCCTTGATGATAGGAATTATCTCAGGGCTTTATCCAGCTCGTAGGGCATCAAAGATGGACCCTGTTGAGGCGCTTAGCTATGAGTAGGTGCGATAGGAATTTAGGAGGGAGGTGTAAATGTGGGTGAAGAAGAGACCGAACCGATATTCTATGGATCGGCTACCGTAGGCAAAAAGGGTCAGGTGGTAATACCCGCGGATTTGAGAAACGATCTGGCTATTGAACCGGGGGATAAGCTGATATTTTTCGGTGGACTTAAAGAGCAAAAAGGGTTTGCGGCAGCAAAGCCTGAGGAATTGTTAAAACTTCGAGAGAAGTTAGGAAGTTTAAAAGAAAAAATATCCGAAAAAATGCAAGAAGAAGAAACTTAAGTCTAATTCTTTGGGTTTCAAGTTAAATATGATGAAGAATTAGTTTTCTTAGAGGTTATTTTTAAGATTTTTACAATTTAGAATGGTTTTATTTTCCTTATAGGATTTTAGTTCGAGTCTATGAGGATTCTATCTGTCTTTTGACTCGGTTTTGTTGCCAATTAAGGAAGGTGGAGAACTTTAAGGGATGACAGAGAAAAAAGATAATGGTCATCTATGCAAAACATTCAGAATAAATTTAAAGAGAAGAACTCGGATTTGATTAAGAATTTTCTAGAACTGAAGGGGTATCCCGAAAACTATGAGGTTTGGGCACCCTACGCTCATAGGGGGTTAGTTGGCTTCGTAGACTTAATCATAAAAAATAGAAATGAAATATCACTCTTCAAATTTACTAGGGACTCGAAGAACATTGAGAAGGATGTGAAAAGCCTCAAGCTTGAAAGCTCCGTCTATCCCAAGAGTAGAAATATCGATTCGAAGCAGATTAAATCCTATCTGGTGGTGTCCGATAGTAGGAAGAATAGGAATAGGATACTCAACAGTTACCGGCTACTGGAGGATCAACCTTTCGGGGTCTTGATGCTCAACAAGGAAAAAGAGAAGATAGAGCAGATTTTTGACCTGAAATATTCTGTCCCACGAGTATTTCAAAGTGAGGATTTGAGACTCAAGGATGAGGCTTTGGTGGAGGTAATCAGCAGGCCAAATCATGAAGAGATAGAAGAAGCGATATTTAACCTAGAAAATCCTCCCGAGGTTATCGATAAGGAGATCGTAAAAAGAGTAGATAGCTATCTTAAGAAAAACGAGTCGCCTCCGGAAGACGTGAGCGTTCTTTGGGGATCGGTGGAGGAGGATCGCAAGCCTTATGCGAGGACCAATCCGAGAAAGACCGACGTAAAAGAACCTCAGAGCTCGTAGATTTGTATCGGGAATATCTTAATAACGGAACATGATTTAAGAAAAAGCGAGTATGAAGGGGACCTACGTCTTATTGGTGGAGCTTTCTGAGCCTAAATACATCGAAGTCGGTCGTCTTAGGGAAATAGAGTTTCAAAACGGTTTTTACGCTTACGTTGGCTCGGCCCTCAACGGGTTGGAGAACAGGATTGAAAGGCACTTGGAGGACGAGAAAAAATTGCACTGGCATATAGACTATCTTCTTTCGGAGTCCGATGTAGAGAAGGTGCTCTTTGGAGTAAGCGAGGAGAGAAAGGAATGCGACTTGGCTCGGGCGGTTGCCGATTCGTTCAAGATGGTAAAAGACTTCGGTTCCTCCGATTGTGGGTGTGATAGTCATTTGTTTTATGCCAAGGACTTTTCCCGGTTGGAAAAGAAGGTAAGATCAAGCTTCGAAAAAATTGGACTCGCCCCGAGGGAATGGTAAAATGGGAGAAAATTGGCAAGAAAAGCGAAAGAATGATCACTACTATAATAAGGCCAAGGATGAAGGTTACAGGAGCAGGGCAGCTTACAAGCTCAAGCAATTGAACGAAAAGTACGATCTCATCGAACCGGGCGGCGTCGTGCTTGACCTCGGCGCCGCACCTGGCGGGTGGCTTCAAGTCGCGCGAGATATAGTAGGTGAGAAGGGTTCCATTATTGGAGTAGATCTGGAGGAGATCGAAGATTTGGATATTTCCAACGTAAAATGCATTCAGGCAGATATAACGGAGATGGAAACGGAGGACGTAATCAAAGAAAACCTGCCCGGTAGTCCCGATGTGATTGTTTCGGATGCCGCACCGGACGTATCAGGGATATGGGATGTGGACCATGCCAGGTCCGTCGAGCTCGGACGGGCGACTCTAAATCTTGCGAGACGATTGCTCAAGCCGGGCGGTAACGTCCTGATCAAGGTTTTTCAGGGGGAGATGTTTGAAGACCTGAGAAAGGATGCGAAGAAATGTTTTGATTTTTTGAAGTCCTCGAAACCGGATGCGTCGCGAGACGAAAGTGCCGAGA
>CAZEBR010000011.1:0-30852 GCA_964510375.1 Hadarchaeota archaeon (SeqCode) | reverse complement strand
TTGTCGGCAAAGGTTTCCGCCGACCTTGAGTGTCAGCTGGGAATTATTTCGACCAGAGTCTCCATTGGAGCGTCGGTTCTCAAACCTGTTCCCGAGAAGTGCGTCTTGGAGACGAAGAAATTCCTTTCCTTTAACCTATTTACCAAGAGGTCAAGCTTTGGTGGCGAAGTCCCGAGCTTAGAGCTAATTTCGTGGATGTCATAGAAAGTCGGTGGGCCTTCAGCCTCGTTCAGACAGCTTCTTAGTAAATCCCTTTCTTTTCTCCCGAGGTCAAAGTTCCTCGTCGATATGTCCTCTATGACTTTTCTGAGGTGATCTTTCTCTCCGAACTCTCCCAGCCACATGGGACCGGAATGGGCCAATTTTCTGCCGCAATCGCAGTTTTGGGGAAGTTCGGTAACAAGTCCCTTGGTTGCATACCTCCTGCCGCATCCGGAGCAGTGAGATATATATCCCTGTTTTTTCAGCAATTTGTCCGCTTTTTTGGCGCCCTGATCGACCTTGAAGTGTACTCTAAAGAAATGTTGTGTAGCGTGGCTGAGGACGGGTGAAAGAGAGAGATCGTACGTGGCTCCCCTCCTTTGCACGGTTCCGATCAGTATCCTCAATCCCAGTTCCCTGGAATAGGAAATCCTTAGAGGCTTTGCCCCATACTTCCTGAGGCATGGTTTCGGATATGCGCCACAGAGCGGTGCCGTGTCCGTGGCGGTAACGAATAACATTCCCCGTCGGGAGATGGCTGAAAAAGCCGAGTCCAAGAATGGGACGGGGGTTCCGAAGGGGTCCAGGTCTATCGCGTGGAAGCGAGGGCGGTGATTGCTCAGTAGGGCGTTCGCATCCTCTTCGCTTGCGACGGCCGATTCGAGTTCGTTCCTTTCTATATTCCTTCTGATCAGGTCTACTGCCTCTTCGTCCCTATCGTTGATGACTATCTCTCCGGGGTCCTTCAACTCCTTTGAGTATCTTATACCTCTGGCTCCCACTCCGGCCAATGCATCGCATATTCGGAGGCCGTCTATGTCTTCCCCCAGTACTTGGAGGGATGAGACCGATATATCCCTCGTGATTTCCATGACTGGATTAAAGAAGACGGGAGTCTTTGAGGGAACGTATTCTTTATCTGAAGTTTTGTACTTTTCCAGTTGGGGAACGATTAATTCTGCTTCTCCCTCTTCCACAATTTCCGTTTCCAACGGATACACCTTTCAATACATATAGAAAAAGCCACTTCTTTAAGCTAAGTCCAACTCGAGAGTAATTTTCAAAACGCTATGGGCCCTGTCTCGATTATCCTTCTTAGGGACCATATGGAACTAAGATAGTTCATTCAGAATCAGGTCAGTAAGTTCTTCCGGCAGTTTTTCTCTGTTATCTTTTTTTACCTCGAAGAGTTGGACATCGTTTCTTTCCTTAACCTCGCCGATAAAGCCGGAGCTGGACCTCTTGTGAATCGCGCCCAGGAATGGCTTTTCAGAATCGAGGGCCCTGCCCACCTGCCGTCGGAATTTTTGGCTCTTGACTTCCATCGGCGCTATTTCATCGACTGCGACGAGATCAAATTCGTCTACCGCTCGTCCGATGGCGGACTCGGTCATGGAGTCAACGTTTTCGACCACTACCCGATACTTTCCGACCCGGGGACCCTTGGAACGATTTACGTGGGCTAGGATTTTCGACTCTCCGGATTTTATGTTCACTATTTCGAATCCTTTTCTGGTCCCGCTTTCCCGGATTTCCGGACAGAATATACCGCCGGTAACAAAGTCCCTCTTCTCCAAATTTGAGATCACTTTTTCGATAACAGTAGTCTTTCCGCTTCCTGGAGAACCGGTAATGAGAAAATTATTTGCCATTTTTGGTCACCGTTGGGGTCGGTAAAAGTGAGCGTTTTCAGTCTCTGGCCAACAGTGCCAGGTCCCGGTTTCCTCCTTCGAACTTCTCTATTTGAATGAGGTCCTGAGCGACTTGATCCGAGGAAACCCTCAGTACGTAGATAGCTTGTAGGTCGTAATTACCTAAATTGGCGTTTTCTCTGGCGGTGTTCACGACGTTCTCCGCCCAGTTGTTCCATACTTGCTGGGCTTCTTCAATTCCTGCGGTGGAGGCCTTAATCTCCTCCCAAACGTTGGTGTTGAAGTTGTAACTCAAAGTTTCTCCACCTAAATCTTCGCTTCTGCTCCAAGAGATGGAAGAAAGCACATCCTTTGGATATATAATCCTCAAAACTTTCGTGTTTTCTACTCGGATTTGCATCGAATTATTTTCGTACCCGTATTCGTAGACATTGACTCTAGTATCCTTTTTGATGGTCGGTGTGTTCTTGAACGTGTCAATCACCGGGACCTCGAAAGAATTGGATTCGATAAATTTAACTTCGGAAAGAACTTCCCATGAGTGATTGTTTATGTATGAGAGGGCTCTGTCTTTCGTCACGTGACTTTCGTAGACTTTGCTATTTTTCCTAATTTTGACTATATTTTGGCCGGATATGGAACTGATTTGAGTGTTGAGTTCGCTTCTCCACTCTGAGGTGATATCTTCTTCCATTTTGGAGGATATGTTGTTCAGAGCGCTGGTAGAAGTGGCCGAATTTATATCATTTAATAGACTGTTTCTGACTTCGGTCAGGTCTTGAAAGGATCCCGAGGTAGCTTTTTTAACTGCCTCTATCATTGAGGCGCGCTTGGACTCCAGTCTGATTTCGGAGTTTACTTCCTGCTCGATGGAATTGACCGCGCTTACCGTTTCCGCTCGCTGGACTTGACTGTAGTATTCACTGACTTTTTCTTGTGCTTGGTCCGTACCGACGTTTTGTAGCTCGAGGAGAGTTTCTTTGGCGGAGGTTTTGGCGGAGTTTAATTCCTGTTTTTGTGGTTTACGGAATGCAAAATAATAGATGCCGAAACCGACCAACCCTATAATCACTATTACGACGGCGACACCCACGGCGAGGGATTGACCTTTCTGGATAAAAACCACACTCCGTATGAATTAGACGGGACTATTCTTATAAATCCAGTGAATTGTGATTGATGCCCGTTTAAACCTCAGTATAGCCGATAAAACAGATTATACTTTATTAGCTTCATTTCCATTTAGAAAATACCCAGTGCGGTCATAAAATGAATAAACGCATCTTGGTGGCCGGCCTGGACGAGGCGGGTAGAGGGCTATCGCTTGAGGCCCGCCCAAAGGCCCCGTTCTAGGCCCGATGGTCATCTGTGGCATAGTCCTCGAATCAGGTGAGTTCGAGGATTTGAGAAAGGAGGGGATTCGAGATTCGAAGGAAATTAATCCCCATAGGAGAGAGGAGTTGAAGGTATTTTTAGAGGAAAGGGCCGAGGTAATAGAAATCGTAGAGTTTGAGCCTTGGGAGATAGATGAGCTTCGGAGGGAAGGGACCAACCTGAACAGGATAGAGGCCATTGGATTCGCGCGCATTTTGGATAGACTCAGCCCCGAAAAAGCCTACTTGGATTCGGCGAGTGCCAACCCGGACAAGTTTACTGGAAGTGTCAGGGATTTGATGGACTGTTCAACCGAGCTTATCGTTGAGCACGAGGCCGACAAGAATCACGTCCCGGTATCGGCGGCTTCAATAGTGGCCAAGGTAAGGAGAGACATGAGAATTGACGAGCTCAAAGAAAAATACGGGGAAACCGGGTCGGGGTATCCCTCGGACGGCAAGACGATCAAATTTTTGAAGGATTGGATGGAAAGCCACAAGAGTTTACCCAATTTTGCTAGGGAGACTTGGAAAACGGCTCAGAGAATAAAGTCCGAGTTTGAAAGTTAGGACCCCCGCTGTATCCCAACCTACTAACTCCGAGCTTCATCGTTTTTGCCTTTCGGCGCTCTCCACTCGGTAACCCTCGTGGCGGGCTTTGTCGGGGGCCCGTACCATCGTGTTTCGCGCCCGGGTTGTCCCGCAGTCATCGACTGGTGTCACGCCAAGAACTCCTACGGGGACCGCGAGGGCACGTTTTTTCCGATGGATTACTCAAGTGTCCCCACGGCATTGCACTGGCGATCATCGGTTCACACCAGCCCTCGAATACCGTGGATTACTCCATCATTGCGTTTAAAAATCTCTCATTTCCCGTACTAAAAGCTATCCTTTCCTTTAAATTTTCCAGAGACGTAATGAAATGTTGATAACTGTGAGCGCCAGAACGTCAGAAGTAGTAAGGATTAAATCCCCCATAAAAAAGCAGATTAAGCATTTGGGAGGGGCATCTCAGGAAAAATTTCCCGAACTGCTTAACGAAGTAGTCAGCAGGATGCGCGACGAGGGTTACAAGCTCATACACGTGACCAAATCCTATAAGAAGGGCGAATCGGTAAGATCTGATAGTTTTTGGAAGAAAAACGAAAAGGTAGGTAACATTGACATTATTTGGATTTGTAGATTTACCACGATATTTGACTCCGGGTTTGAATTTGATCTGGATTTCTATTTTTGGCCTGAGTTTTCGAAATTGCTTCAAAACCTGAGAGGCGATCTTTACGAGTCCGGATTTCCTTTCACCGATAGGGAGTACGCGGAAAATTTTGGTCGAGAGGAGGCAGATAGGATGCTGGAGGGGGTCGAAAAGGAGATTAACCGGATGATGAAAGGGAAATTTGAGGGGTGGGGGAGACATGGACTCCCGGACGAGGTTACTGAAAGGATTTCTTCGAACATTTGCTACCTACACGAACTCACCCTGTCCACGATATCCGAGATCGGCAGTTTAAGGAAATTGCTTAGGGAGGTAACCGAGGAGCCGATGGAAATAATAGAAAACGAGGGCGAGAAAATAGAGAGCTTTGCTAGAGATAAACTGGAGGAAATGGTTCCTTTCGAGATTGATCCCGATTCTCTGGAAGGGTACCTAGCCTTTTTTCTCTGGATTAGAAAACCGGGAGGGGGATTCGAATTTCAACTATACCGATTCGTACAGGAGAATTACGGCGAGAGTCTGAGGAAGGAGGAGATAAGGGATGCCCTGCTGAGACTCGAGGTTCACGGATACGTTGACGTGAAGGAAAGCGATTCCGAGATTACGGACGAGTTGAGCCATCTGGGGGTCCGTAGGGCCGGAAGATTCTACGAGGCCGCCGGCGATGATATACCCGGCAGGAGGCTCTTTGATAATTTGAAGGGAAAGGTTGACATCGGTGCTTACCTCTCACCCCTACCGCGCGATAGATTAGTTAAGAGTCTTGACGTCCCTGATTACGTAGTTCAAAAATCCATTCGGAAACTAAAGCGGAAAAATTACGTCAATGAAAGGAGGGTACGGGACTTCAGAGGTAGGACGGTCAAAAAAATAAAACCCCGGAGAAGTCCGGACGGCCTAAGCGGCGTCGCGAAGAAAATTATGAAAAAGTGCTCCGAATTTTACAGTGTCCAGAAAAACTCCCTCGATGAGATGCAGGAGGAAAGACCTGACTATTGATGTTTGGGGTTTCAAGAAGTTGTAGGCGATTGTTTCTCGATTCATCATTCAAAGTGTATATTGACTTCCTCGATATCCCAAAGGGCCTCTAGCTTTTCCCTTATGTCTTCTTCTAAAGCTGAGGCGAATTGATCGTCCTCGGTGACGCCAAGCCTGACGTCTATAGTCCCGTCTTCGACCGTTATTTTTTCCACTAAGTCATCGGCTACTATGCTAACTCCACTTCTTGGGTTCATCACATGTTGAAGCCGATCATTGACTACCTCGTCCGTCGTTGGTCCACGGTCCTTTGCCAACCCGTGTCTTTCTTCGTAGTCCCTTATGGCTTCGTGGAGAGCGTCGGCGGCCAAAACTGAGCAGTGTTTTTTTATCGAGGGAAGTCCCCCAAGTTCTTCTGCGGCATCTTCCCAAGTTATTTCCTTGGCCTCTTCTAGTGTCTTCCCTTTGGCCATTTCCGTTATTATCGAGCCGGTAGCGATGTTTGAAGCGCATCCGTACGATTTAAATTTGATGTCGGTTATCTCCTTCGTTTCCTCGTCGACCTTCAGGTAGAGAACTACCATGTCTCCGCATGCCGGACTTCCTTCCTTAGCCCTTGCGTCGGGTTCTTCCATTTCTCCGACGTTCTTCGGATTCTGGAAGAGCTCCATTACCTTGTCGCTGTAGGGGGATTCCACAGTTAATCACCTCCCCCGAGAGGACTAATATCTCTCAGCTTTTCTACGACTTCCTTTGTTGCCTCTACCGTCGCATCCACATTTTCCTCCTCGTTAAATCTTCCGAGTGTGAACCTCACGGATCCGTGAGCTCTTTCGTGATCGCCGCCAATTCCCATTATAACGTGACTTGCTTCCAGGGACTTGCTGAAACACGCGGACCCGGTGCTCACTGCGAACCCCCTCATGTCCATGTGGAGGGTAATAGATTCACCTTCGACGTAGTGAAAAGTTACATTGGCGTTTTGTGGAGTTCGATTTTCTCTGGGACCGTTGAGGGAGACGTCGGGTATCTCCGAGAGTAGCCTTTCTATCAAATCGTCCCTCATATTTCTCAGCCTTTCGTTTTCTTCGGGCGTTACGAGTTCTACCGCTTTGGCGAAACCGACTGCACCTGGAATGTTTTCCACTCCGGCCCTCATGTTGTTTTCTTGAAAACCCCCGTCCATCTGTTTTTCCAACGGCGTATCTTTTCGGATGTAAAGTCCTCCTATACCCTTGGGTCCGTGTATCGTGTGGGCGGAGACTGTGGCCAGATCGACAGGAATCTCTTCCACATCCAGAGGGATTCTCGTGTAAGAGTGCGTGGCGTCGGTATGGAAAAGTACGTCCTCGTCCTCACATATTTCGGCGATCGCTTTGATGTTTTGGACAGTACCGATTTCTTGGTTGGCGTGTTGGATGCTGACCAGACTTGTTTCGTCCTTTATGGAGTCTTTAAGTTGCTCCAGATCCACGAATCCTTCTTCGTCCACATTCAGGTAGGTCGCATCAAATCCCTCTTTTTCTAGGGACTCTACGCTGTGGAGGACCGGGAAGTCCTCGATTTCCGACGTTATTATATGATTACCTTCTTTTCTCCCTTTTGCGACTCCTTTAATGGCCAGATTGCTGGATTCGGTGGCCCCCGAGGTGAATATTAACTCTTCGGAAGAACCCCCCAGCTCGGAGCTTATCACCTCGCGGGCCTCCCCCAGAGCCTCCTTTGCTTCTATTCCCATCGAATATGCAAAGTCGGAGGTCGCCACGGCGTAAGTATCGAAAAAATATGGTTTCATTTCGTCCAGAACTCTTTCATCGAGACGCGAAGCTGTACCATTGTCAAGATAAACTATCTCGTTCATTCAAATTACCCCCTTAAATGAAGAGTGTTATGTCGGATTCCTTTGCTTCTTTTATGTATGTCCCCACGGCGCAGTAATCGGTTATAACTTCCTCTCTAAGATCCTCCTTGTCCACTCCCATAATGTCCATTGTCATGTCACATGCAAGTATCTTTCCCCCGAGATCCACAAAATCTTGGAGCAAATCTTCGAGTGAGGCGACGTTGGCATCTTCCATCTTGCGTTGAATCATTTTCTTCCCGATCCCCATGAAATTTTTTCTCGAGAGGGGTCCCTCCTCGAGCTGGCCTTTCTTGAGCCGTTCCAGACCCCAGAACGTGAAGTACATAGACACGTCCATTCCCATCGACAGGGCTCCGTTTCCAATAATTAGCGCACTGTATATTTTGTCCATTTCACCGCTGTGAACTATCAGTGTGGCTTTCCCTGAAGTTGGATTTTCTTTTTCGGGCATTTCGACCACCTTAAATCTCCGGCTCCTCGTCGATTCGAATAGTTATCTTCCAGTTATCGCCTTCTTCCTCAACTGAGGGGGACTCGATACCCATTTCCTCCAAAGCCATCGGGATTTCCTTTTTCGAAGTTGGATGATCCCCGACTATTTCTATAACGTCTCCTGGTGATGACCTTTTGATAGCCTTCCTAGTCTCAACTAAGGGTACTGGGCAGGTCTCCCCCAGAACATCCACCTTCATATCAGATTCCGACATTTTTCACTCACCATCATTATTTGTGACGCTACCTTTATATACTTTACTCACTTTTTTGTGATTAAAGGTAAGCGGTCTTACGGGATTTTCCTGAGAATTAAAGATTTATGAAAACGTTAATTTCTTGAGAGAAGACTCGATCTAAACTTCCACGAGATGACAACACTTTTTATCGCCTTGCCCTATGCTTTTCTTTACTTCCACGTTTGTTTCTGGAAGGGCTTCTGATAGTATTTTTTTGTGCATATCGCACAATCTGTGTCCAAATTTTTCGATTACCTCTTCGAATATGCAGTTTCTGTATTCTATGTAGAATTTTCCGTTTTTTTCTTTCAAGGAAGCGTAAAATCCTATTTTATCTAGCGAGTTCACGAGCATTTCCAGCTTTTCTTTATCTGTCTTCTTGCCGTTTTCAATTTCGAGCATATCTGCAAATTCCTTCGCGACTTCGGAGAGTAAATTATCCAGCTCTTCTTTCCCATGTTTTTCGCTTACCTTTTCCGCTAGAATCGAGAACAGAAGGTGCGTTTTTTGGGGGAACAGTTTTCTTCCTTTTGAAGTAATCGAGAATATTTTCTTGGGTCTTCCCCTTTTGGCCTTTTCGAAGTAGTGTTCTATATAGCCTTCCTGTTCGAGATTGTCCAGGTGTCTCCTGATTGCGCTTTCATTTATTCCCAGTCTTTCCTCTAGCGTCAGGGCCGTGTGATCCTCTCCCAGTCTTTCCAGTCATTTTAATAAATTTTACTCACATTATTGTATTTATATTGCTGATTATGTCCAGGCCTCAAAGCCAATAGCTCCAGTTATCCGCATGTACTCCTTCATCTCTCGACGTAGGGTGGTGGAAAAAGGTTTATAAGCGGATTTAAATCGCTTTGAAGTTAATTATGATTTTTTGTTGCGGTTAGGCCATATTAATTGAATTAATATTTATTTTGATGCGTCTCGACCGTCCGAGGAATCAAAATTTATCTACGAAAGTTCTTTTTTTTATGATAAGTTGATTTTTTGAAGAGTGAGAGGATATTTACTTTTTATTTATTTTATTTCTTTCAAGTAGAAGGATACTCCGAGGTAATTTACCGGTCTTCCGCGTGGAGGGGCTTCTTCGGAATTTACGAGTTTTATGAGCAGGTCGGACCCGTTCTCCTCGGCCAAGTTCAGTAGCGAAGAATGAAATTCTGGAGGGGATCTTAGGGAGTAGATAAGATCTGCGTTCCGATAAGGATCCGGGTCGGGATCAGTTACATCATCGAGAACGAATTCGACGTTCTCGGGCACCGGCACTTTCCTCACGTCGGTGGCGATGAGTTCGGACTCGGGTAATTTCTGGCGTAGTTTCTCTATAATAGTTGTGGTTCTGCCTATCCCGACCTCTACTATCTTTTCAGCAGATGAATAATTTTCAAAAATCCATTCCGCAATTTTTTCGAGTTCCTTCAATTGCCTATTGCTCCGGAAGGTTGACTTCAAACGCGGCTACGGGATGCTCCAGCTCGAAGTTGAGAATTACTTCGGGGTGGATTTCCCCCACGAATCCCCAAATCTCTTCGTCGACCAAGAACTTGGCGGTCCTTCCTTCCAAAAAGGACGGATGTTCGAAGGGTTCAATCTTCCATTCTATCCCCAGCTCTCTGAGCAAGCTTTCGGCTATCGAGCGGATGTAAGTGAAATCCAGTTCTTCGCCTATCGCAACGGCGGCGGCCCTCCTCACGTTTCGGCCCCCAGTTTCGACTTCTTCATCCAGCAGAACCACGTCTCCCACCTCGAAGACCTTTTGGGGTAGCTCGTGGCGCTTGTTTTCCTTCAAGACGTTCATCAGCCCAGGAAGTAGCCACGTTCTAAGAATAGAGTATTCCTCCGACACCGGGTTTTTGATAGTGGCTGCTTCCCCGTCCGCACGCATCATCTTGAAGTTGAGCTCCGGGCTCGTCAGCAAATAGGGCATGGCTTCCATGAATCCGAACCCCGTCATGACCCTCCTGGCCATCTGGCTGACCTCTTCCAGGGGGTTTGGCCTCCCGGCCACCTCTATCGAGGGCAGGGTCGGTTCCAAGCTGTCGTAACCGTAACCTATGCCGATGTCTTCAAAAAGGTCGACCTCGTGCATCAGATCGAATCGGTACGAAGGAGCCTCTACTTTTATCTCGTTATCTCCCTTTTCGAGGACGCCGTACCTCATTTTTTCCATGATTTCTGAGGTTTCCACCACACCCAGGTCCAGTCCTAATTTTCTGTTGGCGTCTTCGGGATCGAAACTCATTTCTCTGTTTTTCAGCTGGGGCGTTACAATTTCCTTTTCGGGATAACTGACTCTTGCAGCTCTGATGTCCCATCCCCTTTCGGCGGCGGCGGTCATTATGATCGTGAGTGCTTGCCTTGCGACTTCCTCGTCAGTTCCGGTAACGTCCAATCCTAATATGCTCGCATCAGAAGTGACTTTCCTTCCTTCACTATTTATTATAGGAGGCATCGAGAGGACTTCTCCTTTCGAGTCCACCAGCAATGGATACCTGTCGAAGCCTTCCAGCAGATGCCGGTATTTTTGGCCCTTCGGATGCTTTTCTAGAATTTCCTGCGGAGTTAATTTTTCCTCGAATTCTAGTGGCACGAACCCTTCGTCTTCGGGAGCTGTAGTGGTGTAGTGAAATGGGGGTTCCATGCCTTCGATGTCGTAGGCTCCTATCGAGATTTTTTCCCTTTCCCTTCCCAAGATTTCATGTAATTTTTCCTGAAGGTCCATTATCGACTTGAGTGATCTGTCGTCCATGTCGACATTCTCCATAACTCCCATGTATGCTACTGGTCTGATGTGCTGAGTGCTTTCGTCGACTTCGAAAGTCACGTTTGGGTCCTTCAAGTCGTAGTCTGGTAACCCGGTTTCAATACCTAGGTAGCCTTTCAGGCTTCTGGCTATTCCCTCAGTTCCGAGGAGATCGGGTCTGTTGTGGTGAACCTCCAGTTTTATTTCGGTGGTGGAGGTTCCCTCGATTTCCATCCCTAAGTTCCTTAGGGGTTTTTCTAGGTCTCGGAAGGAGCGGCTCTCTCCGAGCAAGCGATTGAGGTCCGCCAAGTCGACATCTATAGTGGGCATTTTTCTCTACCTCAGTGTCTGTTCCTTTAACCATTCTAGGTCGTTGTTATGGAGATCGCGCATGTCTTCGATTCCCATCCTGATCATTGCGATTCTGCTGAAGCCGATTCCCCACGCCAAAACTGGGTGTTCAATTCCCAAGGGTTCCAAGAGTTCCGGCCTGAACATTCCGGCCCCTAGCAATTCGATCCATTCGTCCCTCTCCGGGAAGTACCCGTCCGCCTCGGCCGAGGGCTCGGTATAGGGGAAATACCCGGGTCTGAATCTTATCTTGGGTACGCCCATTTCTACCAGAATCTGCTTTAGGTATCCGAGCATATGTCTGAAGTTAAGATTGGGCGCCATGACGATTCCTTCTGCTTGTGGAAATTCTGCCAGGTGCTGGTAGTCAATCCTCTCCCGCCGGAATACCTTATCGATACAGAACACTTTGACTGGCGGCTCCGGGCGTTCGGATAGGTATCTTACCGTATCGGCAGTAGTTTGTGACCTTAGAATTGGCCGGTGACTGATTTCTTCGTCAAAATCGTATCCCCATCCTTCGGACCCGGCGACCCCTTCCTCGTGAGCTTTTTTGACCCGCTTTAGCAGGTCTTCGTTCAGTATATCGGCTTTCCCGGGCTTTGAAAGGGATAACGTGTCGTGTATCTCGCGGGCGGGGTGATTTTGAGCTTGAAATAAAACATCGAAGTTCCAGAATTCGGACTCGACGATCGGCCCCTTTATTTCTTCAAACCCCATTCTGAGAAGGGTGGATCTAAGTTCTTCAATCGTCCTTCGTTGTGGATGTTCCTTGCCTGGATGGGTCGACGGTCCGGAGGCGGTGACGTTGTACTTTTTCAGTTTTTTATTCTTCCATTCACCGCTTCTTATAATATCGCTCGTCAAGCGGCTTACTCTCTCCTCGACTTCGATACCAAGGTCAAGCGCTTTCATTCCTTTGTCGGTAAGGACTAGTTTTCTGTTCGTTATTTCTTCAGTCTCGATCAGTTCACGGCTCCTCAATCTTTCGATTCCCTCTGCTTTGCTTTGAGAAATTTGATCAAGCTTTACTCTCTTTCCTTCGGAAAATTCTTCCAGTAGTTCCTCGTCCTCGTCCTTTTCCTCTAGGGCCTTCTTTCCACTTTCGGTAACTTTCAAGAACTTTTTGCCGTTCCTTTCCTCAATTTCGGCCCAACCTTTTTTCTTCACCCATCCGATAGAAATACCGATTTTTTCCCCGGGCAAGTCAGATGTTTCGGAAACTTCGTCTAGTTTCAAGGAACCTTCGGAACAGAGGGACTTCAGAAGTTTCTTCTCCGGAAGTTGATCATTATAGTAGTTCTTACCCTCATTGCTCAAGCAGATCTTATGAACAGTTTCTTCGATGATTTCTACGAAGCCATTTTCTTTCAGGTTGAGTCCGGACCTCATAACTGCGGATTGTCCGAGTCCAGTCTCTTTTTCGATTTCCTCAACTCTAGCTTCTTTTTTTTCCGACAGGGCCAATAATATTTTCTTTTCCTGGGCGGTCAGGTTTTGGATGTCTTCCTCCAGTTTCATCGTTTAATTCCGACTCCCTTTATACGAATAACCTCAGGATAATTTTTCCTCGATTGCGGAATAAACCTCTTCTAATATCTCGTCGATTGGTCTCTCTTCGGGGATATTGATATCCTCCACGATACCTTTTTCCCTGTAATGTTCGAGAAGCGGATGGGTCTTCTTCCGGTATCCTTCCAACCTTTTTTTGATGACGTCGGGCTTGTCGTCTTCTCTTTGATACAGGTCCCCTCCACATTCGTCACAAATACCTTTTTCTTCGGGGGGCATGAATTGAGTGTTATATATCGCTCCACATTCGGAGCAAACCCTACGGCTGGAAAGCCTATTGACCACGACTTTCTCGGCAACGTTCAGATTGATGACTAGATCGATCTCCACAATTTCGTCTAGTGCCGTAGCCTGCTCTGAAGTTCTTGGATATCCGTCCAATATAAAGCCCTCATCACAATCGGATTTTTTGAGTCTCTTTTTCATGACATCGTTGACTATTTCATCCGGAACCAAATCTCCGCTCTCGACGTATTTCTCAATTTTCTTTCCCAAATCCGTTCCTTCTTTCAGTTCCTCCCTGAAGATATCGCCAGAGGCAATGTGCGGGATATCGTACTTCTCGCTTATTCGTTCGCTGTATGTGCCTTTTCCTCCGCCCGGAGGTCCGACTATTATTAATTTCAACATATCACCTCATCTAACCCTTCTCGGTATTAAATCCCATAAATAAAACCCTTGCTAATTTTACTTTTTGAAGTGGTCATATCCCCGGTCGGGAAGTTTTTCTAGGGACCCGTCTATACGGATGTGAACTCCCTCTTCCGAGGTCACCTCTCCGATTTTAGAAATTTTCGTTTCGGAGTCTTCAAATCTGTCTTTCAAATCTTTCCAGTTCTCCGCATTTGCGGTGAAGAGGAGTTCGAAGTCCTCTCCCCCGTAGAGGAAAAACTCGTCCGGATCTTTTCCGATTCCTTGAGCGAATTCAAGGACCGCCTCGTTGACTGGGATTTTTTCCTCTTCCAAAATCAGGCCGACTTCGCTCGCTCTGGAGATACGCCAGGCGTCCGTGACTAGTCCATCGGTTATATCGATACATGAAGTGACATGACCACTCTCGGCGAGAGTTCTGCCCTCCTTTACCCTCGCAACCGGCCCGAATAAAGCGCTCTCTAAGGATTTCCAGCTCGACAAGGAATGTTCCTTGCTAAGCAGGGCTTCTATTCCCGCCGAGGCTTCTCCGAGCTTACCCGTGATGCCTATCACGTCCCCGGGTTCTGCCCCCGATCTAAGCAATATTTCCGCTTCGTCGATCCTTCCGAAGGAGGTCCCGGAGGTTATGATTTTTTCAGACTCGTTCATGTCGCCCCCGATTACGTAGGAGCCGTAACTTCTAGCGGTCGAGTTAATGCTTTTCAGGAGATCGGAAACGAAATCTACGTCTTCCGAACTCGGGGCTCCGAAGGAAAAGACCAACCCTAGGGGATGAGCACCCATTGCCGCCAGATCGCTCAGGTTTGCTACCACTCCTTTCTTTCCCAGGAATTCAGGACCCCAATCTCGAATGAAATGAACTCCTTCCACCAACATATCTGTCGATATTACAAGAAATTCGTCCCCCATTTCGAAGACTGCGGCGTCGTCACCGACGCCAACCCTGACGCAGTAATCTTTATCGCATATATCCCCCGCCATTTCCAAGAGAGCTTTTTCTCCGGCGTCTCCGAGATTCATATAGCATCACCTCAAGAGTGGAAGGTCCCCTGTAACTTTATCTATTTCTTCGGTTGGCCCCGGCCCAACGGCGAGGGCAGTTGTGGTGCCTGGGTCAAGTTCCGTTAAACCGGCGTCGCTGATGAGATGGTTTGGGAGATTCAGCCCATCGGCCTCTTCCTTTAAAGACTTGAGTTTTTCTTCCGAGGAAACCTTAACCACGACTTTCTTCTGCTGCTCTTCTTTCCAGCTCTCGTACCAATCTTCCTTTTCCTTTCGAGAATTTTCGGCGGCGGATAATGAAGCGTGAGCCACCTGCGCCGCCATTTTTCCGGGACTCATCTCAAGGTCCTCTCGCACCACTATGACCTGTTTATATTCGAACATTTTCCCTATTTATAAACGATTTAGCTACTTTTATGGACTTCTTCTGATTCGGTTCCAGAAGTTGAGGAAGGTTTCCAGGCTGTCTTTTTTGAGAAACAGGAGGACCCCGCAGGCCACGCAAAATATTCCGATGCTACCCACGACCGGTATAAACCTCATGGCGCTTAGGAGGGGCTGGGCCAGTATCGTTATGATTAACATGTCAATAAACGCGCTCAATCCGATGCTCGTAATCATTCTTTTCCAGAACCCTAGGTTCTTCTCGCCGCTAAACAGGAGAAAGCTGAGTAGGAATCCCGGGACGAATAGCACCAGTATTCCCATAATTAAATAACCAATCCTGGCAATCATTTCGATTCCACTCGGTATCGTTATTTACCTTCGCATTAAAAAATTCGATGCTGGTGAAGATGAAAGATGTAACTGTCGTGGGCGGAGGACCCGTGGGCTGCCACGTCGGGAAGCGACTGGCGGATAGGGGTTATGATGTCACGATTCTGGAGGAGGACCCGGAGATAGGGAATCCCATGTGTTGCGCCGGTATCTTGGGAGCGAAAGCGCTCAAGGAGGACGTGGGGATGGACCCGGCGGATTGGCAGTTGAATGTCCTTGAAGCCGGTAAGTTTCATGGTCCGGGCGATAACTCCCTCGGTCTTTCCAGAAATCGTACGGAGGCATATGTTATTGACAGGCCAAAGTTCGATCGAGATATTGCAGAATCGGCCTTGCGATCGGGAGCGGATATCATGCTCAATTCCAGATGTAGGGGGGTTTCGAGACATGCCGAGGGCGTTACTGTAAGGATAGCTTCGGGAACCGGCTCGAGAAAACTCGAGAGCAGGATGGTGATCGGAGCGGATGGCCCCAACTCGTTCGTGGCGAGGAGTTTTGATATGTTGGGGAACCCCTCTCCTATCGTGTGTGCTCAGGCCGAGGTGGTTTCGGAGGCGGAAGAGCACGTAACACACGTTTACTTGAGAAACGATTTGTCCGATGATTTCTTTGGATGGGTGACTCCCGCAGGGGAAGTGTACAGGGTCGGCTTGGGGGACACTAGCGGGAACGTGGTCGAGAGGCTTTTGGATTTCATCGGAAACAACGGCGTTTTGCCTGAGAATTCCACGGAGAGGGTAGTCAGATTGACGACTGGCACGATACCGGAACCGGGAAGTAGGGATATTTTTGATGAGAGGGTTCTTTTGGTGGGCGATGCGGCCGGTCAAGTAAAGCCTCTGACGGGCGGCGGCCTTTATTTTGGCCTTTCGTGTGCGGAGCTTGCGTCTTCCGTTGCCGTTAAGGCCCTAGAGGATGAGCCCACCGAAGAGGAACTCGCCGAATACAGGAATCTGGTAGATGAGAAGATCGGATCTGAGCTGAAATACGGTAAAAAAATAAGACGGCTCTACAGGAGAATGTCGGACGAGGATATTTCCGAGTTCTTGGATTTTATGGCGGGACCTGAGGTAAAGAAACTCGTGCTCGAAAATGCGGAGTTCGATAGGCACTCCGAGTTGTTGAAGGCTCTAATAAAGAAAGGTCCGAGTTTGTTGAAGTCTATGGGTACCAGAAACGCATTAAAGTATCTTAGCTGGCTAGTGGATTAGTAGAGAGAAAAGGAACTACCTGCCTCTAAACAGCTTGGCAAGGTCCATTATTTCGTCGGATTTTCCGACCAATATGACCCGGTCACTCTCCATAAATTCGGTGTCTCCCCGGGGAGGAATCAATTTTTCGTCTCTCGTTATCATTGCCACAGTGCACAGTTCCGGGATATTTAGCTCTCTTATAGTTCGACCTACTACGTCCGATTCCTCTGAAACAGAGACATCGACAACCTCGGCCTCGCCACCTCCCAGCCCTAGAAGACCGTACATCCCTGGTCCTGTAACGGCTTTCTCGTACAGCGTCACTGCGGCGTTGACGAAACTGATTGCCGCATCTATTCCTAGGTCATCGAACATGCTGGCGTGTTTTTCTTCGTTTATTCTCGTGACGACGCGCGGTATTTCGAGTTCCTTCGCGAGCTTGCAGGCCATGAAGTTGACCTCGTCGGCGGCTGCCAGCGCTACTAGAGCGTCCGCTTTTTCTGCGCCCGCATCTCTGAGAACGTCTATGTCCGAGCCACTCCCGTGAATTACCAAGGCGTCCAACTCGGCGGCCAAATCTTGCGCTCTTTCTTCTTCTACCTCGACGATAACCGGTTCGTGATTTCTTTTCAGTAACCTCTTGGCCAAGAGGTAGCCAGTCCTTCCTCCACCGACTATGATTACGTACATTTTGCCGAGTTAATCTTTTAACATTACAAATATAAATGTGGGGCAAAAGAGATTGGTAAAGGATAAAGCATGCCAAAGAAACCAGCACATGTTTACAGGGAGCAGGACAGACCGGCCTATACTCGGAAGGAATACATCACGGGTATCCCAGGCTCGCGCATCACGTTCTTTGAAAGGGGTGACCCCAACGAGGACTTCCCGATAGAGCTTTCCCTCGTGATGAAGGAGAAGGGGCAAATTAGACATACCGCCCTGGAATCGGCTCGTGTTTCTGCCAATAGAAAAATGGAGAAGACGGCCGGGGAAGAGAATTACTATATCAAACTCAGGGTATACCCGCACCAGATACTTCGTGAGAACCCGATTGCTCTGGGAGCAGGCGCCGACAGGATTTCCGACGGGATGAGGAAGGCCTTCGGCCGACCCGTAGGACTGGCCGCGCGCGTGAAGCCCGGACAAAAGATTCTCACGTTGCGGACCAAGGAAGAATTTTACAATGCAGCGAGAGAGGCGATGCGGAGAGCGCGGATGAAGCTTCCGATGCCTGCAAAGGTGAGGTTAGAAAAGGGCGCAGAACTGATATCTCAAAAGGATTAGTCCTATGAGATTTTCCTCCTCCGACAGTTTCAAACGAAGATGAGAGTAGTACAATTGAGAACTTTTGGTGAACGACTAAGCTTTTCTAAGCTTTATTTCGAATTTCGCCCCGCCCAGCTCCGAATCTTTGACTTCGATGCTTCCGCGGTATTCTTCCACTATCCTCTTGACCATGAACATTCCTAGACCCGATCCGGCAGTTTCTCCTTTTTTGAAGCCTCTTTCGAATATATCCGTTTTATACGCGTTGGGTATGCCTTTTCCATTATCTTCGAGCAGGATTGTGATTTCTTCGTTCGATTCTTCCATCGAAATTTTTATTTTATCTCCCTCGGAGTGTCTGATTGAGTTTTCTATCAAATTCGAGAACAACTCTGAGAGGAGGGGTCCCCCTATAACCTCGACTCCCGGTTTTTCGTACTCGATTTCAAATCCTTTCTCGGAGATTTGGTTTCTGTATTCGTTTATTGCGTTTTCCAGCATCGAGTCTAGGCTAACTCTTCCAATTTCTTCTTTCTCATCGATCTCTCTGAGCGTTCTCACCTTTTTGATGATATCTACGGCGGCCTCGACAGCATCTTTCGTCTTCTCGAGGTATTTTTCCGCTTCCTCGGGAAGATCAAACTCTTCCATGAGTTCTAAGTAACCTTCGACTATCTGGGTCTTGTTTCTAACGTCGTGGCGGAGTAGAGAGTGCAAAAAGTCCTCCCTCTTTTTGTGCTCCTTTCTCTCGGTGATGTCTCTGGCGATGCTCAATATCGCCGTTTCGCCTTTGTAGGTGATTAGGCTGGAGCTGATTTCTATCGGGATTTTTTCTCCGTCCTTGGTTCGATGGGCGGTTTCGAATACCTGTACTTCGTCCTCCGGCATGGTTTCTATCAGGTTTGTTATTTCTCCGGGGTCCAATTCGGCGTCAATGTCGTGGGGTTTCATCGAGAGCAGTTCTTCCCTCGAATATCCCAGCTTCTCGACAGCCGCCTCGTTCACTTCCAAAAAATTTCCGTCCAAACCTATAACCCAAGCGGTGTCGTTCATCCCGTCAATTAACTCCTTGTATTCTTTGCGAGATCTTTGAAGTTCCAGTTCGGTCTTTTTCCTATTCGTTATGTCGATAATGATTCCTTCGAGTGCTTTTGCTTTGCCATTATCTTCGAATATTCCTTTTCCCTGTTCCCAGACCCACTTTTCCCCCCCGTCAGCGGTATTTATTCGGTACTCTAGCTGGAAGGGTTCTTTTTTATCGAGAGCTTTTTGAATATCTTCCCGTATTTTATCCCGGTCTTCGGGATGAATTAGCTCTTTGTAGGAAACCACTTTGTTTTCTATCAGTTCGTCGGGCTCGTAGCCGGTGAGTTCGAGACTCCCTTCACTTACAAAGAGCATCGTCCAATTTTCATCGTTTTTACATCTGTAGGCCATGCCGGGCAGATTGCTAAGGAGGGTTTCTAGTTGAAGTTGTTCTTTTTTCAGTCTTTCTTTCAACTTTTTCCTCTCCGTAATCTCTTGAAAGTATGTTATAATCCTTTCTAAGTTTCCTTCCTCATCGAACTGTGGGCTTCCATTAAATAAAAACCACCTTATTTTATCCTCATTTTCGTCCGTAGAAATGCCGATTACCTCGCCTTGGATGGGTTTTCCGCTGTTGATTATTTTAAAAGTGGGAAATTCGGGAACATCCATACGGTTTATATCTTCGTCGTATAGTTTTCCACTCCAGAAATCGGGGTCCTTTTTCCTCAACTCTTCTTCGGTCATTTCCAAGATTTTCGTTGCCTCTTGGTTAGCTGATGTTATTTTCCCGCTGGAATCGTGTACGAGGATGCTCACGTTCGCAGAGTTAAAAAGATTTCTGTACTTTTCCTCGCTCTTTTTAAGATCCTTTTCCATTTTTTTTCTTTCCGTGATATCCAAGGCAGTTTCGATCGCTCCTGTTATCTCGTCGTTCTTGTTTTTTATCGGGGCTCCTCTTATTAGCCAGCTTTTTTCTTGTTCCGGTGAGGAAATTTCTTTTTCCTCTACTTCACCGGTTTCAAGAGCTTTTTCGACGGGGCAGCTGGGACAGGGTTCTTCTCTGTCTAGCCAGATTTTGTAGCATTTTTTCCCCTTGAGTTCTTCTTCTTTTTCCCCCGCAACTTTTGCATAGGATTTGTTTGCCCATTTTATGTTGTGGTTGGTGTCGTGGTATGCAATATTATCGTTAGTGTTTTTTAGGATCATAGATTTTTCTCGTTCGGACTTTTCCAGTTTCTTTTCAGTGCGCCAGCGACCGGACTCTTCTAGAATTGCATCAAGCAGAATCTCGGCTCCCGAATTTGAAATATCTCGTTTTTGTAAATACCTGTCCGCTCCCAAGTTGAGGGCTTCCTTAGCTATGTCTTCTTCGTTGTGGATGGAGAGCAATATGAATGGGGTTTCAATACCTCGTTTTTTTCTTATGTCTTTTAGAAATTTGAGAGCGTCATCGTCCGATAATTTATAGTTGGAAACTATAGCTCCGTATTCTTTTTCTTTTATTAATTCTAAACTCTTTTCAAGAGAAAAAGCTACATCGACATTTATCCTGTCGTCGTCTTTCAGGATATTTTTTGCCTGATCGAAGAATTCGGACTTTTCACCAACTAATAGAGCTTCCAAAGTTCTACTTCTCCTATATGCACATCTATTTTTAATTTGCTCTATGTTACCTAGAAAGGGATGTTCCCCTTTCTCCTCGATCCAGCCTTTGTGAGTTACTAATGCCTGATATAAAATTTTATTCCAAAATTGTTCGAATAAGTGGAAGGGAGATATGTTCCGACAATGCTTTTACACCTTAAAGGTGCATACAAACTAAGGGAAGAGGATTATTGAGAATTTGTCCGTCATTAACAAATTCTCTGGTTCTCCTTTCTGGACAGATGGATTTAGAGAGTATCAATAAAATGAAAATTACTGATTTAATCAGAGCGGAAGCGATTTCGTCGATCGAGGGGAGGTGATTTCTTGGGAAAGAAAAAACAGCCTTCCCTGAATGAGAGAATATCCAGTCTACGTCTTCCGAAGGAAGGAGAGACCTTCGGGGTTATTGAGAAGAATAACGGTGGCGGACATATGATCGTTAGGTGCAAGGACGGGAACGTCAGGACATGCCGGATACCTGGAAGGCTGAGGAAAAGAGTTTGGATGCGCGAGAACGACGTGGTGATCGTGGAGCCTTGGCAGGTCGAGAGCGAGGAGAAGGGAGACATAGTTTACAGGTACACTCAGACTCAGATTGGATGGATGAAGAGCGCTGGAATCTGGGAAGGATAGTATATACAGTTTGGAATTATCAGAAGGGAAATGATATCTAATGGATGCTGATTCTAAAGATAATAAGGAAGAAATGCGGATAGTTTGCCCCAGTTGTGGGGATAATGTTACTGTTAGAGATTATCAGCAAAGTACGGTAATTTGTGAGAACTGCGGACGGGTACTGAAAGAGGAGATAAAGGACCGAGGACCTGAGTGGCGTGCCTTCGACCAGAAAGGAAGAGAGGAGAAGAGTCGGGCTGGCCCGCCATCGACGGAAACTTTTCACGACAAGGGGCTCTCCACGCAGATTGACTATAAAAATAGAGACGCTAAGGGCAACAAGCTTTCGCCGGAACGAAGAAAACAGGTTTACCGGCTGAGGAAGTGGCACAAGCGGGCCAAGATATCCGATTCGAAGGATCGCAATCTCGCCTTTTCTTTATCCGAAATTAATCGAATGTCTTCACAGCTTGGCCTGTCGAGGAGCGTACAGGAAATCGCCTCGAGAAAGTACCGCGAGGCCGTGGACGCGGGTTTGATTAGGGGTCGGTCTATGGAGGGTTGCGCGTCGGCCATGCTGTATGTGGCCTGCCGCCAGGCTCAGGTTCCGAGAACCCTCGATGAAGTTGCAGAGGTCAGCAGGGTCGATAAACAAGAAGTTTCGAGAACTTACAGGTTCCTTTCGCGGGAGATGGGAATCAATCTCGCTCCGACCGATCCGGCTAGGTACGTGGCCCGATTTGGCAGCGATCTGGAAATTTCGGGTGAGGCGAGGGTAGAAGCCATGAATATAATAAAAGAGGCTCAGGAGAAGAACCTGACTTCAGGGAAGTCCCCTTCCGGGACGGCCGCAGCGTCGATTTACATAGCTTCTCTAAAGATGGGCGAGAGGAGAACGCAGAGGGAGGTAGCAGAAGTAGGGGATGTTACGGAGGTTACCATTCGGAACAGGTACAGTGAGATGGTGGAAGAACTCGACTTTGAGATAAATCCCTAAATAAAAGAATTTACGGCTTTTGTTTTTGTTATAAATATTTTTGGATATAAATTAAGTGAAAATTACCTTTAATTTTCTATACCAAAAATAAAAGCATTTATATACCTTCAATTTAAAGTTAGTGGGAAAGTAAAGGATTGATCTGTTACGCAAATTTAGAAACGTCTGTTTTTTGAAAACAACTAAAAATAGTCCGTTGCTCTGGTTTGTGTCAGTAACCCAGGAGGTGTAATTATGGAAGGAACAGTAAAGTTCTTCGATGTAAGAAAGAACTACGGCTTTATAACTCCGGATGAAGGAGACGAGGATCTCTTCGTTCATGCGAGCGATATCGAATCTGGCTCTTTAAACGAGGATGATAGAGTAGGTTTTGAGTCCGAGGAAGGAGAGAAAGGACCAAGAGCTGTAAAAGTCAGTAAAATAGAAAATTAAAAAGACTATAGCTGTTTCAGTTGTCGTCTTTTTTTCTTTATTTTTAATTGTTTTTCTTTTAATCGAAAATAGTGTATTAAAAAATAATAAAAAAGGG
This sequence comes from Hadarchaeota archaeon (SeqCode), assembly GCA_964510375.1. Lineage (GTDB taxonomy): Archaea > Hadarchaeota > Hadarchaeia > Hadarchaeales > JAGGTB01 > CAYLJV01. The sequence continues at coordinate 8,462 of CAZEBR010000011.1, read as the reverse complement.
GAGTGGAGATACAACGATTTTTAATCGCCTTCTCCGAGTGTTATGGATATAGAGGAAACGTTTGAGGTGCTACCGTCTTCGTTTTCGAGTTCTTCCGTTCCGGTCGTGATATCTAGAATTTCTAGATCTTGCAGAAATCTATTTTTGGTTATTTCCGCGGTGTCGACGGCTCTGCTGATGGCGCCTCCACGAGCTTTTAAAACTACCTCGTCGCTACCTTTGTTAAACTGGGTCGTTACCGCCATCACGTAGTTCATTACCTCTTTCTTGTTTCCGACATAAACTGCGTTGTCGTCTGCCATTATTTCACCTCCTATCGAGTTGCCTGTATCGATTTGCCTTCGATGTCTCTAAAACTATCTCTGGTCGTTACAGGATTTTCGATCAATTAAATAGTAAGACGTTACGCTTGACCTTAAACCCACCGGTTTCGAATATAAGTCAAATTGTTCGATCGGCCGGAAGGGGTGGTGCGGGGGGAGGGATTTGAACCCTCGAACCCCTGCGGGACAGCGCCCTGAACGCTGCGCCTTTGACCTGACTCGGCGACCCCCGCGAACCGTTTCAATGAACCTTTAAGATTGGAATCTTTAGAGTTTTCCTCAAAATTTTCGGAACCATACCAGCGTTTTCTGCTTAATCTTCCTTTTGAGGACCCTTGAAGATTTTTATTAATGCTCGATATTAAGAAAATAAAACTTGATCACACTTTCTGTAGATGAATAACAAATTTCGCACCGCCCAGCTCGGAGTCTTTGACCTCTATCTTTCCGTTGTATCTTTCTATAAGTGTCTCCACGAGAAACATTCCCAGTCCTGTGCCCCTTTCTTCGTCCGTCGTGTAGTGTTTTCTGAAAATTTTTTTCTTGTCTTCATCGGAAATTCCGCGCCCGTCGTCCTCGATAGTAAATATCACTTCCTCCTCTTCTCTTTTTCCTGTGATTTTTATTTTGCTTCCCTGCGAGTGCTGTAAGGCGTTTTCGATTATGTTCGAAAAAACTCTTTCTATGAGCGGACCCGCCTTCACGGTACAATCTTCTGGGACCTCTTTGACGATCTCTATCCCCTTTTCTGCAGCTTGACCCTTGGTATTATCGATCACCTCGTCGATTTTTGCTGATATGTCGATTTTTTTGGTTCTTTCCTCTTCGGCCTCTCTGAGGGTTCGGATCTTTTCTATAAGTTCTATAATTTCATCAGTTCCATTTAACGATTTATCGAGATATTTTTTTCCTTCCCGAGATACTTCTTCGTCTTCGAGAAATTGGAGATAGCCTTTAACTATCTGAGCCTTGTTTAGGACGTCGTGCCTAAGGAGTTCGTGTAAGAATTTTCTTCTGTCTTCGGACCTGACTTTGTCCCAGGCGAAGGACAGATCACCGGCGATTTCTTCAATATAGAAGATTTCGTTCTCAAAGGAGAAGTCTTCCTCAAAAACGACCTTTAGGACTCCTATAAGTTCTAAATTGCTGACTATCGGGACAACAATAGTCTTATGGGGTGAGTCTTTCTCACAGAAAGTACACTCTCCGCATTGGTCTGGTGCACGATCGATTATCTTTTTGGTCTTGTGTTTTGCAACTTCGCGAATACAACTGGCTACGTTTCCGTCTCCTTCATCAGGATTCCAGTCCTCTTTTCCTCGTTCGCTCTTTTGGGAGACTACCTGGAGATGACCGTCACTGTTCTTTAACACGATGGAGACGGCCCAACAAAACTCTATATCCGAGATTATTTCCACCGCATCCTCAAGTATCTTCTCAAAATCGGATTCCTTTGAAATGATTTGGTTTAATCTCCATCTTGCGGTCTGGACGTGATTCATCCTTTCGAAACGATTTTCTTCCATTTTCTGTTCGGTGATATTCTTCGAGAACACTGATACTCTATCCAATTTACCGGTTTTGGGATTTTTAATCGGTGAAAGAGTTCGAACGTAGTATTCATCCTTTTCCTTCGATTTGATTTCCTGCCTTATCGGTTCCCCGGTTTCAAGAACCTTTTTTGCCTTCTTTTCGAATTCCTCGGACTCTTTCTCGGGGTGAAGATCGCTAAATTTTGCACCGACTATTTTCTCTTGTTTCACGCCGTGCCTCTCTAGCTCTTTCTCGTTTGCAAAAATGAACCTGCAGTCTTCGTCCACTATATAGATGGAGTCCTCCGATTTTCTGACAATAGATGCAATTTCACTCTCCAGATTTTCTGTCTTATACTCGGTTTTCGAATTTACTTCTTGGTTTATTGCTTTGGCCAAAGTGCTGTATTTTGACTGAGGGTCTTCACCCTTCCGTATGTAACGATCAACTCCGAGATTCAAAGCTTTTATCGCCGCTTCTTCCCTTCCCTTACTAGTAAAAATGATGAATGGAATATCAATGCCCCTTTCATCTTTAACAATTTTGAGAAAATCCGATCCATCCGCGTCGGTGATTCCATATTCCGAGACTATGGCGTCGTAGCTGTGTTTGTTTATTTGTTCCAAACCTTTCCTTGCAGAGGCGGCGGTATCGACACTAAGCCGGTCATCTTCCTTCTCTAGGGACGTTTTTGCCTGCTCCAAAATGTCCGGTTCATCATCGACGAAAAGGATCTTCACGACGGACGCCATTATTAATCAAACTAATTTACTTATCAGTTTATCAGTTACAAAGTTTTTCCCCAGTTAATTAGATTTCCAGATTGTTTTCTCCGGAATTTAAATACAGAATGCTTAGATTTCCTACGTTTTATCCAATGCTTTTGATGCGGCGGCGAGTCCTTGAAGACCGCAGGTTCCCTCAACGACTTCCGCTACCTCTATCAGCTCATCCTCGGTGGTTCCTAGTTCTTTCGCCCGTTTTGTCAAGGCTTTTACTCCTTCGATATCACCGTTTTTAGCATCCAACGCCAGTGCTATCAATGTTTTAGTTTTGGCCGATAGTGAACCGTCGGAGAAGTTGCTTTCAAAGTTATCGATTACATTTTTTGCATATTCGGGGTCCTTATCTTCTAAAATCTTTAAGAACTCGGGAAGATTCTCCTTCATCAAATCACCCTATAGAAAATCCTTTTCTCTACTGTTAACTCTAAAGATTAGCGTTCGACCGGATTTAAAATTGAATTTTCACTATCTGTCAGATTTGTTCTAATAGTGTTTAGTCCAAATCGCCTTTTAAAAGAATCTTACGTGCGTTTCTTTTCGTATTTTCGCCAAGCTTCGTCGAGATCTCCTTCAGTCAGTCCGAGATCGTCCATTAGGATACTTTTTAGGATTCCCAGTTTCCTATTCCTCGAATGTTTATCCTTTGATACAGGCATCGGATTCCGTTTTTCCTTTTAGATAGAAGTGAGTTTTCAGGAGGGGTGGGTGAAATTAAAATTAAAATTTTCTGCTGCTCTCGGCTTTTTGAAGTTATTCCATGATTCTCTGTCTCCAGGTTCCCTTTCTAAACCAGAGATAGCCTACGATTGCTCCTACGATATTTGAAATGGGGAAAGCTAACCATATTCCGGAGGTGCCTAGGATATTGGAAAGTAAAAATGCCAAGGGAACTCTCACCGCTGCTAGGGGGATAAGGAGAATAAGGGCCGCTATATGTGTTTTCCCTGCTCCTCGGATACCGCCAGCAAGTGATTGAATTATTCCGACAAATCCGAGAGTCAGAGCAACGTATCTGAGGAATTCCCCACCAATTTTTATGGCCTGTGGATCGCCGGTGAAGAAGGATACGATGGTCTCGGAAGATAGGAATATTCCTATTCCCAAGAGAGTGTATATTACGAATGTATATTTTGCTCCCACGATGGGAACCTCTTCTGCACGATCGAAGTTGTTCGCCCCCAGGTTCTGCCCTGACATAGTTGTAACTCCGCGGCCTATGGCCATCGCGCTGAGGAAAATGGCCGAAACAATTCTTATTCCGACGGTATACCCTGCCATTACGATATCGGAAAATCTTCCTACTATGGCGACTATGACATTTATCGATATCATCCGTCCCGTAGTTCCTATTAATGCCGGACCTCCGAGTTGGGAGATTCTTTTAAAGAAGTTCGGGTCGGGGACCATGTTGGATATGTCTATCTTTACACCTTTCCAACCTGAGAGTAGAATGGCAAATCCGATTATGAAGGCGACTCCCCTGGAAAAGATAGTTGCTATGGCGGCGCCCTCTATTCCCATCTCGGAAAACGGCCCCCATCCGAATATCAGGACCGGGTCCAATACAACATTCAGAGCGATGGAAAAGACCATCAGGAACATGGGCGTCTTTGTATCGCCGTAGCCCCTCATCAGTGCTATAAATGCGCCGAATCCAAACATGAAACTGATACCCATGAAGATAATTCTGAGATATTTCAGCGACAGATTGAGAACGACTTCGGACGCTCCGTAAATCCCAAGCAAACCTTCGGCCAGTAAAAGTCCAGCAGATCCGAGTAATACTGAAATTATGAGATTGAAGGCCAATGTTTGGGAGGCGGAGTAATTAACCATCGCCCTGTTTTCGTTTCCCTCGTACTGAGCCACGAGAACGGTCCCGGCCACTGAAACACCCATCCCCACAGACATGAAGATTAGAACGAGCGGAAAACCGAAACCAATAGCTGCTAGGGCGTCAGGTCCTATTTGACCTACCCAGAAAGCGTCAGTAAGGTTATAGACAGTTCTCAAGAGATTTAGTATTACTATGGGAATGGAGAGATGTAGAAGCGACTTTCCAACGCTCCCGTTTAGAAGATCGAGTTCTTCTTTTCCCTTGAACATTATGAAATCCCTTTCCTCCTGTTCGGGAAAAGTGTGACTATTTTTGTCTTTGGAATTAAAACGAGCTGAAATTTTGTTCTAAAAGAGCTTTTGTCTCCTGATAGGTCTCTTTTATCTTCATTATTTTTTTGTGCCGCTTTAGTTCTCGTCACCCCAAACATAATTATCACGATGTTTTCATGTTGAACTATCTTTTAAAAAAGTTTCTACCGAAACTATCCATAAATAAACTAAACGGAAGAGTTCGGCAATAATGCGGCCACACGCTTTGGCGTTTCCTTCCTACCGTATATTTCCATGAAGGATCTTTGCAGTGATGTAGATAGCTCGTCGAGCTTTCTCAGGCTTTCGTTTATTTTTCCGAAATGAAAGACCTACAATCTTTAAGGGATGAGGACGTTTGACGGAACTGGTAACATGTCAGATGAAGAAAAAGAAGAAGGAAAAAGCGAATCTCTTGAGGAAAGAAGGAAGAAAATGCGAGAGAAGATGAAGGAAATGCAGGAGAAGGGAGGTCCTGGCGGAAGGTCCCCCCAAGGTAGTGGACTCGCAGCGATGATGCAACAGATGGCCGGCGGTGCCCGCGGCGGCGGTCAGCAGAACAGAGCCATGATGGAAACAATGAAAAAACTTAGAGCCGACATGCAAGAGATCAAGGATTATCTGAGAAAGATTGTCGATACTTTGGAGAACGAATAAATTCGATCGCCTCAAGAGTATTTTTCTATTATTATTTATCCGGTTAAAATTTGAATCTCTTCTAGATTTCGACGGGTCTGCGTGTTTATGGTGTTGTGGTTGCGAAGGCGAGGATTAGAGCTATTGAGTTGTTGGTTATATGTAGTGTTATAGGGGTCAGTAGGGAATCTGTTTTGAGCATCAGATAGCCGGCTGTTAGACCCAGCAGGAAAGTGGTGACCAGCCTCCACGGGTCTAGGTGAAACAGCGAAAAGAGTGCCGCTGCGATAACGACGACCGTTAGACCTTCCCATTTTTCGCTCAGACCGTTCTGTAGGAAGCCTCTGAACATCATTTCCTCGCATATTCCGGCAGAAACACCCAGTCCAAAAAACCAAGGAATGAATCCTAGTATGGAAGAGGGAACGTTTTCAACTAGGATATTGCTGGGATGGGGGCCTAAGATTTCTTGGACTATAAGGGCGATCGGTATCGATATGATGAAGATTGCGACTCCTCCGAGTACTCCGGTCAGCAGGTTTTTCGCAGTAAAATTTTTCAATTTTAAAATGGAACTAATGTTCTTATTTTTTATCTTTAGGAGGAGCAGTGATGGGAGGAGGATTATTATCCATTCCGTAATGTAAACTCCGGGTATAAGATAATAGTATTGCAAGATACTACCGAGTGTTACGTATAACAGAAATACCAGTCCTAAAACAAGGAGGGTATCCCTGAGTGTGAGCATTTCCTCGTCTGAAGTTTCTTTTTCCGTGAGAATCTCCTCCGTATTCAAAAGTTGTTATACTGTAAGTGGAAGGGACCACTATTAATTTTTCCAAAAAATTGGCGGGTTTGATATGGTTTAGAGAGTCTCATTTCTCACCATTTCGTTTAGTTTTAAAAATAGATTCTTGGCCTCTTCACTTTCGCCGATTTTTAGGAAACGTTTCCGCAATTCTGACCATTTATCCTTTTCAGGTTTTTTCCACATCTGACTGGACAGATAGTCAGGGCTTAATTTGCTATTCGGATAGATTGAATGATTTGTGGTTACGTAAGAAAGGTCTCCCGCCAGTTCTTCGATTTCTCTTTTCATTTCCTTCAGCCCGGGACATTCTACGCCGCCGGATAAATGGCGTGTCTTGATGGGATAGAGTCTGCATGCGATTGGACGAGCAGAATATATCTTGCATTTTCCTTCTTTTTTCACGAAAGGACAGGGAGAAACGGTTTTTTCAAATTTAAGGCTTCCTCCTTCCTCATTTCCTCCCATGTATTTTTCTATAAAGTCGCTTTGTTCCAAGCCTAAATGATCAGCCGCCCTTTTGATATCGGGTATGTTCCATCCTATTGAGAGTTCTCTACAGCATTTTCCACACTTTTCGCATATGAAGGGTATGACTACGTCTCCCCAGCCTTCTTCCCAGAAGTGTTGGATTTTAAAAATCATTTTTCATCTAGGATTTTTCCTGATTAACTTTGAATTTCAAATTATCTAAAGTTTCCGAGTCCGGTGGTTTGGATGGTTAGGTTTTAACAATCTTTTGATGAATTATTTATTGATAGAAAAAAGCTTTAAGAAAAAAGGAAGTGTAAGGAAACGTGTTAAATATGATGATTAGTGCCGTAATGCAGCTACCATTCGGGGATTTTAGCTTTCAGGATATACTGATATGGCTCGTTTTACTGGGATCCATGTCGGTATTATATATGCTTTTCATGCCTCAACTTATGGGTTTACAGTCCAGGTTGGCCATCCGGGGCTCGAAACAGTCCTTGGATAAACTAAAAAACTGGGCCGATGATTCGAAGAAGGTTGCTCTAAATAAAATAACGAAGTACGGACGAACCCGACGGGATGTTAAAAAGAACTTGGATGAATTTCTGGAGTTCTTCGCTATAGAGCCCGTATCCGAGGACCCGAGGGGCGTTTTGGACAGGCTCGAACATCTTTTGGACGTCAGAAAGAAGAGGTACGAGGATGCCGTGGAGAGGTTCGCTCCCGAAGCGGACGAGGAGGAAGCCGCCGATATCGAGATGGCGATAGAGGGAGCTCTTGCTAATTATTCTCTTTACAAGATAGTCCGTCACTTTGTGAAGATTGCCGAGAAGACCAAGAGCATGCAGATTGCCCAGCTTCTTCAGATGCAGATGCCGATGCTTGAAAAGATGGCCGAGGCGTATCACAAGGCGACCAAGGCTTTCGCTGACAGAAAGGTAATAGGCGACGGAGCTGGACCCATGGTTGCCGCCAAGCTTATCGAGGACGAGGAGTCCGAAGAGAAAATTAAGGATACCGTCTACTCCAAAACCGACATTGAGGGCAGGACTGCTTACATCATAAAGGCAAAGGGACCGGGCGGAAGGACCGGTAAACCGGGTGAGCTAATCAGAGAACTTTCGAAGGATCAGGATATCGATAGAATATTCATGATCGATGCTGGACTCAAGCTGGAGGGTGAAGATAGCGGTAAAGTCGTAGAAGGAGTCGGGGCAGCTATCGGAGGACCCCCGACGGAAAAGCACAAGATTGAGGAATTGGCGACGGAAAAGGGCATTCCGGTGGACGCGATCGTGATAAAGGAAAGTCTGAAGGAGGCCATTACTCCAATGAGCGATACACTTGCAGAGGCCACGGACGAGGTTGTGGAGAAAGTAAAGCAGGCGATCAGAACTCGCACCGAAGAGGGCGACAATGTCTTCATAGCAGGCATCGGAAATACAATAGGAGTTGGACAGAATACCGCTTCGGTACCTACCAAGTTCCCGAAGATAAAGAAGGATGAAGAGGAACTCGAGTCGTTCGGACCCCTTCCAGGCATGGGTGGGGGACTTTCAGACCCCGACGCTCTTTCTACCCCGAGCAGGTTGAGGGACCCCAAAGATTATTAAACGGTTTACACCAATCCGGAGAGGAAAATAATGAGACGATACAAACACCTGTCAGAAGTTCAAAAGTTAATGTGGAAACTCGACCAAGTCAGAGATATTGGCATCATCGCTCATATTGACCATGGAAAGACCACTCTTACGG
>CAZEBR010000010.1:41962-46433 GCA_964510375.1 Hadarchaeota archaeon (SeqCode) | reverse complement strand
GATACAGATGTTATTCTAGGTAGGCAACGCCATTTTCAGTGGAGAATTAAAAACCAACACCAGCAATTTGGTCAAGCTGGAGATATAGGATATAGTCAACCTTCCGATTCAATAAATATACCTCTTCAGGAGTGGGTTCACTTATCCGTCACATATGATGACGGAACAGCTACATTTTATACAAACGGCGAAGAGGGTGAAACTGTAGAAATCGAACTCTCCAACAGTTCAAATGAACCTCTTTTTATCGGCAGTTATTGGGGTGGGGATACTTGGAACTTTCATGGACCTTTAGATGAAATTCGGATATACGATAAAAAGCTTACACCAACCCAAATCAGAAAAATATATAACCAAGAAAAATTGTCGATAGAAAACTTAGCTTCCTACTGGTCCTTCGACAGAGGATTTGGAATGCAAATCAAAGATAATACAAAAAATAACAATCATGGAAAAATATATTCTCCAATGCGTGTTAAAGAGAACGCTTACATATACTTTACGATTAAAAACACCGGGCAGAAAGCCTTTGAGACAAATGAACCCCTGAAAATAGAGGGAAAAATCGACGACATTACGTTTTACAAAGAGACTTTAGAGTCTATTCACTTGGATCCAGGAGAGACCTATTCCGTTAAAAATTTGCTTAACGTTAAGAAAATCGGAGAACACAATTTAACAGGATCAATTAGTTACAAAATTTTCAAAGATAAATTTAATGAGGAAATAGAAGTTAAGCCACCTTTAAATTCTCCTCTAGAGTCTCTGAAAGCTTCTATAATAGATACCAAGGAAAGTCTGAAGGTCTTGTTGAAGCCCGTGAGCGCTTGGGACTATGAAGAAACTGTGTGGAATGCTCCTTCGGAGGTTAGCGTATATTGGAACAGGTTACTTAGGGAAGAGAAGACCCACATTAAGACATACAACATCAGCGGAAATACTCCAAGCTTCACCATACCCTACGAGGAGTTCTACGAGGATGACGGAAACTACACAGTGAAAATCGAGTTTCTGGGAGAGAACGTGGAAAAAACAATCGGCGTGGCCGGAGAGGACGGAGTCTACGATCCTCCCAACGAACTAGTCTGGCTTCTGACCGTCGTCTGGATCGGCTTAGCCCTCACTATAGCATATACCATAAAGTCATACTACAGCAAGAACTAGTAAAAAAGTGCGATTCACGTTCGCAAATAACCGTTTTGTGAGATTTCCTTGGAAACGATTGAAATAATTGTTAACGGTTATTTTCTTTTTTTTATCTCTTCTAATTTTTCGTCTACTTCCTTGACTTTTTCACTCTTTTCCAATTTTTGAAGATGTGTGTTTTTTTGGGATTGTGCATTTCTTGTCGGATTTTGCTCGATCCATTATATCTTCATCGGGCGCTCCTCTTAATCCAATATTTCTAACGTCTTTGACGGAATGTCCGCACGACTCAATTATTTCGGATGTGGATTTAGGCATATCTTCATCGAGAAGAAAGCTTAATGAAGACACGTTTTCAGACTTCCATCGGAGTTACTTCTTCCCCTGAAATTCTGCGTCGAGCATAATCAATTGCAGCGTAAACGTCCTCCTTCTCCAACTCATACTCCTCGCAGACATTTTCGATATCCATTCCCCCCGATAATGATCCCAGTACAACTTCAATCGGGATTCTCGTTCCTTTAATTACGGGTTTACCGTGCCTGATTTCGGGATCTACAGATATTCTTTCAGTAAGATTCCTTTTGGTTTCTTTATCTTTGGCTTTCTTCAAACTAATCACCATTAATTAAAGATGTGACAAGCTAATTAAGCTTCTTGGGATTACTGGCCTTCCAATTTACCCCATAAATATGAATTAATACCTGTCCACATTAAAGGAAGAGCAATAACTGGCAAATAAGAGGTAACAGGTAATTTTGTTCGCGAACTAATTTTTGAACTGTATTTTTTAATGATCTATTTGATTCAAAAATTCTAAAAGAGTTGGATATTTTCTATACTTGTCCAAGATCCCCGGACATTTTTTTCTACTTTTATCGAACCTTTGAAGAAACGTATATCGGACCCGGTCATGATTCCGAAGAGAAGTTCAAATACGACGAGCCAGTCTCAAACTATAAAATCGCCCCAGGGATTCGACAATGCTTGACTACGAAGATATGGCCGAAGGCTATTTGATTGAGCCCGACTTTTTGCTGGAGCTCAAGGCGAACGGGTTGAGCGACATGGCTTTGAAGAACTACCTGACCGCCGTCGAATCGCTCGATGTCCTTGATAAGGATCCGAGAGACATGGACAGGAAGGACCTGATCAGGTGGTCCGCCGGGCTGGAGGACCGGTACGCGGAGTCCACCATCCGGGGCTACAAGGCTTACGTTAAGAAGTACTTCAGATGGTTGAAGACCGGGAGGCTGAACGACGGACAGTACCCCGAATGCGTCGAATGGATGAAGACCGGCGGCAAAAGAAAGAAACTTCCGAAGGAAATACTCTCCTACGAAGAAATCGAGAAAATGGCGAAGGTCGCGGAGAAGCAGCGGGACAGGACTATGGTCTGGGTGGGTTACGAGTCCGGCGCCCGCCCCGGAGAACTGCTAGGATTAAAGATAAGAGACGTGCAGTTCGACCAACACGGAGCAAAAATAATGGTAGACGGAAAGACCGGCGAACGGAGAATACGCGTGGTAGAATCGGCGGACGAACTGAAGGAATGGTTAAAAGTACATCCGCGAGGGAAAGACCCGGACGCAGCTCTGTGTTGGAGCCAAAAGGGCGGATCACTAGCCAGACAAAGCTGGTCTCGGACTTTGAAAAAGCTAGCCTCCAAGGCCGGGATAAAGAAGAGGATCCATCCTCACCTGTTGAGGCACTCCAGAGCGACTCACGTGGCCGGCGAAGGACTGAACGAAGTTCACCTCCGGAAAATATTCGGATGGACTAGAAACAGCGATATGCCCTCAATCTACGTCCACCTCAGCGGGAGGGACACTGACAGGGCTATCTTGGAACTCTACGACTAATTCATTCAAATATAACTTCCTATTTTTGGAGATTCTATTTCATTTTGCTTTCGGGTAATACAAGAAGTTATTATCCAAGTATCAAACTTTTGAAAAATAAATAGAGAACACGGGATATTTTTGTTACACCCATAACAAAAAATCCGGAATCTGTCAAATAGGCTATCTCTCAAGTTCCCTGCGTAACCGTACTTAACCTCCAAAAAACTCGATTTGCACTCTTTATAAACGCTCAAAATAGCTTCTATTTTCCCGGGAAGGAAAAAAGGTTCTTAAACCCTTCGAAAGAAAAAGAAACGGAATCATGACTATCCTGGTAACCGGAGGAGCCGGTTTCATCGGCAGCCACCTCTGCGAAGAACTCCTTGAGAGGGGCGAAGACGTAGTGGCCCTGGACAGCTTCGATCCCTACTACGACCGTGAAATCAAGGAGAAGAACATCGAAGATGTGACAGAACACCCGAAATTCGAACTCGTGGAGGAGGACATCAGAAATCGGGAAAGGATTGAAAAGGTCTTTGACGAGCACGAAGTCCGGAAGGTCGTCCACCTTGCCGCCCGCGCCGGAGTCAGGCCATCTGTAACGGACCCACAGCTCTACGAAGAAGTGAACGTCCGCGGAACGATAAACCTCCTCGAGTCTTCGAAGGAACACGACGTGGAAAACTTCGTCTACGGATCCTCTTCCTCCGTCTACGGCGAAACCGAAGAGGTGCCGTTCGGGGAGGACGGGCCGACGAACCCGATCTCGCCCTACGCGGCCTCAAAGCTCTCCGCCGAGGAGTACTGCGGAACGTACAGCAGGCTGCACGGACTGAACGTCTCGATCCTGAGGTTCTTTACGGTCTACGGCCCGAGGCAGAGGCCCGAGATGGCGATACACAAGTTCACTAGGCTGATCGAAAAGGACGAGAAAATCCCGGTGTACGGCGACGGGACCTCGAAGCGCGATTACACCTACGTTGACGATATAGTCTCGGGGATGACCGCCGCTCTGGAAAATAATTTCGACCTTGAAGTATTTAACCTGGGCAACAGCGAGACGATCGAACTCCGGAGACTGATATCCATAATCGAGGAGAAGCTGGGAAAGGAAGCCCGAATGGACAGACGGCCGATGCCCGACGGCGATGTGCCCATAACCTACGCCGACATATCGAAGGCAGAAAATATGCTCGGCTACGATCCCCGAGTTTCCATCGAGGAGGGAATTCGGAACTTCGTCGAGTGGTACAGGGAAAACGAGTCCCTGCTCGAGGGCGTCTAACAGTAAATCCAGAGCGCTCTTCCTCGGAATCCTTCTATACATAACCCGAGTCCCTTCATTCACGGGGGACCCAGGGAAAAACAAGAAAGGTCAGTGGAAATTGTCGTCGTTCTGAGCCTGCCTGTCCGCCTCCGCTAGAGACTCGAAGGTGCCGATATCGTACCGCTTCCCATCGAAAACGTAACCATAGAGATCA
>CAZEBR010000010.1:41385-41922 GCA_964510375.1 Hadarchaeota archaeon (SeqCode) | reverse complement strand
GTCCTGCCTCATCTCCTCGACCGCGTCCGTCAACCATAGCTCACCGTCCTCCGGTTCGATATCTCCGAGATAGTCGAAGATCTCCGAGTTCAGAATCATCAGCCCGGCGATGTTCAGCCAGTGGTCGTTCCTCTTGTAGGGCTGAGCCTCCTCGAGCGTCGGTTTTTCCACCATCCCCTCGACTTTATTGTCCTCGTTGAGATCGACAACCCCGAACCTCCGGGGATCGTCCACCGGGTGTAGAACCAGGGTATTGTCCCCGTTTTCTTCGTGGAAATCCACGATCTCTTCCATGCTTTCGTACGGAGATATGTAGTTGTCCCCGTACATCACCACCAAATCCTCTTCCCGATCGACGTGCTCCCGAGCGAGCGACAGCGCGTGCGCGGTCCCTCTCGGCTCCTCCTGAATCTTGTAGCAGATGTCCATGCCCAGTCGGTCGCCGGAACCCAGGTAGTTGAGGATTGCGCCCTTTCCTCTGCCTATTATAATAAGTACATGTTCGATACCGCCGGCCTTGAGAACCTCGAGGACGTG
>CAZEBR010000010.1:10114-41375 GCA_964510375.1 Hadarchaeota archaeon (SeqCode) | reverse complement strand
TTACCGACCCTGACCAGTTCCTTGGGAACGGCCTCCGTGATCGGAGATAGGCGCGTCCCCTTTCCGGCCGCCAGAACTACGGCCTTATCTACCATTAATACCCCTCCCCATCATTCGCGGACTCCATAATTTTCTTTCATGTAATCGTTAATACCTTCCACGGCTTCTAGGAGCTCTGCTTCGCCGTCAAGGTCGTTTTCCACGAAATCCACGAGGGCTCTCAGGTCCTTGGGCAGGCACTTGCCCCCGAAGGCCTTCCCGTGAACTGTCCCGTACTCCCCTATCCTGTCGTCCATCGCCGCCGTTTGTGCCACGACTTCGGAGTCTATCCCGAGGTCCTCGCAAATCCGGAAAATCTCGTTCCAGTACGAAATCTTCGTGGCGAGCATGCAGTTGCAGGCGTACTTGATCATCTCCGCGGTCTTCAGGTCCGTCTTCACGACGGGTGCATCGAGGTCCTCGTACAGCTCTTCCAGGACCTTCCCCGCCTCGGGACTGTTCTCCCCGATCACGACCTTGTCCCCGGAAAAGAAATCCCTCTCGTACTCGTCTTCGTCGGTCCACGAGTCCGATATCTCCGTCATGAACTCCGGGTTCATGCAGACGCCGAAATCTTCCCCGGCCTCCAGCCCGGACCCCTCCTCGAGGGCGGGCAGGACCGTGTTCCGGGTGGTCCCGGGGACGACGGTGCTCTTTACGGCGACGACCGGAAAATCCTCCATCCTTTGAAGGTGCGGAGAGAGCGCTTCCGAGGCCTCCTTCAGATAGCCAAGTTCTATCCCCCCTCCCTCGTTGGGGGTCGGGACACAGAGAAATGAAACCTTAGAGCCCCGGACGGCTTTCCCTAAATCCGAGGTGGCATTAAAACCGTTTTTATTCAATTCTTCTACTTTTTCCTCCGAAACGTCATGAAAAACAACATCATGGTCGAGATTTCGAAGACCTCGCCCGAGGTTTCCTCCAACCCATCCGGCACCGATTACCGTTACTTTCATTCTAAGTTTTTGGTTTGGATTTGATAAATAAAAGCTTTCTCAACAAGAAATTTTCCATTTCGAGGAATTTCAAGCGAAAGAGGTATTAAATTCCATGAGACTGGCATATTTGTCGGAGCGTGAAATGTTGGACCTTTCGATAGTTTCCCCAGTCTACAACGAAGAGGATAATCTTTTCGAGTTGCATGAAGAGCTGAAAGATGTTCTGGATGAGCTCGAAATGGAATATGAAATTATTTTTGTCGACGACGGGTCCAGCGACGACAGCTACCGGATTATGAAGGAGTTAGCCGAAAAGGACGAGGCTTTCAGAGCCGTAAAGCTGAGAAAGAACTTCGGCCAGAGCTCAGCCCTCCAGGCCGGGTTCGACGAGTCCAAGGGGGACGTGGTGATATCGATGGATTCGGACATGCAGAACGACCCGAAGGACATACCAAAGCTCCTGAAAAAGCTCGACGAGAGCTGGGACTGCGTCGTGGGGTGGAGACACGAGAGGGAGGACCCCCTGGGCAAAAGGATCTTTTCCAAGGTCTCGTCATGGCTCCGGCGGATCTATCTAGGCACGAAATTACACGACTTCGGCTGCACGCTCAAGGCCTTCAAGAGGGAGTGCCTGAACGAGCTGAAGCTTTCCGGGGAGATGCACCGGTACATCCCGTCCCTGCTCAGGTGGAGGGGGTTCGACGTGACCGAGGTCAAGGTAAACCACCGGGAAAGGAAGCACGGAGAGACGAAGTACGGCGGCATCAGGGTCTTCAAGGGATTCATGGACATGATCAACGTCTGGTTCTGGCGTAAGTTCCACGGGAGGCCGCTGCACCTCTTCGGGGGGCTCGGGATACTCTCGGCCTTCATAGGCCTGGTGGCGGCCTGGCTAGCCATCTACTGGAAGATTTTCGAGGGCATCACGTTCACCTCAACCCCCCTGCCGCTCTTCTCGGTGTTCATGGTGCTCGCAGGCGCCCTCCTGTTCGTTTCCGGGTTGCTGGCGGACGTGATGCTCAAGAACTATTACTCCGTGGAAGAGAAAAGCACATACAGCGTCAAAGAAGTGACCGATTAGCCGAAACCTCCGAGGGGTTTTACCCTTTTAAATCCAAAAACTAAGTGCGGTACCATGGGAAGCGAAGACAAAGCCGGTATCCGTCCGTTCTCGAAGGGGGTATTTCGGAACAGAGGGGAGAAACCGGGTGATCACCGATGAATCTCGAGGAGAAAATCCGAGAACTACCCCGGCGGCCCTACCTCTTGGCCCTCCTAATACTGACCGCCGCCGGCACCGTACTCAGGTTTTACGCCCTGGGAGCTCAGAGCGTCTGGTTCGACGAGTCAATCTCCGGGATCGCCGCGAGGGGCCTCCTGTCGAACGGGTATCCCGTACTGCCGTCCGGAATCGCGTACACCCGGGCCATCCTCCACACGGCCATGGTCGCCGCGTCCTACGCCGCCTTCGGCTTCGGCGAGCTCGCCGGGAGAATTCCCGCGGCGTTGCTCGGCGTTTTCTCGATACCCCTTTCCTTTCTAGTCGGCAGGAAGATCAAGAACAGGCGGGTCGGGCTGATCGTAGCCTTTCTCGTGGCATTCACGACCGTCCAGATCGCGTGGTCCCGCCAGATCCGCTTCTACCAGCAGCTACAGTTCTTCTTCCTGCTCTCGCTGTACTTCTTCGAAGAGCTACTGGACGGGATGGACTGGAAATATCTGCTATTCACCCTGCTTTCTATAGGATGCATGACCGTCAGCCACGACGAATTCGGGTACCTGCTGGCTATCCCGTTCCCGATCTGGTTTCTCGCCGAGAAACACTGGTGGCTCCTCGAAAAATTGAGGAACATCAAAAAAATCGGATCGAAGGATCTGATCGGCGCGGGGGTAATGATCTCCGTATTGGCCATCACTACTATAATAGTCCTACCAGAGTTTACCGGAGCCGTGGCCCGGGCCCTGGGAAACGAAGTCGATTACATCTCGGGCTATGTCGACCACTTCGAGGCAAAGATGGGTGGATTCTTCTTCCTCGCTATCCCGGGGGGCCTCCTGGCCGTGCTGAACAGGAGGAGAAATGTATTCTACCTCCTGAGTTTCCTCCTGCCCTTTTACGTGATATCGAAACACGTTACCGCCTTCCAGCACAGGTACGCCCTGATGCTGTTTCCGGTTCTCTTTGTGCTTTCGGCATTGACGATCGACTACATCTACGAAAGGCTGAAGAGCCTCATCGGAGCAATCGACGTAAAGGTCCCGAGGCGCGAGACGCTCCTGGGGGTCTCCACGATACTCCTGATCGGGCTTATGGCGTCCGGCGCTAACTTCACCTTTCTGCCCAAGTCCCACTACAACCTGGGGAGAACGGCGCCTCAGGGAGAGTTCGAAGAGGCCTACAGTCGCGTGAAAAGCGGCTGGGAGGAGGGGGACGTGATGATCTCCACTCTGACCCCCGTTACGTGGTATTACCTTCAGAGGAGCGATTACTGGATCTCCTTCTCCCACTGGGGATTCCGCGAACTCCCGGACCGGGATCACTACACCGGGGCCGAGGCCATCAGAAGGGTCGAGAACCTGAGGGAAATTACCGAAAATCGCCACGGCTGGATCGTGATAGATCTGATGGGCATGAGCCGGGCCGATACCGAGGTTCTGAAATACATCGACGAGAACTTCAATCTCGTGGAGGGCGTGAGCGGCCGGGAGAAGGGAGTCTGGGTCTATAAGTGGTGCTAAAACTGCGTTTTTTACCAATTAGGTAAGGTAAGTGAGCGAAAAAAGGTACTTCAGCCAATCGGTTATCTGCGGCTTAACGCAGTGAATCAAAAAGGATCAAAACGAACGGGAAAATTCAAAACTGAACCTATTCGGAAACGGGGGCTTCCGGTTCCTCTATCTCATCCCGTCTCGGAAGGAACCTTCGTCTGATAAAGTTGACGAAAGTGTACATGATCCACCCTATACCAATGAGGTAAATTGATATTTCGAGATAGAAGTTTGCGAGGAGGCCGTACATCTCCCAGTACCAGCCTATAAGTCGGATTATTTCAACTAACCCAATTAACGCGCTGATAGCTCCGAATACATACAAAACTAGTGAGAGCTTGTTCGGAACTAAATCGCTGACTCCCAATCCATCGGTCGGATTGTTTCCAGCCGGTGTCGAGTAATTAGTGTCTAACTCGTTAGTGCCCGATTTATCGGCCGGATGTTCTCCTTTTGGTGTTGGGTACATCTTGTCCCCCTCGATTTAGAAATATGCGAACCAGTCCCCCTATAACTAACTTTTAAAGCGATTGTAGGGCTCAGCTTCACAGATTGTGACGCCCTTTAAAAGGAGTGTAACTTATTACAGGAAAAAGGACAATTAATGGATGAAGGTTTAAAAGTAAACGTTCAATTATCCGATTGGCGGACTGGTAAACAAAATGCCCAAAAACCTGGACGAAACGGACAAAGAAATAATATCTGTCATCAGCAAGAACAGCGAGATAAGTTACTCCAATCTGGCGGAAAAAGTCGGCGTCAGCAGAAACACCATATACCGAAGGGTCAAGGACCTGAAAAAGAAGGGAATAATCGAGAAGGACTACATCAAAAACACCAAAATCAACGTTTTGGAGTTCGAGAATATCGGGATTTCCACTCTTGTTTTGGCCTTAAAGTTCGATATCGACGACCTGCAGAAAGCCGAAGAATTCCTCTCGGACAGGGACGAGGTAAAGCTGCTCATGAAAACCCACGGGGAGTACGACTATTTCGTACTGTTCTTCAGCGAGGAGGGGAAGGACAGAGAAGTGATATCGGACCTCAGGAAGGACCTGAAGAAGGAAGGTCTGAAGCTAAAGCAGTACACCGCCTATCCATCCTCCCTAAAGAAGCTGGATTTGACCTATTCGCAATGAAAAGAACCGGCTTACGCGCTATTTCTTCGGTAGCTAAGTTACCGGTCTCTCAAATATGGCCTGCGATATCTCATCGATCTGTTTCTTCGGACTGGTACCCTTTATCAGATACTTATCGGCGTTGAAGTCCAGGGCCTTCTTGGCTACCTCCTCGTTACCCTTTCCAGTCAGAATTATAAACGGGGTGTCCTTGTTCTTCTCTCGCCTTATCGTTTTCAGCATCTCTAAGCCGTCCATCTCGGGCATCTTGTAGTCAGCCACTATGGCGTCGTAATTGTCTTCCTCAATCTCGGACAGGGCCTCCTTGGGGTCCGTTTCAGTTACAACTTCTATACCCTCTTCCTGCTCCCAGGAAAGCTTGCAACTCTCGAGAAATTCGGGATCATCATCAACTAGAAGTATCTTCAAGCTCATCTCTTACATTCCGTTTTCTCTTACTTCTTTTTAGTTTTGTCGTTATTTTTATTTCGCTTTACTCGGACATCTGTTCACTATAAACAAATCGGGCCCGTGTATAACACAAAGGGAACCTAAACACTTTCGAACATTGTAAGACCGGCGAGCTTGTCCTTTATCCTATCTTCATCTACCAAATTTACCACTCTCTATTCTCTCTTTCATTTTTTCAAAGTACTTCTCTTCAAGCGGCTTGAAATCAAAATACTCCTGCATCGCCTTCATCTCAAATTCGGTCGAATCATTCTCACCAATCAGGATTTTTCCCTCTTTAACGATATAATATTTGAGTCTCGGTGGCGCCATATCCAGATCTACCAAGTCTATTGCCTCTTCTCCCAGTAGATCCACCAATTCAACCCTTAAACTCTCCAGTCGCTTATTTGAGTTCTCTTCAAAAAGAACTGCAATGTCGACATCGGAAAATTTTGTAATTTCTCCTTCCGAGTGGGAACCAAAGAGATAAGCCAGCTTTACGGAATAATTTCCTAGAACCTTTTCCAACTCTTCAAGATCTTCAATTTCTCCTTCTCTACCTTTTAGAGTCTTGACAAACCTCATTTCGAAAGACCTCCATTCATACTCTAATTTTTCAAAGTCCCCCTACTTCCTTTCCTTTTCAAATTCTATTTATCTTTGATTTTCATACAATATTGAAAACGAAACATGCATGGGGCACATTTTCTCCAGCAGATTTTGTATTTTCCCCTTAGTGCCTAATCTCCGAAATAATCCCATATACGGCACCTACACTAATTAAAATTTTTACTATCCGTTCTATTCCGATCACTTCCCCTATTCGACATCAACAGAAGCCCGTCTACTCACCTAATTATTTTTCATAAATCCTAACCGCTTACAAGGGAAATTTCTCAAAACTCGATACTTCTTGATGGACAAAAATACAAACTTAAAGTCGCAGATAAGAAAGGAAGATTAGATTGGTTTTCTTACTCAATAAGCAAGGCTAATTAGTAAATTTAACCGATTGAAACAGGTTTTATTTTTGGAATCAATCTAAACTTGTTATCCGTATCTCGATTTAATAATGGAAACAAGAAATTCTACTGACTTTATTTAGAAATATAAATCACTTAAAAAGGTCTATTTCCCACTCACAAAATAAAAAATTCAAAATTCGAAGGCTTTCAGGTAGGTTTAATATTTTATACTTAATGGAGGATAATAAGTAAATTTAGATAAACCTATAAAAATTGCTGATAAAAACTTAAAAATAAAAGTATAATTTATTAAACTTATTAAATAAAGGTTTTAATAATTTGAACTAATAGTATATTTAATTATACCTAAATAAAAAAGGTTCAATTATTTATACCTAAAAACTATTGGCCAAAAATTGTCGATGAGAGGGACTTAACTTTGCGATAATAATAGTTATCGAAAAGTAAGGCTTTCGATAAAACATTTATAAAGGCGGCTGAGGATAGGGTTATGGGTGAATTAAGCAGGATGTCGGGGCAAAATTCCGAAAAAGCAAGCGTAAGAAGTGAGTGGCTTGACCAGTTTGAAAACGAAAATACGCGGAAGCAGTACAGGATCGCGCTGGATCAGTTCGAGGAACATGTAAGCGTTAGCCTGGACACCTACCTGGACGGCCTTGACGGGGGGACCCTTTGGGAGGACCTGAAGAAGTTCTGGAGGAGCCTGTCGGACAAGGCTCCGAAGACCCAGAACAACCGTGTAAGGGTTGTCAAATTATTCTTCCAGGACCACGGAATCAAGATCCCCGAGTCCGAGTGGAGCAAGTTTCGGCGCAGGCAGATGAGGGCGTCGAGGCCTCAGACTCAGGACCGGGCCGGCAAGAGAGAGGAATGGCAAAAAATAATTTTCAGCATGGCTTCTCCGCAGGGACGTGCCCTTTACTTGACGCTGCTATCTACCGGAGCCAGGGTAGGGGAATTACTCCAGATTCGGATGGACGACCTGGAGCTCGAGTCCGATCCGGCAAGGATCGGGATAAGGGCCGAGTACACCAAGGGCGGTGTGGGTGATAGAACGATCTTCCTGACCGACGAGGCGGAATCCGCTCTGAGGCAGTACCTCAACTGGAGAAAGGGAAAAAGCAACTCCGGTGGGCTCAGCTACGACGACGCCAGCGAGGTGTTCCCGTTTACCAAGCAGAACGCCAGGGAAATGCTCTACAACGCCCTCGATAGGGCCGGGCTCGACAAGAGGGACAGAACCAGCGGTAGGAGAGAGATCCACACCCACAGCACCAGGAAGTTCTTCAGATCCAACTGCGGGCTGGGGGAGGCCCTGACCCACGCGATTATGGGGCACCGGGAGTACCTGGACGGGAGCTATCTGAGGGTGAACCCGGAAAGGGCGGCGAGGGAGTTCAGGGAGAACATGGACAACCTGAGAATATTCGGTTCCCAAGGTGAGGAGAAAGAAAAAACGGAAGATTCGAGAGCAAGTGTGATAAAAAAGCTCCTCGAAGAAGAGGGTGTGCTTGAAAGCGAAGATTTGGGTGAATTAGGCAGGCTTCTTTTGGAAAAATCGGACTAGAATCAAGGGCTTCTATATCGCAATTAATCCTTTTTCCCCACTAAAGAAAAAACATCTTTTGATCCAATTATTGAGAGAAAAAAGAGCGTGTCGGGCCACCGTTGGTAGTCTATCCGAGGGCCTCCCGAAAGAAAGAACCCGGAATAGGAACAGCTTACGCTGAACGGATTATCTCTCGAGTCACCGTTATCTCAGAACGATAGTAGTGCGAGTCAATCAATTTACGTGAAAATTATAGGAACGGAGAATTCACCACTATTTGGGATCGGAGATGGACATCGGGCTGTTTCTGACCGTGATGTTGGAAGAATCGCTGCCGAACCTCGAGAAGATAGACTGGAAACGGGAGAGAAAAACGGTCCTAGAGTCGGAGGATTACGGCTTCGAAAGCGTAGTCGCACCCGACCACCTGCAACTAGGCGGAGGATCGAACCTCGAGCACTTTTCCGTCTTATCCTCTCTGGCGGAAGCGACGGACCGAATGAAGCTCGTATCGCTCGTTACATGTGTGCCCTTCCGAAATCCGGCCCTAGTGGCGCAGACGGCAGCCACAATCGACGCCATCTCCGATGGAAGGTTCCAGTTGGGTCTCGGGGCCGGTTGGAACGAGACCGAGTTTGAGGCGTATGGTTACGAGTTCGAGGATGCGAGTACTAGGGTCGATCGCCTTGAAGAGGCTACTCAAGTGATTAGAAAGGTCTGGGAGGAAGATGAAGTGAATTTCGATGGAAAGTTCTATCAGCTGGACGGGTGCGTTTGCGATCCGAAGCCCGTCGAACCTCATCTTGTCGTAGGAGGAAAAGGAAAAAGAGTCCAAAAAGTGGCCGAAAGGTACGCCGACGAATGGAACTTCTACGGGGCGTACGAGAAGATGCTCGAAAGGGCGCCGGAAGTAGAAGGGCCAAAAGTTTCTTGGTTCGGTCCCGCCCTAATATCCCGAGAGGAGGAATACTTAGAAAATCTGACAGATGAAGCTTATCCCGATAGACCCTCACGTTATATCTCCGGAACTCCCGAGGAAATCCTAGAAAAGTTGGAAAAGATGGAGGAACGGGGAGTCGAAAGGGTCTTCCTTAGGTTACTCGATTACCCTCGGAAAGATTCACTTCACTTACTTCGGGATGAAATCCTCCCCGAACTTTAGAGAAAAGAGGTCAGCCCCCCTCGTTTTTTATGACTTTTTTGTCACATTTACCCCAAACGGAGGTGAAATTATCGAGGACAAAGGTATTAGCACGGCCCTAGTTTTAGGAATCGTTTCCGCCGCCCTAGGAGCGAGCCTTATCGGCTCGATTTTTTATTATCAAAACAGAACCGGCGAGTTGAAATCCGATAAACAAGGATTGAAAGAAAACTTCCAAAATTTGAAATACGAGTACAATTCTCTGGAAGAAAACCACTCCGAATTAAATGATGAGTTCAATTATCTTGTAGAAAATTATGAAAGCTTGGCCTCCCAATTGGAGAGTTACGAGGAATGGCAACACCATATTCACTACTATAGAAACTCCGCTGAAAACACATATTATTGGGAATACATGCCATACTCCTATGCATACTATTGGAAGACAAGAGAAAGACCTTACCCTTCCGAATACTATCCGATGAATATAGATCTATCTCAATATATCAATTTCGATTTCGAGAAATCTACAATTAGCAACTGGGCCAATTATTTCGATAAGACAAACTTTTCTAAAAAAGAGTACGCAAAAGAGGCCTTGAAATTCGTTCACAATAATATCTATTACATGAAGGACGAAGAATCTACTGGAAATACTGAGTACTGGAAATATCCCACGGAAACTCTATTCGATCAGGTCGGAGACTGCGAAGACACGGTATTCCTCCTCGCATCACTGCTCAGGGCTAAAGGTATTCCTTGCATTATCCTTGAATATCCCAACCACGTCGCCGTCGGAATAGGGATCGAGGACTTAACTGGAAGATATTACAAATACGACGGGAGGAAGTATTACTTCGCAGAAACGACGAGCAATAAATTCGACGAAGATCAACGAAGGGAGGGGAACTACGAGATAGGAGAGTTTCCCTCGGGACTGACAGCTAAACCATACGTCCACGATTTGTCGGGAACGAGCATTTCTACAGCCAATTTGACAAATATTAAGATGACAGAAGAAATCGATGAACAACAGAGGCCGGTAAAAATAACCGACGAATTCAGTCCGACTATTGACCGAGTCTACGTAACGATGGAGGTATCAAACGTAACTTCGAATACAGGGATAACGGCGAAATGGTACAACTTAGATAAGAATACGAAGATGCATTCATACACACTAATTGTCGAAACTTCTACTAACGTTGCATTCTGGCTAAACAAGCCCTCGAGTGGATGGTCGACGGGATCCTATGAAGTGAGTCTTTCCCTGAACGGAGAAAGAGTGGAAACAGTTCCCTTTTCGATAACAGAATAAAGACGCACTTCGAAATCTCCATTATTCTTTATTCCGGGAAGGAACGTAGGCAAGAAGAGATATATCTCAGAAGGTTTCGAATTTTAAAAAAGGGATTTATAAACAATCTGCCTACTATGTCTAACAAAAAGTCAATATCATGGTGTTAACTCATGGAACTGGCGCCACTGATCACCACTTTCGGAATAATTGCCGTTGCAGAACTGGGGGACAAAACACAGCTGACGGCGATGTCTCTTTGCACGGACTGTAATCCCAAGATTGTACTCTTAGGAGCCATGGCAGCATTCACGGTAGTCGGGAGCACAAGCATACTTATCGGTACCTCAATGACAAAGATTCTTCCGTCATTCTGGATCAAAATTTTCTCTTCGATCATATTTCTATCGTCGGGAGTGTACGCCTTCGTGACGAGAAACGACGAAGAAAAAAATCTTGGTTCAAAAAGTCTGTCATTGATCACTTCGTTTACCATGATCGCTACGATGGAACTAGGAGACAAAACACAGCTCGCAACGATCGGCCTGACGTCAAGGTTCGTGTCCCCCCTCCTCACATTTACCGGAATGATTCTTGGGTTCTTCACCGCAACGGTTATAGCGGTCCTTTTTGGCTCCAAGCTCGACGATTTTCTTTCCAGAAGTCATATGAAGCTTTTTTCTTCATCAATATTCGTTCTCTTCGGCTTATTATTCCTCTTAAATGCTCTATTCGGTCAATCGCTACTCTGGCTAAACCTTTGAAAAGATTTCGAGAGTATAAATTTATTTTAAGTTTCTCGAGGGTCCACAGAACCTTTAGCTGTACATGAGATCAGGATCCTTCGTTTCACGTCGGCTTCTCTGGGCGTTTTCCTTCAGCTCTTTCTGTTTTTGTCTGGCCTTCTCCTCAATTTCCTTTTTTTCGCTCTTTATGTCCTCCAGCCTTTCCTCGATATCCTCCTTTCTTTCCGAAATCTCTTCAATGAACTCCTCCTTGTTCTTCTTGACGATGACGGGACCGGAGGCTTTGAAGACCTCATCGCCTTCTTTGACGTCCTCCAGGGTTTCTTCACCCTTTTCAAGGCGTTCCTTCTCCGACCTTATTCTGGTCCTTTCTTCCTCTATTTCTCGGAGCTTTTCTTTCTGCTCACGTAGCTCCTCCAATTTTTCTCGTGCTTCGGGTGACAAATCTTTCAAGCTTTGCACTAATCCACACCTCCTGACGGACTCTAGCTCGAAGTAACGAACGAGAATCGTGGTTATCTAATGTTGTCCTAATGTAAAAAGGATGGAGGTACTTCCTATATTCAAGACTTACTCCCGTTTCCTCACCCCATTATCGATCCCTCCACCCACACTATCCGAGACATTCCCCCTACAACGAACCGCTCACCACTCGAAATGTGAGGACAACTTGATACCATATAGGCAGATTTATTAAAAAACCCTCTAAATTAATAACTGACGCTTTTAGGTGTCCAATTTGCAGAGAAGCAGGGTCAAAATCATTGTAGACATACTTGAAACTGTAAAGGAAGAAAACCTCTGCCCTAAAACTAGAATCATTCAACTCGCAAACCTAGATTGGGATATGGCCAGCAGATATATCAAATGCCTCGTCAACGAAGGCTTTCTTGAAACAGTCAAAAAAGAATCATCCTCAGGAAATAAAGAATACAAAATCACCGAAAAGGGAAACACACTTTTAAAATCGTTGCAAAAAGTTAGGAACGCTTGTTCGGTCTTTTGATTTATTGAAGTGAAACTTAAACCTATAAGTAGAAATCTGATAGAAAATAATAAGGGAAATTGGATGGAAAGAAAAAACCTCAGAGGGGGATTCGAAAGCCTGGGGCCGGGGTCCCACATATGCTCCATCTACAGTAAACGGGAGGAAAAGCTTTCGACGATATCTACTTTTATGGAAATCGGTCAAGAAAGAAACGAGAAGTGTCTGTATATCTATGACGAGGATTCGAAAGAGGATATCGTGAAAGAATTCCGAAGGTCGGGATTCGAAATAGACAGTCTCATCGATTCTGGACAGTTCGAATTTTTGACTGACAGAGAATCATATTTAAAAGACGGATGCTTCGAACCTGAAGGAATGTTCAAACTTCTGTCGAAGGCCGAGGATGAAGCACTGGAACAAGGATTTAGCGGTTTGAGGGCAAGCGGAGAAATGGAATGGTTCTTCAACCAAGCACCCGGTGCGGAACGGCTCATGGATTACGAGTCCAAACTAAACGAATTCGTTCGAAGTAAAGAGATAGTCCTGCTGTGCCAGTACGACGAGAGGAGATTCTCGCCCGAGGAATTGATTGACGTGATTCACACACATCCACGGATCGTGATCCACGAGTACCTGTACGAAAATTACTATTACATGCCGCCAGAAGTCTTCGCTAAGGTAGTTAAAGGAGAGGTCGATGAAGATTACTATAGAGAAATAAAGAGCAATCTGATCGAAGAAGCGAGCCTGCCAGCCGTTAAAATGGAAACTGAAGAGGAAGGCGACGAATCCATAAACGATCTCCTCGAAACCGTGGAAAAACTCGAACAAACTACACGCTGAAATCGAGAGACCGTACGGCTCGAATCAGATGCGAAAGTTTCACCATGGCTGAACCATATACGAGCTTTGACTAAATACGACGGGTGTGTCATCAAGATGGAATGGTTTTCAAAAAATTTTGGATGGATAAGGGACATCGGTGAGCTTCCGTTCAAACACGAGCTAGACGAAAACGCAACAGAACTTTTGGAGGAAGTAGGTATCGAAGAGGGACAAAAGGTTCTTGACTTTGGATGTGGGAGTGGTACTTACACAATCCCGGCGGCAAAGATGGTCGGTGAAAAGGGTTCAGTTTATGCCTTGGATATCGATAGCAGAGCCCTGGACAAAGTGGAGGAGGAGGCAGATCGAATCGGAATGGACAACATAGACAGAATCGATGCCGACGGCGAGGGAAAAATCCCTCTGGACGATGATTCAATCGACATTATGCTGATTATTGACGCCCTTCGCGAGATAGACGACAAAGACACCCTCTTTAGTGAAGCATTTAGAATGCTCAAATCTGCAGGAACAGTTTGTGTCTACCCCATGCATGTAAAAAACGAAAAAGTTGTGGAAAAGGCCACGGGAAACGGTTTCAATTTAGAAGGCACGAAACTTCAGGAACATATACTCATCTTCAGAAAACCCGGATAGGTTTGCCGGATAAAATTCCTTCAATTATTTCTCATACCTTCTCGACTTTCTTATGCTTGAGCACGTATCTCAAAAACAAGTAAACAACGAATATAATAATCAGAAAATCTAGAATGGCCCCTATAAAATGCCCAATCTGGATCTCTACTGAATCTATATAGATCATAGCGGTTCTCCAACTTTCCCCAGGTAGAACCAGTCCAACGAAGGGCATTATTATGTCTTGGACTAGAGCGTTTACCAGATCCTTAACCGTCATTCCCACGACGACGGCCAAGCCGAGCCCGATTATATTGTACTCTTTCAAAAACCGCAAGAAATCCTTGACTATATTGGTCATTTTTCCTCTATCCCCACCATTTACTTGAGAAGATTACTTTTTAGAATCCCTATCCTGAATCTCTAATTCGGGGAAATCTGCTATATTCAAACTTTCCGTGGCGATTTCTATCTCTGGATGATCTTCTATAACTGAAAGGATCTTATTATTCAATGACTTTTTCAGAACCCCGCTCTTCCTCACATCCGCCAAATATCTGATATGAAGCTCTATCCAGTTATCGGTAAGTTTCAAAAATATATTGGGTTTAGCTCTCTTATCTGAGAGATAATATTTTGACTCAAGTTTTGACATTTCGCTCACTGCCCTCTCCGAGATAGATTCAGTTTCCTCAGTCACAATCTCCATAAGCACATTAATTGCCTCTTTCCAGTCGCTATCGTAAGATATTGGCAGGAATATCTCGTCCCAAATATAATTATTGTCTTTGGTGTAATTGTCAATACTTTCTGAAAAGACTCTCCCGTTCGGAATCGTAGTTAACCTGCCGGTAGTTTGATTAGCTCTTCCACTCCCACCAGTCTCCATAAGAGTAGTGTACAAAATTCCGACATCTATTACGTCTCCCCTTTTTTCTTTGACCTCAATTCTATCCCCCACCCGATATATTCCCGACACGAGGAGGACTACGCCTCCAAATAGATTTTTGAAAAAATCCTGTAGAGTAATGGCGACACCAGCGGCGATTATTCCAAATGAAACGATTAAGGTTTGTGTATGGACAATCCAGATATAGGCAGTCAAGGCGATAAAGACCAAGATGTAAAGGATCGAAAGGGCTCTCCGCATCGAATACCTTGTCTTATCATCCTTTATCCTTTCACTAACTACTTCTTCCAAAACGATTTTGAATATCAAATAGGCAACCGTAAGAACCACAGAGGTATAGAACGTTTTTATTATGTAAGTTCTCGGCATACGAAGCTGTAGGACAAATAGTAACACCGATAGTGTTACAAAACCCAGAAATTTTAGAAGTTTGTTTTTCATTCTCAACCCCTATTTAAGATTTTAAACGATTTAAAACCTCGAGAATTTTTGACCCTCAATGAGAATTTAGAAAAGATATTAAGTTTGATACCCTCCGATACAGCCAGTTCTGGCTCTCGTTAGACACACACTATTTATGCTTCAAGAATGAAAATAAAAACAAATAAGGGGGTGAAAAATTGGCTAAAGTAGCTAGAAAGGTTGTAGAGGATGCTGGCGTCGATGTCGAAAAACTTCTCGACTTATTGGTTAAAAACGCGTCTGCCGAGTTCACTACTTACTTCTACTACACCCATCTGAGAATGAATCTGATCGGGCTTGAGGGGGAAACCTTGAAAGAAATCGCCGAAGATGCGAGAATAGAAGACAGGAATCACTTCGAAGCACTCTTGCCCAGAATATATGAGCTCGGGGGAGAATTACCGAACGACTTGAAGGAGTTCCATGACATTTCGGGATGTCCACCGGCAAAACTGCCCGAAGACACCACCGATGTGGAAGAAATTCTCGAGGTACTGGTTGGCGCCGAGAGGTGCGCAGTCAGGCAGTACACAAATATCTGTAACATGACAGCGGGTAAGGATCACAGAACCTACGACCTTGCGAAATCTATCCTTCACGAGGAAATACAGCACGAGGCCTGGTTCTCGGAGTACCTCGAAGAAGGACCGTCGGGACACTTCAAGCGGGGAGAACAGAACTCGCCGTACGTTTCGAAATTCCTGGAGTAAACCGCAGGCCCGACCGAACTCCTCTCCTTTTTTAATTTTTTATATCAACCACAAAATTCGGCTTTTTACTTTCAACCCTCTCTCTTGAAAAGTCATAAAAACAAATGGAAAAGAGAGTGGTAAAGGAGACTGAATTCTTACACTCACAACAGTGGTCGATTTTCGTGAGAGAAAAGCTGGAAGAGATTGTGGACGACCTGATAGGTAATATATCGGATCTAGAACCTGGAGATCCCACCTTCGGTGACGATAGATACAGTCCTTATCCGATAGATAGAGATAGCTTTCACGAAATCCCGGGTACCAGCGACTCCAGAAGGATATCCTTCATAGACGGCGGCAATCATCCAATTATCTCTACTCCGAGTTTTTCCATTCACCTGATCAGGGTTTACTTCAACTTATTCAAAGGCGACGAGCGATTGAACGCGGAGGACCTCCCTGAAAAGCTTGACTTTTACTCCATTTCGGTGGCGGAAGGTGGGGATAGGATCAAATATGTGACGAGAACCGTGCCGGCCGACGAGAAATCGGAAGGATACGAACCGATCGATGGAGAACTCTCGTTCGACTCTTGGGACGACACTCTGAGCACCGGACACCACAGAGTGGACATCGACAGGCTCGGGAACATAGCCAGAAAGTTCGCAGAGTGGAAGATTGCAGGTCTCATTGCCGAAAAGGAGCTCGATGAGGGAGACTTGATCGTGAGCGACGGCCCCCTAAAATCGAGCGTTACCAACGAAAGCAGGTTTGCCCAGAGGGCCTTCGAAAAGGCGGAAAAAAACGGTGTGATATTTTCCGGTCTCGCAAAAACTTCCCGGATATACACGACCACCGGCAACACGCTCGTGGGCGTGGTCAAGAGGCTCGGCGAGGAGGAACTACCGACCGAGGCGTGGTACTATCATCCGGTAGCGGACATAGACCGTCAGGACCACCCGGCGGAGATGTACCTCGTGAAGCTGCACCCCGAGAGCGACTACGTATTCAGGTATGAAATACTCAAGCAACAGGCCATGGAAAGAACCAGGAAAGAAATAGAAAACATTCTCTCGGATTTGAGCCGGAATTCTCGCGACCCTAGCTTTCCCGGCTATCCGTACGGTCTCAAGGATGCGGACCAATTCGCCCGCGTGAGAAAAAGCGAACTCGAGTCGCACGAGGGTATGTTAAAGTCGGCTTTCTGCGGAAGGGAATCCTGGTCCGATCTGAAGGGATACCTTATGGCGACCGATGCACATAGTGTATTGGACAGAATTCAGGGTTCGATATGATGGAAGTTGTAGGAAGAGTAATAACGGGAAATTTCGGCGAGATAACGGTCAGGCAGAAGCAGGACGAGGAGATAGAGCTTGGAGATCTTTTGGTGGTGGAGACGGAGGAGGGTCACGAGATACTGCAGGCATTCGATTTGGCCTACGGATCGCAACTCTCCGATCAGGTCCGAAACCTAGTGGCCGGCATGAAACTGGAGGGCCACGGGGAGAACCTCGAGTTCATGGAACCGGAACTCAATAACTACGTCGTTGCGAATCTAAAGAATCTGGTTACCGTGAAGAATGGGGAGGCCAAAAGCCCGAAGCGGATGCCCGAGTTCTTCTCAAGCATCAGGCGTATTCAAGACGACGATTTGGACTTCATCAAGTCACCTTCCGATCCGCTAGAGCTCGGTAAAATCAGGTCTGGATCGAAGGAACTCGACGTGAACGTCGAGCTTCCCGGCGAGGACGTAATCAGCCACCACGTGCTGATTCCCGCGTCGACCGGAAAGGGTAAATCGAACCTCGTGAAGGTGCTCCTATACAACACGCTCGAGGAAAAATACTGCGGTCACCTCGTATTCGACCCTCACGACGAGTATTACGGAAGGGAATCAAACCCGGGACTTTCAGACCACCCGAAGAGCGGCGAAAATCTACATTTCTACACTCCACATCAACCTCCAGTCGGTGAAAGAACCCTCAAAATAAACTTGAATCAGATCAAACCACGACATTTGAGCGACGTGATGTCGCTCTCGGACGCTCAGAGCGACGCCATATATACGTTTTATCGAGAATATCGCGATGACTGGATCGAGGAGATGATGACGACACCCGAGAACGAGGAGGATTTGCCCGACGGAGTCGGTTTGAGAACCTTCATAGTTCTCAAAAGAAAATTCAGAATCTTCTTGGACATCGAGGACTCGGAAGGAGAGATATACTCGGAAGGCATATTCTGCACGGACGGGGGCGAGAACACCATAGAGGACATATCGGATCAGATCGAAGACGGGGAGACCGTTGTCGTCGACACCTCCTCGCTGACGGACAAGGGAGAGCTACTAGTCAGCGTCATACTGGCCGAGAGGATTTTTGACAGGTACAAGAGGTACAAGAGGAGGAACGAACTGGACGGCAGACCCGTCGTTTCAATGGTGATCGAAGAGGCTCCCAGGGTAATAGGAGAACAGACCATCCTCAGATCGGACAACATCTTCGACACGATTGCCCGCGAAGGAAGAAAGTTCAAGACCGGCTTGATAGCCGTCACTCAGCTTCCCAGCGTCATACCAAAAGAGATTCTGGCCAACATGAACACTAAGATAATCCTCGGGATAGAGATGGAATCCGAGCGGAGCGCCGTAATAGGCAGCGCCTCGCAGGACCTCTCGAAGGACAGCCGGACCATAGCCAGCCTCGACATCGGCGAGGCCATCGTTACTTCCCCGTTCACTAAGTTCGCGATACCGCTGTCCATACCCCTCTTCGACGAGATGGTGGAAGAAAAAGATGACTCCGGCGAAGACGTAGAGATGGACTATCCGGGCATGGAAAGCTAGGGTTTGATATGCTTGAAGTTCTCTCACATTTCTGACTGCCACTTAGGCGGGTGGAGAAATCCGGAACTCGACGAACTCGGAATGAAGAGCTTCGAAAAGTCGATAGACGAATCCATCGAGGAAGGCGTCGATTTCGTAATTTGCTCCGGCGATCTTTTCGACACGAGCCGGCCACCGATAGAGACTCTGGAGAGGGCCGTGGACAAGCTCCGAGAACTCGAAGAAAGGGGAATCAACTTCTACGCAATAGAAGGTTCTCACGATTTTAGTCCCACCGACAAGACCATGCTCAGGGTGCTGGAATCGGCAGGTTTACTCACGAGAGTCGCCAAAAGGGGACAATCCGATTCCGATAAGCTCCGGCTAAAGTTCACTGTCGACGAGGGGACCGGGGCAAAGATCACGGGAGTTATCGGGAGACAGAGAGCTCTCGAGGAGTCCTACTATAATAACCTCGATCGGGAGTTCCTGGAGAGGGAGGATGGGTTCAAAATATTCGTGTTTCACTCGGCCATTTCGGAGTACAGGCCCCAGATTTTCCAGCATATGAAGAGCATTCCACTTTCTCTGTTTCCCAAAAATTTTGATTACTACGCCGGCGGTCACGTTCATAAACCCGACGTTTTCGAGGAAGAGGGCTACGGAACGATAGCGTTTCCCGGATTTACCTTTCCTCACGATTTTCGAGAGCTGGAGATGTTCGGAAACGGCGGATTCTACATGGTGAATCGGGAGAACGGCAAAATGGAAGTCGAGAGAAGGAAGCTGGAACTCGCAGAAGTGGTGTCCGTAAGCATAGACGCAGAGGATAAAACCCCCGAGGAAGTCGAGAGGAGCATAGAAGAGAAGGTACTGGACGAGAACCTGGAGGACAAAATCCTACTTTACAGGGTGGAGGGAACCATGAAGAGCGGGCAGATTTCCGATATAAACTTCAATTCGCTCTCCGCGAAGTTCAGGTCCGAAGGTGCCAAAGTCGTAAAGAGAAATGCCAACAAGCTCTCGACCAGTGCTTACGAGGAGGTAAAGGTAGAGTCCTCCTCCAGAACCGATCTGGAAGAACGACTGGTTAACGAACACGCCGGAAATCACGAGCTACTGGACCTCTCGGTCGAAGAACGGGAGGACCTAACGCTCGATCTGATGGATGCCCTAGATCAGGAGCAGATGGAGGACGAGACAAAGAAGAACTACAGGAAGCGAGTCCGCGAGGACGCGGTGGAATCCCTACAAATCGGCCCGCTGCTGGAGGAGGAAGAGGAATGAAAATAAAATCTCTCGAACTCCACAACATCAGAAGTTACACCGACGAGAGCGCCAGATTACCCGAGGGAACAATTCTCCTTTCGGGGGACATCGGCCACGGAAAATCCAGTCTCCTCTTGGCCATCGAATTCGCCCTTTTCGGAATCAGGAGAGGTCAGTTGAGCGGGGAATCACTGCTCAGAAGGGGGGAGGACGAGGGCAGCGTGACTATGAGGTTTTCCGTCGACGGCGAGGACTACGAGATAATGAGGTCCCTCTCCCGAACAAGCAGGGGCGTCTCGCAGGAAAACGGATACATAATCGAAGGAGGTCACAAGCGGGAGCAGTCACCAAGAAAGCTAAAAGCGACCGTGCTGGAAATCCTCGGATACCCGCAGGAGATGGTGACCAAGCAAAAATCCCTGATATACCGGTACACGGTGTACACGCCACAGGAACAGATGAAGCAGATACTGTTCAGCGACGAGGACGATCGCTTGGACACCCTAAGGAAAATCTTTGGGATAGACCGCTACAAGCGCATCCGGGAAAATATCCACAGCGTCGACGACAAGCTCAGGGACAGGAAAAAGCAACTCGAAGGGGTTTACGAGGGCCTAGAAGAGAAAAAGGAAAAGAAGAGCGAACTCGAGGGCGACCTCGAGGAGCTATCGTCAAAGCTCTCGTCCTTGGAGGAGGACAGAAAGAATACAAAGGATAGCTTGGAAGACCTCGAAGAGGAGAGAGACGAAGTCGAGGAGACCTTGGAAGAATACAAAGAAAAAAAGGCGGAAATTGAGAAGCTAGAGACGGAGGAGGAAAATAAGGAAGAGAGAAGGGACGAGTTAGAAAAGGAAATCGAGGAGAAAAGGGAAGAGATAAAGGAAATAGAGAAACTGGAGAAGCCGACGGAAAAGTCCGAGGAAGACCTGAAGAAAAGAATCGAGGAAACAAAGAATGACAGGGAAAATCTCAGGGAGAAAGAAAACGAATGCCTGAGGAAAATAGAAAAGCTGAAAGGATCTGAGGATAAAATCGAAGCCCTCGAAGAGGAAATAGAAAGCGTAGAGGAAAAGATTGAAGAGTATGGGGAGATGGAAAGACCCCTCGAGAAAACCAAGGAAGAGTTGGAATCCGAACTCGAAGATCTGAAAGAGAAACGTCAGGAATACTTGAAGACTGAAAATATCGAAAAAATAAGCGATAAGATAAAAGAACTCGTCGAAGATAAGGAGGAAAAGAAAGATAAGAAGAAATCGGCTGGCAAGGAAATAAACAAAACAGAGACTCTTTTAGAACAGCTCAAAACTCGTATAGAAGACCTCGAGGAGGTAGAAGCTGGAGCAGAGTGCCCCACCTGTGGAAAGGAACTCGACGAGAAGCACAGAAAAAAGGAACTGGAAAGCCGGCGCGAGAGGTTAGAAAAGCTCGAAAACGAAAAACAATCGCTAGAGAATAAGGTCGAGGAATTGGAAAGCGAAATAGAAAAAATAAACGATGAAATTGAGGAGAAAAGAGACAGCGAAATCGAAGAAATCGAAGAAAAGATAGAAAATATCGATGATAAAATCGAAAAGCTGGATAATTTTGAGGAAAGAAAAGAGGAATTGAAAGAACACGAAACTAAAATCGAAGAATTGAAAAAAAGCAGAGAAGAAGAAAAGGAAAACCAAGAGAAGTATCGCCAGTACATCGAAAAACTGATAGAATCCGTCTTGTCATTTGATTACGATTTTGAGAAACCGGTAGAGAACCTCGCTCAGATGAAATCAAAAGAGCTGGAATCGGAAACGCGAGATTTAATAAAGAACGTGAGAGGGGAAATCGAAGACTCGGAGGAAGAATACAATCAGGCCTTGGACGATCTAAAGGAGTACAAACGAAAGCAGGAGAAAAGGGAGAATCTGGAAGAGGAGATCGAAAAAAATTCAAAGAAATTGGGGGAAATCGAAGAGCGACTTCAAAATCTGAAAGAGAAAAAAGACGAATTGGAAAAAGAAATCGAGGATTTCGACGAGGTTAAGGAGAAGAAAGAAGATCTCGATGAAAGTATAGATGACCTTAGAGACAACCTCACGGACATCGAGAAAGCGATATCTTCAGAAGAAAGCAAAAAGGAAAGCCTCAAAGAACGGATAGGCGAGCTCCAAGAGGAGATAAAAGAAAAGGAAGAGGCAAGGGAAAACCGAAACAAGATAATTTCGTACAGGGAGTGGCTCAACAACTACCTCTCGAATCTGATGGAAACGATGGAAAAGCACTACATGGGTAACCTCCAGAAGAGGTTCAATCAACTGTTCGGGGAATGGTTCCAGAAACTCGTGGAAGAGAAGGGTCTCGTCGTGAGGGTCAACGACCGATTCGCCCCCGTGATCGAACAGGAGGGATACCAAGCAGAATACGAGAACCTCTCCGGAGGGGAAAAGAGCTCCGTGGCCTTGGCCTACCGTCTGGCGCTCAACGAGGTCATCAACTCGCAAGTGGAGAATATAAAGACCAAGGACCTTCTCATCCTCGACGAACCCACCGACGGTTTCAGTTCCCGCCAGCTCGACAAGATTAGAGACATACTGAACGAGCTTTCCATAAGACAGACAATCGTAGTGTCACACGAGCCCAAACTGGAGAGCTACGTGGACAACGTTATCAACGTCTACAAAGAGGGCGGAGTCTCCCGGATCGAAAGCTGACTTCCTGTAAATGGCAGATCAAGAAGGGATACCGTAAACCTCGTCTTCGAAATCTATCATGTAGCACCTCTCGTATTTATCGATATTGTCGATTTTCTTTACGTCCTCGCTGTCAAGCTCCCAATCGAACACCTGAAAGTTCTCCTCGATGTGTTTCCTAGAAGTGGACTTCGGGATACTGATTACACCTTTCTGATTCTCCCACTTGATCACCACCTGAGCCGGTGTCTTCCCGTACTTCTCGGCCAGTTCCTGAATAACCTCATCTTCAAGTACCTTGGCCCTCGATAGCGGAGCGGCAGCGGTGACGACGATATCGTTCTCCTCACAGTAGTCGAGGAGATCCTTTTGATACAGCCACGGGTGGAACTCCACCTGGTTGACGGTTACGGGCGCTTCAGAAACCCGGAGTGTCACCATGAGCTGGTACTTATTGAAGTTGCTTACACCCACGTTTCTCACCTTGCCATCCTCTAGAAGCCTTCTCATCGCATGCATGGTCTCCCTAACGGATATTGCCTCGTTGGGCCAGTGAACGAGGTATAAATCCAAGTAATCGGTGCCCAACTTCTCCAATGAAGCCTCACAGGACTCGATCACGTCGTCGTAATGGAGGTTGGACGGAAGAACCTTGGAGGTAATGAACAGGTCGGATCGGTCGTGACCTTGAATCGCATCCCCCACTCCCGATTCGTTTTGATACCCCTCGGCAGTATCTATATGGTTGTATCCCAGATCCAAAGCGATTTCGACGGAAGAACGGGCCTCGTCCACGCTCAAATCCCAAGTCCCTAGACCAACTTTCGGCATCTCATCTCCGGTCTTTAAGGTCATGGTCGGTATATTATTCAATTTTTCACCCCCGTTCCAAAAATTTTTGAAAAGGTTAGAATGCTTCCTTTTTATGTTCTGATCAACTCTCTAATAAAAATTCGACACACGAAGGACCATCGACCGAGTGTTAAGTATCTCTAAGTGATAATACGAAGAGTTATTATCCATAAGTTCAATCTTCGTTTCCACGTACCAACGAAATCCCCTTTATCAAATAGGGGGATAAAATTTTTCCATTAACGTAGCTAATAGTAACTCGGGAGGTGAAATATTGGTTACCTATGTCGTACTTTCAAAATTGACCGATCAGGGAAGAAAGACTCTCAAGGGAAACAAAGATAGAATCAAGGAAGTTAACGAGGAGATGGAAGAAATGGGGGCGGAAGTAAAGGGACAGTACGCAGTATTCGGCCAGTATGATTTCGTTACTATACTGGAGGTGCCCGACGTCAAGACTATGTCACAAATATCGGTGTCAATCGGGTCCAGAGGATCGGTGAAACTCGAAACGCTCCAGGCCATGGAAGTGGACGATTTAATCGAGAGTATAGGAAACCTTTAGAATATTCCTACTCCTCTCTCATTTACCCTTATTTACTTTTTTAAGAAATTGAAACTTGGGAGATTTCAAAGCATAACGAGGTTATTCTTGAGCCTGTTTTGTTCGTTCGAAATATTTAGTGTATATCATAGATCCAACCACGAGACCAGCTATGCCTCCGACGGCAGTCGTTATATGAATCGAAAAGTCGGTCAATAGAGAAACTAAAAGTCCCGCTGCCACCCCGAAAACGAGTCCTAAACTCGGAGCCATGTTGACCTTTTGATCTACTTCTGCCATAGTCAATTCACATCCTACTTTTATCAAGAAGAGTACTAATTTTTAACTCTTTATGAACTTGGACAGAACATATTTTAGAAGATAACTACCAAAAAACACTAAATTTTTCCGGATAAGAAAGATATAAAGTAAAAATAAAATAAGACCGCAAGTGTAGACCCATTAAGGCTCTGTAGTCTATAAAGTCCCAGAAAGATTATTGAGAGGGGCTATTATCAATGCACGCCCAATACTTACTCAATAGAAGACTGTATACCGATTCCAAGATAATCAGCAATTAACCAAGCGCTTGGAAAAAGGAATTCTTATAGTTAATCTTCACTTTTAACGAAATCATATATCATATTTAGAACTTTTTTGGGTTTATTTTTAGTTTCTCGGCCGTAGAGAAGCTCTAGAGCTTCCCCCATGAGCTCCCCGATACTTTCGTTATATGGAAACCACCACGGATCTTTCACTCGACCGTAACCAGGTATTTTCTTGACCTCGGAAATGTGTACATGTTTGGGGCTAGTCACATCTTCGATTCCCCACCTGCCATGAGACCGTCCCTTCCCGCTTTCCTTGACCCCGCCCCAAGGGGTAGCGGTCAGTCCGTAGGTATAGAGATGGTCATTAATAGTGATAGTTCCAGCCTCGATCCTCTCGGACAGGGACTCACCACGGCCCGTGTCCCCGGTCCATACGCTAGCGGTCAGTCCATAATCGGTATCGTTTGCCTTCCGGACGGCCTCTTCCTCATCCTCGACGGAAATAATCGGGAGCACGGGACCGAAAGTTTCCTGATTTATCACGGGCATGTCGTGGGTAACGTTTGTCAGGACGGTGGGTTCGTAGAAGAAACCGGGTGGGTCCTCGATCTCTCGACCTCCGGTAACTATCTCGGCTCCCATCTCCACGGACTCCTCGACTTGAGATTTTATTTTTTCGAGCGTTCTTTCATCTATGAGTGGTCCCATGTCAAACTCGGAGTCCTCCCCGTATCCGACGCGCAGGTTTTCAACTTTTTCAATAATCCTCTCCCTTAGCTCCGGTTCGATGGAATCGAGGGCATAGACGCGCTTGACTGCGGCGCAAGTCTGCCCGGCATTTGAAAACCTCGACCAGACTATCCCATCGGCGGCGAAATCAAGGTCTGCATCCTCAAGGACAATCGCCGGATCGGACCCGCCCAGTTCGAGATGCGTAGTTTTTCCCTGGGAGACACACGTCCTTTCTATGGATCGACCGACTTGGGTACTTCCAGTGAAACTAACGTGATCGACATCGGAGTTCACTAGGGCATTTCCCGTAACCTCTCCACTCCCGACCACTGTTTGGAAAACGTCATCGGGCAGGCCAGATTTCTTCAAGAATTCCTCAATCTTAAAACCCGTCAGGGTCGTCTGCTCGGCGGGCTTCATCACTAAACTGTTGCCCGAAAAAAGAACGAAAACAGCTTCCGAACCCGGAATCCCAAACGGGTAGTTCCAAGGGGTAATCAAGCCGACAACGCCCACCGGTTCCAAGAACACCTTGCTTTTCCGGCCCGCCGCGTTCGGGGGACCGAGCGGAATATCGCTTTCCAGTATTTCTCGTCCACACTCGTTCAAGTATTTCACCGCGTCGAGCACGGGAGAGATCTCAAGCATGATCGATTCGTTCTTTGGCTTTCCCGTCTCGGAAGAAATAACGTTAGCTATCTTATCCCTTCTCTCCAAAACTAAGTCACGGAAATTGTTAAGGACAGTCAACCTTTCCTCCAAAGACCTATTCTGCCACTCTTTCTGTGCGGATTTCGCCTTTTTAACTACTCTCTGAACCTCTGAAGGTGAGTCTTCTTTTATCTCGGCGTTAACTTCTAACGTGACTGGATTCTTAGAGATTATCCTATTAGAATCTTTGAAAGATTTTTTTGAATGCATTATGGGCCTTCAGATTCGCATTGTTATATTTTCATTACTCTGTCACTTTAAAAGTTGGTTAGCCCCCGAGAAAGGATAAAAACCGGTTAAAACCATATCAAGAAGAGTTACAGATTACCGATATCGGCAGCTAACGACTTGATCCCCTCGTAGGCCTCCTCGGGATCTTTCATGTCCTCGGTAAGTTTTTCGAAAGGGCAGATATCGCTCCCGCTCCTATTTTCTATATTGTCCACGACTTTGTCCGCGGAGTATTCCACGTCCTCCTTCTCCAAAACGTCAATCGCGGGCTCGCTGACCAGTTCGCCGTAAACGCGGTCCACATTCAAATACGCACATAGGAAAGCGGCGCCCCTGCCGATGACTCTATCGGCGGCCGAAGCACCGCTCACAAGATTCCTGAAGTTCTCGATCGCCTCCAAGAGACCCTTCACTCCAGGGGACTCGGAGGAGAAGACTACCCTTCCATCATTCACGACGACCAGATTCAGGTCCTCGTCCTTCAGGGTTCGCTTCGCTAGCTCGATATCTCGCACAATTCTCGACCACCATCGGAAATTAAGTTCAGGGTATTATCCAGAAAGTAAGATAATCTTACAATTCGATCAGGTCGTAATCCCTCTCTCCCATCCCGAGCGATTCCCCATATCTCGGCTGTATGTATGGGTCGGTATCCGCATCGAACTTCTCGTACTCGGTCAGGTCAAGACTCGCTTGGTCTATGGATACGATGTCGTCCGAAATCAGAATCCCCACGTCGTCCATCACCGGCGTCTGTTTTTCGTCGATGCAATCACACTCCGGAGTGATGTCCATTAAAACGTTCATGAAGTAGGTGTCCATTTCTTGCAGAACGGCGTAGGCGTACTCCACTATCCTTTCCTGCAGATCCTCTGCCGAGGAGTCCTCCCAGGGTATAACTATAGCGTCTTCCGGACAGACGGCGATGCATGCACCGCAACCTATACACTCGTCCTGATCGATACCCGCGGACCCGCTTTTTATCGAAATGGCGTCAACCGGGCACTCCTGGACGCATCTACCGCAGGCGATGCAATCCTCGCTCTCTATCTCGAGATTAAACGCCTGATGCATCTCGAGTTTTCCGGATTTACTGCCGAGACCCATTCCTATATTTTTGAAGGAACCTCCGAAACCTGCAGGATTGTGGCCGGTGAGGTGAGACAAAACGAAGAGAAAGTCGTAATCTTCCAGCGACTTGCCCAATCTGGCCTCCTCGAAGTGATTTAATCCGATCGGAACTATCATCTCATCCTCCCCCTTCTCCCCGTCGCCGATGTCGATGGGAGCGAAGTCAAAGCCGTTGTCCTTGGCGACCTCCAGATGGGTAGAGCCCAGGGCCCTGTCGCTGTTGTAGAGGACGTTACAATCCATCAGTGAGGTTTCTGCGCTCTCCTCGTCAATCTTCTCGTAGACGGCCTCGACCAGCTTGGAGTCGAGGTGGGTGTCGCTCTCCCGCTCGCCAAAGTGAAGCTTGATGGCCGTTTTCTTCTGGAAAGGCAGATAGTCGGAAAAAATATCGAAAAGCTTCTCTATGTCACTCTCTAGGTCGATCGATTCCTTGTCCGTTCTGAGGAGATATACCTTGCTCATTAGAACCCTCCAGATAATGATAAGCAGGTTATCTTAATTAAATTCCACAATGACATGAGGAGTTCGCCACTTTTCCGAGAATGAACTTTTCGAAAAACCGTTTATTAATATTCCGCCTATCCCGACCAGACATATCCATCGGTGACATCCAGCAGGCACGGTACATCATGAAAAAGTTATTTACGGTCAGCCAAAGCAGAGAATCGGGGTGAACAATGGTAGAAAACATGAACATCCTACTCGACGAAATGTACACCGGGTTGAAAGATTACTTCGAGGTTCTGGGCTGGAACGTCACCACGATAAGGGACGTCGGCTTGGAGGGCTCACCGGACAAGGAAGTGGTGGAATACGCAAAGGAGAACGACTATCTACTGGTCACGGAGGACCAGAAACCCGCCGATCTGGCCGACATACAGGACGTTCCTTACGTGCTGATCTCAAAACGGTCCATAGCGAAACATATCGACTCTCAGATCCGGGAGAAGTACGGGGACAAGGAGTAACTTTCGACTCTGGTTCAACTTCTCAAGGCTCCGCCCAAGAACCCACCCAGAGTGGCCAGTAATGCGCCGCCGAGACTTGCGATTATGATTACCAATCCGGCCAGGCTCCCGAAAAAGAAGCCGAGCGGCCCGAAAAGGCTTCCCGTTATCAGGAGAATGGCGGCCCAGATCACGCCCCCGGCTATCCCGCTCAGAAAACCGGCCAGAGCGCCCTTTCCCCCACCCTGGTTTGTTATGATACCCGCCAAGAAACCGGCGACAAGGGGCCCGAGCAACGGGAAAGATCCAAGAAGGATCATCGCAACAAAACCGACGAGAACACCCCACTTCAAACTTTTCATGCTTGTGCCTCCTGACCCTGTAGTAAGCTGTTCGTACTCGAATTAAATTTTTCCGAATATCTCGAAAGGGATCTTAGGATGATGATTTTATGAAAGGAAAGCGAGAAGGCGACCTTTCCCTTTTAATAAAAATAAGATTCAAAGTGGATGAAAATGAAAGACTCCACCGGAAAGAAGAACTCCGAGAAGGGATTCATCCCCATTCTGAGCATGGTTATTCTAGTTCTGTTAGTACTCGCCATCAGTCTCTTCCCTCCCTTTTCGAAATTTAATCCTTTTCTAAGAGACAACCGGGGTCGAGAACCGGAATTGGCAGAAAACGGGGATTACTACGAGATAAATCACGAATGGAACTACAAGGGTTACACCTGGACTTACGACTCGCAGGTGCCGGAATCAGTCTATCAACGCTATAAAAGCAAACCGAGAACCGATACGTACGGTGAGTATGTTACAAATTCGGAGGACGACGAGTGGATAACCGACCTAGCGGAGAAGTTCCGGGAGGCCTCGAACGAAAAGAACTTCAACTCCTTCGAAACCGTCGGCTTCGTTCTCTCCTTCGTCCAAAACATGGAATATACCAGCGATAAAGTGACCTCCGGATTCGACGAGTACCCTCGATATCCCATAGAGACACTGGTATGGAAGGGTGGGGACTGCGAGGATACCTCGATACTATTCTCGTCGATATTGAAGGCAATGGACTACGGCACTGTACTACTAGTACTCGAGGGGGAAGACCACATGGCGGCAGGAGTTCAAATTTCACAGGATTTAATCGACAGCTGGAAACAATCGTACCCCCTGAGCTACTATCGGCACGGCGAAAACCGGTACGCGTACTGCGAAACGACCAGTGGCGGATGGAGGCTGGGCGAAATGCCATCCAAATACGAAAGCACCGATGCGAGAGTAATAGAGGTCGCCTAAATACTCGAGCTTCAAAACCGTTAATAATTTTACCATAATAGATAACCATAAGATGATACGGATAACCTGGATATATATTCTCGAAGTGGTACTCCCGGCAGTAATAGTGTTGGTAGGAGCGTTAGCACTCGAAAGGTTTCTAACGAAAAAAATCTCCGAGTACGGCGAGGAAAAGAAGGTTCCCAAGACTAACATCCACGCAGTCAAGGTCATCGTAAGGTGGACCATAGTAATCGCCTTGATTCTGATAGAGGTCACAATTCTCGGCATCGGCATCGGTCGGCTCTGGTTAGTGGTGTCCTCAATCGCCGCGATGATAATAATTGGATTCGTGGCCCTATGGAGCGTCCTGGGAAACATCTTGGCGGGTTTAGTCCTGATGATGTGGAGACCCTTCCATATAGACGACAGGGTGACCATACTGCCCGAAAATATTTCTGGAAGGGCAATCGACATCAATCTCTTCTTCACGAAAATAGAGGACGACGACGGCGACACGGTGAGCATTCCCAATACCCAAGTAATGCAGAAATTCCTCAAGGTCCGCTCGGAGCAGTCAGGGAAAGGCGAAGAATAAGGATCCATCCTGAAAAACCGAGAATAGCTCCGAAAACCCTTCAAACCGTTTTAAATATAGAAGTCAATGTCTAACTGATGGAGTGGATAAACCGATGTCAAAAATTTGTCAAA
This sequence comes from Hadarchaeota archaeon (SeqCode), assembly GCA_964510375.1. Lineage (GTDB taxonomy): Archaea > Hadarchaeota > Hadarchaeia > Hadarchaeales > JAGGTB01 > CAYLJV01. Next base: position 11,383 of record CAZEBR010000010.1, on the reverse strand, counting down.
TTCACGGCAGAGAAGTTCTGGACTCCAGAGGAAATCCCACGGTAGAAGCCGAAGTCGAGACCGAAGACGGAAACATCGGAAAGGCAATCGTCCCCTCGGGGGCCTCCACGGGTAAATTCGAGGCACTCGAGCTGCGCGACAACGACGAGGATCGGTACGGGGGAAAGGGAGTTCAAAAAGCGGTTTCGAACATCCATAAGAGGATAGCTCCCGAACTCAAGGGCAACGAAGCGGTCTGGCAGCAGAGAATCGACAGGAAGATGTGCGAGATCGACGGGACGGGTAACAAGGGAGAGCTCGGAGCGAATTCTATTCTTGCGGTTTCATTGGCCGTGGCGAGAGCGGCCGCAAAGGACCTGAACGTCCCGCTTTTCAAGTACCTGAGCGGGGTCAGGGAAGGAAAACTCCCGATTCCACTGATGAACGTCCTGAACGGGGGAGAACACGCCGCGAACAATCTCGACCTGCAGGAATTTATGATAGTCCCTCACGGTGGTGAGAAATTCTCGACGATCGCTCGGACGGGATCCGAGATATTTCACCAGCTAAAATCCATCCTGAACGACAGGGGAATGTCCACGGCAGTCGGGGACGAGGGAGGTTTCGCACCCGACCTCGACGAGGAGAGCGAGGCCTTGGAACTGCTAATCGAGGCCATCGAAGGTGCAGGATACGAGCCGGGAGACGAGGTCTCCATCGCACTGGACCCGGCATCCAGCGAAATCTACGAGGACGGAAACTATCGGATGGGCGACTCGAAACTTTCCTCCGGGGAGATGATCGACATGTATGCGAGCTGGTGCGAGGAGTATCCCATAGCATCCATAGAGGACGGGCTCGATCAGGAAGACTGGAAGGGCTGGAAAAAGCTGACCGACAGGCTCGGCGACGAGGTGCAGCTGGTCGGTGACGACCTATTCGTTACCGCCGTCGACAGGCTGAAGGACGGAATCGAAAAGGGAGTGGCGAACTCGATACTGATCAAGGTGAACCAGGTCGGCACGCTGACGGAAACGATCGAGGCGGTCGAGACGGCCCACAAGGCCGGATACACGGCAGTCATATCCCACCGCTCCGGCGAGACCGAGGATACCTTTATCGCGGACCTTGCCACGGGACTACCCACCACGCAAATAAAGGCCGGATCGATGTCGAGAACCGATCGAGTTTCCAAATACAATCAGCTTTTGAGACTGGAAGACAAATACGATCTCGAGATGGCTTCTTGGCCGTTATAGGAATCGAAAAGTCATTGCACACTACGAGCGG
>CAZEBR010000010.1:0-10053 GCA_964510375.1 Hadarchaeota archaeon (SeqCode) | reverse complement strand
TGTATTTTATAAAACCACAAACATCTCTTAATTCACGGCCCCAAAAGGAGGAGGTGAAGAAATAAATGAAAAATAAAGGAATAGGTAGCTCTGTTGTAGTAGTTATAGTTATCGTTATAGTAGCTGTCGTCGCCGCCGGAGGTTACATGTTGATGTCCGGAGACAACGGCGATAACGGAGAAGGCGGACCCACCAACGGTGACGGTGAAAGTCTCGTTTGGAGCGATGTCTCCAGTCTGGATATAGATTTAGAAGTATCCGACGAAAATGGAAATATTCGAGCAGAGGGAAGTATAAAGATGAAAGGGATAAACACATCGCAAGTAAAGATGAGGCAGGTAATTACAAGCCACCAGAACGGGGAAGAAATCGAACAGAGAGTAATAGTCAATCAAGAACTTGAAGACGCCTGGCTTTATTCTCAAGGAGAATGGTATAGCGTGGATAATATCCCTCAAATGGATTATGAATCACTTCAGTCAAATATTGAAGACACAGTCGACGACCTAGAGAATAGGTTTTCGGGATGGACGGAAGGCGAAGATATTACTATAGAAGGAGCAGCCGGTTCGACTACCCGACTTTTCAATATAGAGGTTAATGTCGACCTCTCGGACTCGCTGTTTGAAGACCCCACCACTTAGGACGTAGTGTCTCAGCGCTCGAAGATGTTGAGTGAGGTCCAAATTAAGCGATAGAACCCAGTGAAAGACGATCTAAAAACTTTGACGTCAGTTCTTTCCCCTCTTTTATTTTAAACCGGGAAATGTCAATGATATAAATTAATATAGGGGTCTCATTCCTTAAACCCGACAACCTTTTCCACATCTATTAATTCGTAAACGTAGGTTTTCGGTCCTTCAACGATAGATTCAAGTGGTTCATCTTTTGAATGGCCTAGAGCCCGCATGACATTTCTGGATAAATCTCTATTCCGAATCAATTCGACAAATTTCTCTCTGATTCTTTTACAGGAATCCTCATCCTCCACTTTCGAGAGAGTACCGTGAAGAGTAACAAACTTGTAGTCCGATAGGTCCTCGCTATATTCCTCTATTTCCAGAGCCACTTTCGGATTTTCTTCAAGAAATTTTAACTTCTTACCATATTTGGAGGCCAAAATATGGATATTATTTTTCTCAGCTATGTACAGAAAGGGTTTAATCTGGGGATATTTGTCCCCCAGATAAGATATACGACATAAATACTGATTCTCTACTAGTTCCTTGTACTCATCCTCTTCCATCAGGGAAAGTTTTTCAGGGTCCATATTTACGGATTACTCAATAATCGATGATAAATGTACTCCCGGAAAAAATAAAAGTAATTAATTAGAGAAGACGCGGAAAAATTAGCTATAACTAAAGATAATGATTGATCTTACAAAGATTAATACGATATATGAAATTAAGAGAATTGAAAATTCGATTTTTTAAATAAAAAGAATAAGGAAGGGATTTTTGAATTGACCTCTGAGGGCGGTTACTCACCATACTGAGTCAGAGAATTCTCTAAATAAAACCTCTATAATTATGAGTATGCATTTCCCGGACTCCAGCGGATTTTACTCGTCCGAAGCAAAATTTTGAGAATTAGGTCTTTGATTCGAATTTAGAATCATGACCCTCTCCTGACTGCGAACCAAGCAATCAAGAGTATGACGACACCAAGCCCCAGGCCGATCCATGTCAGAGGTAAGCCTCCACCTCCTTCTCCCCCATTCGTTTCAGCAAAGTGAGCCGAGATCGTCATATCAGAAGTTATCGTAATTGTTTTGGTTTCCGAGGTTCCGGATATATCCCCTGACCAGTGGTCGAACTCGTAGTTCGGATCGGGGTCTGCCGTTACCTCCACCGTCGTTTCGGCCTCATAAGCCCCGCCCGATGGGCTCAATAAAATGGAACCGCTTCCCGATTTGACGGAAGTTGAGAGAGTATATTGGGTAAAAATATTCAGCTCATAGATCCACTCGTTGCCCTGAAATACAAGCCAGAGGTGTTCTCCGCCCCAAGCCAGACCGCTCGGCAAGAGACCGGAGAAGTCGATGGAAGATATAACATTTCCGTCGGTATCCAATTCATAGACTTTCCTTGATTTTTCATCCGTGTTCCATAAGCGTTCTCCGTCCCAAGCTAGACCCTTCGAGCCAGAACCCGGAGCGTCAAATGAGTCGATCAAGTTTCCATCTTCAGGATCAATCTTGTAAATCATGTTTTCATCTCTATCCGCGTTCCACAGGTATTCCCCGTCCCAGGTCAGCCCGTAGGGACTGTCACCGGGTGACCCAATTTGGGATATAACATTTCCTTCAGTATCCAATTTGTAGATGGAACCTCCTATCGAATCTGTGGCCCAGAGGTATTCCCCATCCCAGGCCACCCCCCATGGCTCGGAGCCTAATGGACCTGGCCATTCAAATGAAGTGACAACATTTCCTTCAGTATCCAATTTATAAATATTATCCGTCCACGAATCTACGTGCCATAGGTATTCCCCATCCCAAGCCAAACCGGATGGATTATCGGCGGGCGAGTCTAATTCCGATACGGCCTCAGCATCTTTGGTTTCTGCGCTGGCAGTTTCGAGTCCCGGAATCACAAGCAGTGCGAGGGACACAGCGAGGACCAAAAATGCCGCATGTTTTTTTGTAATCATGTAATCCCATTCCGGCTCTTTAACATTAAAAATCTTTTAAAGTTATGGCTCTGACGGATCAAAGCTTTTGTTTCTGGATAATTGCGTTTTCTCTTTGTTTCCAAATCCATGGAAAATAAGCGAAATCTGGAGAAGACCGATTATCAAAATTCTTTTTTTAAATACTGGACAAAAGGATAGATGGAGAATATTTAATGGAAAAATCTCAGCTCCAGAAATATATTTCCAAATCAAAGAATGCTAATTCCCATTTTTCCAAATCCCGTCGCTTCTTAAATTTTGTTAAAACAATTTTTGGAGAAAAAGTGGAGACAGATTTTGCGATAGAAATATTTCCGGAACTTGAAAAGTATCTTGTCAATAAGCAGGGAACTGTAGCGGTTCGTGGAGAAGCAGGCACTCCGTTTGGAAATTTAATTATCGAATTTAAAACGGCAAAACTGGTTCCCATGCGGAACAAAGGGATTTTAGAAAAAGCCAAAGATCAGCTGAGGCGCTGCATCTGCATTTTATGGAAGAAACATGGACAGGATGTAAGCTATTTATTAATGGTCTCCGACGGAATCAGAAACTTCCTGTATAGACCGTCTTTGGAGGGGAATATTAAGAATTTAGAAGTGGATGAAGATATATTCCCCAAAGAATTGGATGAGAAATTACGGAAAATAATAGGCCTAGAACAAATTGATGAAATAGATATTTCTAAAGAAGATTCAAATCAGGTATATGATTGGTTAGATCGATATCTGTCTTAAAAGGGAACGCAGAAAGACAAATTTACGCTTTCTTCAAGTGAACGTCAAACCTAGCTCCACCGAGTTCCGAATCATTTACCTCGATATCCCCGCCATATATTTCAAGCAGGGTTTTGACGAGGAACATCCCCAAGCCCGTACCCCTCTCTTCAGCGACGGTGTATCCTTTATCAAAAATTTTGCTCTTGTTCTCATCGGCGATTCCTTTACCGTCGTCTTCGATAGTGCATATGATCTCCTCTTCCGTGCTCCGAGCGCGGACTCTGACCTGGCTTCCCCCAGAGTACTGGACGGCATTCTCGATAATATTGGAAAAGACACGATCCAAAAGGGATCCTCCCTTAACTTTAGATTCTTCTATTGGAAAAACCATCTCGATCTCGACTCCCTTGTCGTCAGCCGCATGACTCACCCCATCGACGGCATTCCGTATCGCATCCTCTACTGAAACTTCACTAATCTCCTCATCTTCCACCTCGCCCAAGGTCCTTACCTTTTCAATCAGGTCAACGCTATCATCAATACCCTTCCGAGCTTTATCCAAGTATTCGTCGCCTTCCTCCGGGAGGTCCAACTCATCCATTAGTTCGAGGTAGCCTAAGACGGTCTGAGCCTTGTTCCTCAAATCGTGCCTGAGGAGCGTGTTCAGGAATTCCTTTCTCTCCCTAGCCCTCTTCCACTTGACCTCCAAGAGGTTCTTATGGTACTTATCCTCGAACTTCTCCCTCTTCTCTTTCAGCTTGTTTATTTTTCTGCGCTTATTCGCAAGAAATCCCGCCGATACCACAAAAGTCGTGGCGAGTGCGCCTATTAATAGGGAAATCGAAAGTGGCGGAGAATGAAATATAATTGAAGGACCATAGTATATCAGGAGAAACGAGACGAATAGGGACAGTGCAAAGACCCAAGACGCCAGACCGAATTTTAATAGCCCCCTTGCGTAATCCGAATGAGTATCCAGCAGCTCTTGAAGCTCATCCCTCGTTTCCTGTAGCCTTTTATTTAATTCCTCAATTTTTTCCGTTTTGCCCATATCATCGCTTCGCACTGCAGGCTCCAGTTTTTCCTCCAAAATTTAACCTCATAAAATTTTAGAAAATACTAAACATAAATAAATACTTGATAAATATGCATTTAAAAATTCTTCTTTGCTCTATATGCTCTCACTTATATGCACTAACTTATCAGAAAAGGCTTAAACGTAGAAATGTTCCTTTACTTCGACTTAAAAAAGCCTGTCTTTATAAATTGATTAAATTCCATATTTGCGATATTTTTAACTTTCTTCTTCGAGCTTAAGTCGTTAGAAAACGTGTAGATGTTACTGATCTTATTCTTTAAAGAAATAAAGGATTATTCAATCCTAAACAGGCTCTCCGGCCTCTTCGAATTCTATCTTCCCATCCAGAAGCTCGGAAATTACTCCCGGTAACTCTTCTATTTCCACCCTAACCTGATCCGTGGAATCCCTATCTCGAATCGTAACGGTGGAATCGTCCAGAGTCTGGTGATCGACCGTGACGCAGTAGGGGACGCCTATCTCGTCCGCCCTCGCGTATCGTCTGCCTATGCTCCCGGAATCGTCGTACTGAGCGTACAGGCCGTCGTCCTTGAGACTTTCAAAGACCTCATCGGCCTTCTCAGGCAGGCCGTCGTCGGTTATGAGGGGAAATACACTCACGTCAATCGGGGCTATTTTCCTTTCGAACCTGAACTGACCTTCCTTTTCCCCTTCCTCCTCGAAAGCATGCTCCATGGTACAGTAGAGGCAGCGGTCGATGCCGAACGAGGGCTCGACCACATGGGGCAGGACGCTCCTCCCTTCCTCCTCCCCCTCCTTCTGATGGTAAACGGTCATGTCCGTGTCCGAATATTCGGTGTGACGGGAGAGGTCGTAGTCGGTCCTGTACGCCATGCCGGCAACTTCGACCCATCCGAACTTTTCCGTGTACACCTCAAGGTCCCAAGTCTCCTTGGAGTAGTGTGCGCGTTCGCCGGGAACCTGTTCCCTGAGCCTTATCATTTCCTCGGGAATGCCGAGGTCCAACAGGAACTTCTTTGAGTAGGCCATGTGATATGCGAGGAGTTCGTTGTAAATCAAACCATCCTCGAGCGCCTCTCCGGTCTTTCTCTCCGTAATCTCGTCGACGTCATTCATCTGATCCTCCGCGAGCCAGAGCCTCAAAGGCTCGTCCTCGGCCCTCTCGAACTTGGGATGTGATGGATCTTCTGGATCGTAAAACACCTCTACCTCCGCCATCGTGAACTCGCGAAGCCTGATAACCCCTTTCCGCGGTGAAATCTCGTTGCGGTAACCCTTCCCTATCTGGGCGACGCCGAAGGGAAGCTGCCTTCTGGCCACCCTCTGCAAACGATTGAAGTCGACAAAAATGGACTGGGCCGTCTCAGGACGCAGGTAAGCCGTCCTGTCCCTCTCCGGACCTATGGCCGTCTTGAACATCGTGTTGAAATCGTATATTTCGCCGAGAGATCCGCCACAACTCGGACATCTCACGTTCTTGGAGTCGACGAACTCCTGAATCTCCTCCTTGCTCTGGCCCTCGACATCCCTCCCGGTCATCTCCTCGATCAGATTCACGACCTCGTAAGCCGAACCGCAGGAAGTGCACTCGGCCATCACGTCCGTAAAGTGGTCCACGTGTCCGCTGGCCTCCAGTACTGCCTCAGGGAATATTGTGGGAGAATCTATCTCGTAGCAACCCTCCTTGACCACGTAGTGCTGTTTCCACATCTCCAGAATGTTTTCCTTCAGCAACGTGCCCAGGGGGCCGAAATCGTAAAAGCCTGCCGCACCTCCATATGGCTCGAAGGAAGGCCATATGAAGCCCCGTCTTTTGGAAACGTTCATGATTTTCTCGTACTTGTCCTCGGACATTCAATCGACCTCTAGATTATCCTCACCGACTCTTTCAGACACCGGACTAAATCCTTCATCGAGATTTAAATAAATTTCCTAACCTATCTATCGGGAAGGTAGATATCCTTTATGTCGCTCGACCTAGCACGATTCACGATACCCACATACGGGTCAACGGAGCGTTCGAACCTCTCCCCCGAAAGGACTAGAAAGGCCGCCCCGTTCCCCTCCTCGATCGGGCCGAACGGCAGGTCCAGGAAATCCATTGGATTGACAGTCGCCGCCTTCAACAGCTCCCGGGCCTCGGCGGCGCCCGCATCGGCCGACTGGAGACGGAGAATCGCCCAAGCGTAGGAAAGCTCGGCGAGCATGTCGGGAGGACAAACGGAGACGTTGTCGGTCCCGAGCCAGAAATCCACATCCTCTTCCAGAACTTGGTTTATTCTCGGGAGACCCACGCTGAGGAGGCTGTTCGCCCGAGTGCAGAGAACCAGCGGGATACCGCTATCCTTTATGGATCGGAGATCCTCCCGGGTGGCCCAAGTACCGTGAACTAAGTAAGAAGGATCGTGCTCCAGGGCGCGTGCAATCTCGGTCCTGCCCGTCTCCTCCAGGGACTTCTCGTGAGCCTCCTTGGTCTCGGAAACGTGAAAGGAAAGCAGCTTTCCAGAATCCTTGATGTCGCCCAACAGCCGATCCACCCCCTCCGTCGAGAGAAAATCGAGCGACGGTATCCCCAGCCCGTCACAGTGTGAGAGCAAACCGTCAAAGTCCCTGCTGTTCTTTGGCCTCGCCATAACCACGGAGGTTACGGACTCGTTCGATGAACTTTCCAACATCTTACACCCCTCTATTCCACTCTCGCGGAAATCACAGTGCGCAAGCACCCCGAAATCCCTCATAGCGTCGAGGCTTTCCCGCATAGCATCCATCTTTTCACGCTCGGAGCATCCCTCGAGGGCGTCGAACTTTACTCCTCCCTCCCCGACCACCTCGGACTGGGTCCGACCGTGGTAGAGATCCGTCTTGACCGAGTCCCCTACATGCGTGTGTCCGTTCACGAAGGGAGGCAAGACATAATCGCCCTCCATGTCAAAATCAACCTCGGGCGGCTCACCCTCGGCGATTTCTCTTACGACTCCGTCACGGACTTTCACATACCCCCTCACGATATCCAGGTTTTCGCCGACGAGGATATTGGCGTTGGCAAATATTTTTCCGCTCATCGCTCTAAATTTTGTAGATATTGTTTAAAAGAGGTATATTTCACCACCAAGTATTACTAACTGACGGAGAACATTCCACCGAGGTCATTCGAATGAAACTGTACGTCTACCACTCCAAGGAGTGCGATCCCGAGAAATGCACCGGTCTACGTCTGGAGAGGCTCGATAAAGCGGAGGTAGTTGAAAAAATCGGGGGGATTCCCAACGGCACGCTGATGCTGAACCCCCTCTCGACCAAGGCCCTCTCCCCCGAAGACGAAAAAATAGCGGAGGAAAACGGGATTACCGCGCTCGATTGCTCCTGGAAAAACATAGAACAGATTCAGAGTCTAAAGCTCGAAGTTGAAGCGCGGAGCCTGCCATATCTCGTGGCGGCAAACCCTACTTACTACGGTCATCCGACGAAGCTCAGCACCGTGGAGGCGCTGTCCGCCGCCCTTTACATTCTCGGAAAAGTGGATATGGCAAAGGACCTCCTTGAAGGGTTTAAATGGGGTCATTCGTTTTTCGAACTGAACGAGAAGCCGTTACGTGAGTACCAAAACGCGGAAAATAGCGAGGAAATAGTCGCACTACAGGAAGAATTCATTCCGGAGAAAAAATCTTAAAACTAAGAGAATAAAGAAGTAATTGATTACTATGGTTAGACGAGGTGGAGAAGAAGAAGGAATGCCCTCAAGCGGCGCGGGTCTCTTGCGATATTTTAACGAGGAGACACACGGACCGAAGGTAGAACCGAAGCTAGTAGTAGGTGCCTGCATCGTGGTCATTGTAGCGGAAATCGTGCTCCACTCAGGTATACTGTTCTGACACACTCCAAGATTTTCAATTGAATCACAGAACGGAGCAACTATTAATCCTTCATTTCCTGAAAATAATCTTCCAGCCAATCTAGGGAGCCCGGAGAAAGATCTCTCTCCCCCTCCAGAGCCTCCTTGAACATTTCCACGCTCCTTTTTGGAGGAACTTCCGACGTATCTATTTCGAACACTTTTTCGGCTCCGTGAATCTGAACGGCCTCTCCCAAGACCACGCTCAACGCTTCAGAATTCACGTTATCCTTCAGCTTCTTCTCCGAATACCCTCGTTCGCTCAAACGCTCCTGAAGAACGCTGGGATGTGTCCTGAGCACCACCACATAAGTTACCTGCTCGGGAGAAAGCAGATAAGAGAGCAATCCGTCGACGACCAAATCTTTCCCGCTATCCGAGAATCTCCTATCGAACACTTCCCTCAAATCTTCGGGATCGACGGCTCTGGTGCCGTCTGGGTCCCTCTCAAAAATCCCCTCCTCCTCGATAACCTCATTCAAATCCACAAGTTCATAACCGGCATCCACGACCAAGCCTTTCGAAAAAGTGCTCTTACCCGTCCCGGGCGTGCCACAGACCGCGATTACTCTGTTCTCACTCATTTCAACCATCCTTTAGCTCGAAAAGGTTCTATACTAATAAATTCCACGCAGGAAGAGCGGGAAAACCTTCGAAGACCCAACCTTTATTTGAACATATGAACAAACGTGCATACATGAACGGTGAAGAAAAACCTCCGGAGTCGGAAGCGTTGGAACAAGCGAGGGAAAAAATCCCCAATGAAAAGACCCTTGAAGAAATATCGAGGATATTCAAAGTTCTGAGCGACCCGACCCGGATAGAAATACTTAGCGCCCTTTCCGAGGGAGAACTTTGCGTTCACGAGCTTTCAGAACTATTAGATATATCCCAATCCGCAGTCTCGCATCAATTGAGGATACTGAGGAATGCCAGAATCGTAAAATTCCGAAGGAGTGGGAGAAAGATCTTCTACTCCCTCGAGGATGAACACGTAGAACGTCTCCTGAGTATGGGGCGAAAACATGCGAAAGAGGAGTAAAAAATGGTAGACCACGACATGAAGGAATGCCCATATTGCAGGACCGATGTACTAGAAGAAAAGCCGTCACCGTGGAAACGCAGAAATATCTCTATCCTGATCTCCTCTGGGATACTATTCTCTGCAGGGATCATTTTCCAACTACTGACCTCCTGGGAAACGGGCAATTTAATCCTCTTTCTGGGCTCCGCACTGATAACCGGACCATTCATAGCAAAGGAAGGGTTGAAAGGGCTCCTCGAAAGGAGGCTCGACGTGAATATCCTGATGATATCAGCGGCAATAGGGGCTTTTTCAATCGGATACGCCGCTGAAGGAGCCGGAGTCCTCTTTCTATATTTCGGAGCGGAGACGCTGGAGGATTACGCCGGGGAAAGGGTTCGGGGATCGATAGGAAAACTCTTAAAACTCGCTCCGGAAACCGCAATTGTAAAGACCGAAACCGGGAAGAAAGAGGTACACTCCCACGAGGTCGAAATCGGGGACATTATCATAGTAAAGCCCGGAGAAAGAATCCCGCTCGACGGAACCGTGAAAGAGGGAAAAACTAGCGTGAATCAATCGGCCGTTACGGGAGAATCGGTGGCCGTATCTAAGAACGAGGGTGACGATGTTTTCGCCGGAACTCTGAACGAGGAGGGTTACATAGAAGTCGAGGTTACGAAAC
>CAZEBR010000009.1:26711-48092 GCA_964510375.1 Hadarchaeota archaeon (SeqCode) | reverse complement strand
GTTAGGAACGCCTTTGGAAGAATTAATATTTGAGATTGGAGGGGGAACAGGAGATCAAGAATTCAAAGCAGTCCAGACCGGTGGGCCTTCGGGAGGCGTTATTCCCAAAAACCATATAGACACCCCTATAGACTACGAAACGCTCGACGAATTAGGATCCATAATGGGTTCCGGCGGAGTGATCGTAATGAATGAAGGAACCTGTATGGTCGACCAAGCAAGATTCTTCATTGATTTCTGTACCGATGAATCCTGCGGAAAATGTCCCCCATGCAGATATGGGACAAAAAAACTGTTCGAAATACTGGACAGAATCACAAAGGGAAAGGGGGAGCCAGAGGACATGAATCGTCTGGAATCTCTCTCGGAAACGATTCAAAAAACGTCGCTCTGTGGTCTAGGACAGACGGCTCCCAATCCCGTATTGAGTACTCTGAATTATTTTGAGGATGAATACGAAGCTCACATCAAGGATAAGGACTGTCCAGCCGGAACATGTAACGAGCTTATAGCGGACGGTTATGTTATCGATTCGGATGAATGCGTGGGATGCGGAATATGTGTCTCAGAGTGTCCACAGGACGCAATTTCTGGCGAACAGGGTAAACCGCACGAGATAGATCAAGAACTGTGCATAGCTTGTGGAGCCTGTGCGGAAGCTTGTCCTCAAAATGCGATAAGCGAAGGTGATCAGCGATGAGTAATGTTAAACTCAGGGTAGATGGAGAAGAAATCGAAGCATCGGAAGGAGATACGATTTTGGAAGCTTGCGAAAAGAATGACATATACGTTCCTACTCTGTGCCGATACGTCGGTTTATCCGAAGTTGGTGCATGCAGGATGTGCCTGGTACAAATTGACGGAGAAAGGTTGGAAACGGCCTGCACGACTAAAGTGGAAGACGGTATGGAGGTAGAAGTGAACACCGAAGAGTTATGGGACCACCGGAGAACAATCCTGGAGTTGATATTTTCGGAGGAGAATCACTACTGCATGTACTGCGAATTAGAAGGCGATTGCGAACTGGAGGAAATGTTCCGCAGGGCAGGAATGACAAACTCCAGATTCCCTTTGAGCTTTCAAAAAAAGGAAGTTGATAGTACAAACGAATATATAACCATTGATCGAAACAGGTGTATCCTATGTGGGAGATGCATCAGAGCCTGTAGGGAAAAGGTCTGTAACGACACTCTCGATTTCGGAAGTAGGGGAAAAGAAACGAAAATTATAGCGGATAACGATTTACCACTTGGTGAATCTTCTTGCATCTCTTGTGGTGCCTGTGCCCAAGCCTGTCCTACCGGATCTATCTTTGAAAGCCATAGCTCGTACCGTGGTAACGGAGAGGAATGCGAGTCATCGAAATCCACATGCGTAGAATGCAGTATAGGATGCGGTATAGAAGTTCTCACCAGATCGGATAACTTGGTGAAAATAAACGGTGCCGAAGTAGAAGATCTTTCCGGTGGTCAACTCTGTAAGAAAGGGCGGTTCAAAGCTCTAAATGATAATAGAGAGAGGGTAGAAAACGCCCTAGTGAAAAAGAATGGTCAAAAGACTCAAATACCTCTAGAGGAAGCTATAAAAAAAGTTAAAACGGTTCTAAAGGACAAAGAAAGAATTAACGCTTTAATGTCAGATCGACTACCCACAGAAACACTAAAGTCCTTCAAAAAGACTTTGAAAAAATTTGGCTCATATATCAACGTTTTGGGAAGCGAGAAACATAGATTAGAAGACGAAATAATTCAAGAACTAAAATCTATGGATGCCAAGGCCGAAGACGAAATATACATGGATTCTACCGACCAAATTTTGGAAGCCGAAAATATTTTGGTCTACGGCACAGAAATCGTGAACACACATCCGGTAATAGGATCTTATGTGAGAAAAGCCTCCAAGAATGGATCCAGACTCATTACGGTGGATCCCGACGAGGACCTACTCAAAAGACACTCCGACATATCCATAAACCTCGGCTCACCCGAATCACACTTGACGGGAATCACGCTAGAAGCCCTCCGAAAAAACGTGGATTCCCTTTCGGAGTTGTCCAATCTTCGACTTGAAGACATAAACATCAATACCAGCGACTTGATGCAGATGGTCACGTATCTGAAAAAAGGAGAAAACAACGTCTTGGTAATTAGCCCCGAAGTAAGGGATACTCAGTCCCTAATAAACATCTACGCTCTCGCAATTCTGACAGGAAGCAAAACTTTGAGTCTAGAACCAATATCGAATCAAGCAATTCGGGATATAAAAACCGATCCGCTGGACGGTTCCGCCGAAGTGTCATATCTCTTTGCCTCCGACGAAGACGGGGGAAAGTTAGAGAAAATGATAGATATCGCAGAAAGCTCCGATTTCGTGATAGTTCAGGCAGCGCGACATTCCGAATTGACCAAAATAGCGGACATCGTTCTACCCGCTCTAGACTGGTTTGAGAGAAGTGGAACCTTTACGGACATAAACGGGCAGGAAAGAGAGATTAAAAGTATTCTTGAGCCCAAAATATCCCTAGAATCGGACACAGAAATATTAGATAATTTGAGGGAGGAAAATAATGACTGAAGAGAAGAAAAAAGTGGCCACGATCTGCTTAGGAGGGTGTTCAGGTTGCCATATGTCATTCCTCAACCTCGACGAATATGTAGCGGAACTGCTGAAAGAGGTTGACCTCGAAGCAAGCCACATGATAGTCGACAAAAAAGAAATCCCCGAAGGGGATATAGGAATCGTAGAAGGTACAGTCGCAAACGAGGATGACGTAGAAAAAGCAAAGGAGCTTCGAGAAAAATGTGATATCTTGGTTGCTTGGGGCGACTGCGCCTGTATGGGTGGTATTACGACCATGAGAAACTTCTCCGATTTGGACGAAATTTTGGAGGAATGCTTCAAAGACAAAGCTGATTCCGAAAGCGAAATCCCTTCTTCAGACTCAATTCCCAGCTTACTGGAAGAAGCCCAGCCACTAAATCAAATCGTAGAGGTAGATGCCTATCTACCCGGCTGTCCCCCCTCGGAAGACGTGATAGAGTATGGATTTGAAGAACTATTAAAGGGGAATATTCCCCATCCCGAGGGAGAAAGATTACAATACGACTGATATGATAAGGAGGCTAAAATTATGGAAAAAGAAATAATCGAACCTGTAACAAGGATCGAAGGACATGCAAAGATTAGCGTCCATCTTGACGAAGATAATCAGGTAGAGGACGCTAGATTCCATGTAACAGAATTTAGAGGTTTCGAAAAATTCGTCGAAGGAAGGCCGTTCTGGGAAATGCCCGACATAACCTCAAGAATATGCGGGATATGTCCGGTAAGTCACCACCTAGGAGCAGCAAAGGCAGGGGACATGATTGTCGATAAAGAAATCCCAAAAGGAGCAAAGAAGCTTCGCGAACTGCTTCACATGGGGCAAATTCTGCAGTCACACGCATTAAGTTTCTTCTATCTCTCCAGCCCCGACCTTTTATTCGGCTACGATGCCGATCCCTCGAAGAGAAACATCGGGGGACTGCTTGAAGAGAATCCAGAACTGGCTCAACGCGGGATCAATCTCAGAAGCTTCGGACAGGAAACGATCAAAGCGCTGGGCGAGAAGAAGGTACATCCAGAATTTGCGGTGCCCGGCGGAGTTACCCAAAATCTGGACGAAGAAAAAGGAAATGAACTCAAGGAAGATTCGGAAAACCTCGCAGATTATTTACTCCAAACAATCTCCTCATTGAGAGATGTATATTCAAATCTCGACGATGAAAACAAGGACTGTGGCGTTTTCGAAGGCGGTTACATGGGGCTAGTTGATAAAAGCGGGGGTCTAGAACACTACGACGGAAATCTAAAGTTGATAGATCGAGAAGGCGGACTTCTGGAGAAAATCAACCCTGTCAAATACGATTCTATAGTATCAGAACGCTCCAAGGACTGGACCTACCTCAAATTTCCATACTACAGTAAACTCGGGTTTGAGGATGGCCAGTACAGAGTGGGTCCGTTAGCGAGACTTAACTTGGTGGAAGATGTAGGAACTGACTTAGCTCGGGAGGAATGGAAGAGGTACAGGGAATTCTCAAATGGGAACTTGCAGGAAAAGGCAACATACTACCACTATGCCCGTTTGGTCGAAATGCTCTATTGCTTAGAACGCATTCAGGAACTCCTGGACAATGATTTGGTATACAACGGAGAAACTTGCTCCACGCCTCCAGAACCCGAAGTTGGAAGAGGCGTGGGAGTTATAGAAGCTCCCAGAGGGACGCTAATCCATGATTACGAGGTGGATGAAAACGGGCTAGTAGAAAACGCCAATCTCATAATAGCGACCACTCACAATAATCCAGCAATGAATGATGGGATCAAGAGAGTCGCTAAGAAATTCGTTGACGGTCCGGATATACCTGAAGGAATTTTAAACAAAATCGAGGGAATCGTCAGATGCTACGATCCATGTCTGTCTTGTTCCACCCACGCTTTAGGCAAAATGCCCATAAACCTAGAACTAGTTTCCCACGATGGGAAAATAATTGACGAAACAGGAAGAAGTCCTTGAATCGGGAGCACAAAGAAATGAATTTGGAACGATGAAAATTCTCATACTCGGACTAGGAAACGAAATCAAGCGTGACGATGCAATCGGATTGGTAGTGACAGATGAACTCGAAAAGAAATTTGACGAAGGTGCTCTAGATTTCAAAACCTTGAGCTCTGGTAAGCTCTTAATCCTCGACGAGGTCAGGGGCTACGACAAGGCGATCATTATAGATTCCATAACTACGGAAAATGGAACACCAGGGGACGTATATAGTCTCAGACCCGGGGATATGGAAACAAAATCCGGGATTTCTCTATCTCACAATATCGACATGGAAATACTGAGTGGAGATCATAATATTCGTGACAAACAAATTCCCGAAGTAAAAATAGTCGCAATTGAGGCTAAAAATACATACGAGTTAGGAGAAACCCTAAGCAAGGAACTCGAGGAAAATATTCCCGAAATAACCGAAAAAATCCAGAAAATAATTGAAGGAGAAATCAAAAGAGATTAGAAATTACTATTAGCGTGTAATAAAGGCACATTTTACTTTTTCAGCAATCAACCGTAACGATAAAGCTTTATATAAGATAAAAAAGTTGACTGAAACTATGCAGGAACAATTAGACGAAGTCGATAAGAAGATTATAGAGTTCGTTTGTGACGGTGTATACTCCCACTCGGAACTGGCCGATATGGTCGGGGTCAGTAGAAATACTGTATATCGAAGACTTAAAGATCTCGAAGACAGAGGAATAATAAAGAAAAAAGGTATGGCAGTTCCTGATTTCGAAAAAATAGGATTTTCCTCAGTCATAATAGGAATAAATGTTAGAAATAGCAATTTAGATGAATTGATAGATTATCTCAAGGATCAGAACAACATAAAATTCCTCTGGAAAACTTACGCCGATTTTGAAGTCGTGGCAGTATTGATGTGTGATAAAGAAAATGTGGGTGCATGTATAAACAGTCTAAAAAATGCCTTGAGTAAGTTAGACATAAAAGTTGAAGACTTTTCGGCTTCTCCCAGTATAAGCTGGGAAAAAATTGACTTTTCACCCTTTGGTTTTTCCTGTCCCGTCTAGAAAGTTCCTTTTGAGGTATACTCTCGGCGATTTACCACAAAAACGAAAGTACGAGGGAGAAAGGAACCTTCACACAGAGCCATATAAATATTTACTGAATAACCTTCTCTAACTCGGCCAAGGTGTGGGATGATAGTAGATTGCTTGCCTTGTCTATCTCAACCCATCTGTATGAAGTATGTTCCCAACTAAGACTTACCCGGGGTTTCTCATCAAGAACAGCAAGAACGAGATGAGAAATGAATTCTATCCCACCCTCGGAGTATTCCCACCTGTAAACACCTTTTCGAGAAATAGACGAAACTTCGTTTTTGGTAATCCCAGTCTCCTCCTTCAACTCTTCAATTCCCTTTTCCACGACTGGTTTTAATTCGTCCATATAACCAGCAACGAAACCCCACCGCCCCCGATTAGTTCTAACTTCCTGACTCCTTTTCAGTAAAAGAATTTCATTTTCCCATTTGACGATAACAACCACTACAGGAGCTATTTCAGCTTCCGAATAATCTATACGGCCGTCTTTGAAGTGAGGTAAGCTTCTATGAGCCTTTTTAACTACATTTGGAATTTTCTCGGTCATGGAAGCTTCATTCTTTCCAATCTTATCTCTGGGGCCATTCGTCTTCGTATTCCTGTTCAATTTTATCTCTAAGAAAACTGTTTTCGGAACTACAAACCGGACATTCGTATACTAAGTACTCGTCTTCACTCCGGATGAATTTCATCCGGGCTTCGTTCGCACATTCATCACAGTATTCTTTGATTTCAGGTAGATTTTCCGGCATTTTGTATCACACCTTATTCATAACCTTCCCCTTCATAAAAATTACAGACCTTCCTTCAAAATTACACAGAAGTTTTCAGGAGTTGGAATCTATCAGATGCAAAACTTCAGACCCAGGCGAGATCGAGCTTGACATCCTTTTCGACTGGACTTTCAGCTTCACTTACCCTCACCACCTGTCTGATCTCTCCCTTTGTGTAGTCCACATGCTTCTCGCACCACCAGAGCCCTTTGACAAGTGCGGATGCTTTTTTGTTACATACACAGCATTTTTTCATTGTCTAATTCTCCTTTGAATCTTTCTAATAGTTATAATTACGGTTTAAAGTGTTTTTCGTAGACTAAATGACAACAGGCAATGACTGATCGTCTACACGTGGCGTTGACTACTATGAAACGCTTTTCGAAAATGATAATTCGGCTCCTAATTTCCCGATGTCATGGTTCTTCATCAATTCGTTCGTCTTCGTAAATCGAATCCGGATTTAAGGAATGCATTGTGACACCTCAATAAAATACCAAAAAAACAAAGAACTTTTCAATTTGCTTAGTCGCAAACAATAATAGCTAGCCGGGTCAAAGGAGTAGCCTACTGATGGCCGAGAAAAAATATGATCACTTGGTAAAAAGGGCTAAGGTTCGAGAAGAGATCGAGGGGTTGTATTCTAATCCCCGTATTTGGATGGAAGGGGACGATTTAGAAGGATTTGAGGCTAACTTTTCGTACGGCTTTCTCAAGGAAACCGGTACTATCCACCCGAAAGAGGGTGCTATCGTCCATCCTTATGATGAGTGCTTAATTTTTGCCGGTCTGAATATTGAGAATATCCTAGATCTTGGCGCGAAAATATCCATAAGGATCGGTGAAAAAGGAGAAAAACACACATTCGAAAAACCCTCAGTCATAGTTATCCCGGCAGGTACGCCGCACGGTCCAGTGACTGTTGAAGAAATTGACAGGCCGATTGCGCATTATCATGTCGGACTCGCGCCGGGATACGAGGCAGAAGAGTTCGAAATGGACTCAGAAGCAATCGACGATTCGGATTATGCACACCTAGTTAAAGATTTGAAGACCTATGTAGACGAGAAATTAAAAAGTATGATGAAAGGATTCGTAGAAATTTGCGACGATAGGGGTGTGATGCAGCTCAAGGATATTCTTGGTCCCGGTAACGCTGATAAGATAGTATGGTTGTTCGGTAAAGATCTCGAAGGATTGGACGTTAACCTTCCCTGGGGGTACTACAGCCAGCCTGGGATGTGGACCAAGGAGGGCGAGCCCCATAAGCACGAAAACGGTGCTGAACTGCTATTCTTTGCGGGTCTAGACCCCGATGATGTAAACTCGCTGGGTGCGGAGATAGAAATTGCTTTAGGTGAGGAGAGGGAAAGACACGTCTTTGACGAACCGACTGCTATCATCGCACCCAAAAAAGTACCACATTGCCCGCTAATAACGAGATGGGTTGATAAACCCTATACCCATACCACAATCTTCCTCGATGGAGAATATAAAGCTGTCAGTGACGAATAGATTTACTATTTTACATGATCAACTACAAATTCGAATAACCAGCAATTCAGCATACTTGTAAAAAAATAATAAAAAAATTGTAAGGGTCCGATAATTGGCTCAATCACTGCCGGACAGCCACTTAAGGGAATTAAGCCAAAATTTAGGATAATATTCCCAATCCACAAAATCGGTACCCCAGTGGGGAGCCAAATCAGAAGCGAAAGCCATGGTCTTCCCTTCGCCGTAGGAACGTAGGGAAATGAACGGTTCGTCTTCGCCTATCCTCGCTAAAACATTGGAATCTTCATCCTCTTCCAAGCTATTGTATCCCAAGAATTTCGGCCATTTATCCGGCTCGATTCCATCAAAGACAACGCTTTCCTTTTCAACGATCTCGGGCGCTATTCCCTCTGTAACTTCCACTCTATCGTCCACATCCTTGATTTTTACTGGTAAGGCTTCTTCCACGGGAGTATTGTGGTATCCTGCCTTTCTCTGATAACCCTGATAGGACATCCAGCCGCCAGCCATCAAGAGACCGCCGCCATCTTCGACATATTTTCTAATGGACTCAAGCCTGTCCGGACCCATAGGGACCTCAAAAAATTCCGGATAAAGCGTCAGACTATTACTCCCTACATCACTCAGTATCACCACATCGTAGTCGTTTAATGCCTCAGGGGTTCTAGGAAAATCGCTCAGGACAAGATGGTTCGGTATGTGTGTTAAATTGATTTCGGAATAATCGTCCATGGCATCTCTGAAATGTACCGAAAAATCCTCGTATCCACCCAAAGTGATCTTATCGAATCCCTTTATGTGAGTCTTATGAACGATCCATGTCTCGCCAGCTAAAAGCACGTCAATTTTGTTCGTCAAAAGCATACACCTCCTGGTATATTTAAAGACATATCAGAAAATAAACTTTAATTTTACTATTTATAGAATCGAAATTCTTCAATTAAAAGGGATTTGATTAGATTCAAAGCATAATTTGAATGTTTTACTCTCCAATTTTTCAGGAATTAATCAATATATCCATATCAAACCAAACAAAACGTAGACTTAGCAAATATATGAAGTTCCATTTATTGAAAATCCGATGGGGGAAAAACATCTACCGTTTAACCGCCCCAGCCATAAGCCCTCGCACCAGATATCTTTGGGTGAAAGCAAAGATTATCAAAGGTGGCAGAAGCAAAAACATCGATCCGGCCATTTGGACGTTCCACTGGGCTACTGTAGAACCGGCTAAATTTACGACGGCTTTTGGAAGAGGGGATACACTAGTTTGCGATAGTGAAATTGCTATGAAGTATTCGTTCCAGATATTCACAAATTGGAACAAACCCACGACGATGAAACCTGGAAGAGAGAGCGGAAGGATTATCTTCCTAAATATACTTATCAGACCATTGCCATCTACCCTTGCACTTTCTACTATTTCAGTTGGAATACTCGTGTAATAATCTCTCCACAACATCGTGCAGATGGGCATGCCCAAAGCTACATGAATTAGTATGAAACCCAGTAGAGAATCATAAATTCCGAGTACACTGAACGCTTTTATCACGGGGATAATTATCGATTGAGGCGGAATATAAAAGCCCATCACAACTATGAAGAAAAGAAACGTATCGTACTTAAATCGAAACTTGGAAAATATGTATCCTGCCATCGCACCCAAGAACGTGGACAGCAGAACGGCAGGGACTGTAAAGGCTATGCTGTCTACCATGCTCCCCTTTATTTCGTTAAAAGCTTCAATATACGGTTGGATAGTCGGGTTTGGGGCTGGAGTTATCGGTGACGTTTTCAGACCTTCTTGCGTCTTTATGGAGGTATTGATCCCTGAATACAGAGGAAAAATGTAAAATATCGCGAAAAACACCAAAACTATGTATATAAGAATCCTTTTGTAGTCGACCCCTATAATTATGTCCTTCAGGTCCTCCATGTTCATTCTTGCTCACCCTTAATTATTAGGAAGTATAGGAACGGAATTATCAAAACTAGAGCTAAGATAAACATAATGGTACCTACAGCTGTAGAGAGTCCCCACATTTCTCTATTAAAGGCTAAATCCCATAAAAAGGTGGCCAAGACTTCGGTGCTGTGGTAACCGGGTCCGCCGCCGGTTATAATGTAAACCAAATCAAAGACCCTCAAAGCGTAAAAGAAGTAAATTGCCAACACGGTCATCGTTGCTCCTTTTAACTGTGGGATGACTATCCGGTAGTATTTTCTCAATGTGGTAGCGCCGTCTATTGAGGCTGCTTCAAGCTGTCTGGTGGAGACTCTTTTCATGCCGGCGTAGAATATTACAGCTGCAAAACCGGAGAACTGCCATAGATAAGCCAACACTATACAGAATAAAGCTTGATCAGGAGAAGACGTCCAAGGTTGAGTAAGGAAGCCGAAACCGGAAATTCGAAGAAGTTCATTTAAAGTTCCGTTTGTCGGATCAAAAGCCCATCTCCAAAGATTCCCGGAAACAGCAAAGGAAAATCCAAATGGCATGAAGTATATCCACTGGAATATTCCGGACCCTTTCACGCCCAAATCGAGCAAAATCGCCAATCCGAGTCCCAATGCCAGTCCTACACCAACAAATGTAGCGGTCAAAATTAGTGTATTTATAGCTGCTTCGCTGAAGATAGAACTATATAGACCTTCTCCCAAAATTAGAATCCGATAATTTTCCAGACCTACAAATTCATCGCCGAAAAAGGTCACTCCATTCCAGTTTGTCAGAGAATTATAAACGTTCCACGAGGCGTTAGCATAGACCATCCAAAGCACTAAAGTAACAGCGCTAAAAAGAAAAGCAATTTTTACGAGGGTATCTCTATCAATCATGCTTTTCCTTGCTACCTGCCTTATTGGTACTACATTTCTTTCTTTAGAGCTTCAGAGTTTTATATTTTAATACAGCCGGTGAGCGTTAATTTCTCCAAGGGTTGGGCCCTCCCTTCAAATATTTTTCGAATTAATCGGATCAGAAAAAATTGGTTGGGGAATTGTTATAAAATATTTAAAGTTTAAATCAATGAAGAAGAAATAGGGTTCGAAAGTTAGAGGGGCGTGTTTGTCATTACTCATGCAAGACTAGAAAATGTAACCAAGACTTTTGGCGATGTGGTAGCTGCTAAGGATATCAACATAGAGATCTCCGAGGGAGAACTAGTGGTTCTACTCGGCCCCTCCGGTTGTGGGAAAACTACTTGCTTGCGAATTATAGCGGGCTTGGAGGAACCCGACGAGGGGAAAGTTTACATTGGAGATAAAGACGTGACCGATCTTAAGCCTCGAGAGAGGAATATAGCTATGGTATTCCAGAGTTTTGCTTTATATCCTCATATGTCCGCGGGTGAGATTATCGGTTTTCCCTTGGAGGCCAGAGGGGTTCCGAAAGAAGAAAGAGAGAAAAAAGTCAAGGAAGTAGCGGAATTACTCGAGATAGAGGAATTACTTGATCGTAAACCTTCGAATTTAAGTGGGGGTCAAGCCCAGAGGGTGGCATTGGGAAGGGCGATTATAAGGGATCCGGATGTGTTCTTGATGGACGAACCTTTAGCGAATCTTGACGCGAAACTTAGACATAGAATGAGAGGGGAAGTCAAACAATTGCAAAGGGATTTAGGGGTTGCGACTGTATTCGTGACTCATGATCAATCTGAAGCGATGGGAATCGCAGATAGGATTGTACTTTTAAAAGACGGAGAAATCAAACAGGTGGGAGAGCCGGAAGATTTGTATAGGAATCCTAAAAATCTCTTTGTCGCTACATTTATCGGTTCGCCAAGGATAAACACTATCGACGCCGCGGGCAAGATAGAAAACGACGAACTAAAGGTCTCCCCCTCAGGGGAGTCCCATCCGGAAAGCTTTACTCCGACTATTGACTACGATTTGGATACTATTGGTAATGAGGGGCTCGTTTTTGGAGTGAGACCGGAAAAATGTAACCTCTCAGAAGAGCCAAAAGAAATTTCCCTCAAAGGCGAAGTTACCGTGATCGAACCTTTGGGTAAGGAAAAAGAAATAACACTGGACGTAAACGGTGAAACCTTCCGCGTGTTAGAAAGTGCCGAAAAGGACTTTGAAGTCGGTAAGGAGTATTGGATAGTCTTTGACCAAATGAATTATTTGCTTTTTGACAAAGAAAGTGGAAAAAATATAGGGTATTAGATTTTTGAACTATTTTTCTTACTTGATTCATCAGAAAAACCTATGAAAAATATCTTTTTGGCCGAGCTAGAAAATTAATGCTTTTCTTTTATTCGATTTAATTAGCAGCAGGGAAAAAGAATGACTTAAACCAATTTTACACAAACATAAAGTCAGAAAAGATTTAAGCCACACCTAAAAAGAGAGATGCCAAAATCATGGAAACGAAAATAATTAAACGTAGGTTGCTTCATATTGGTTTTCTCACTGCTATATTTATCCTTATAGCCGCAATTTTTTTTACACCGTCTTCAAACGCTAACGCTCTTCGTTCGTATAGCTCTGCACTCGAAAACGGAACCGTCGAACCTGAGAATGGTGTCTGGGGCGAGAACTTTACCTTTAGAGTGATCTATCAAAGCGTTGATAATTTCTCTTCCCCTGTAAGCTCAATAAAAGTACATATAGACGAAATGACCCTAGATTTACGGGAGGAAAACCTTCTGGATGAAAATGTCTCAGGCGAAAAGGTGTATGTTGGAAATTGGAATGCAGGTAAGGAAGACGTCGGACTTCATTCCTTCTTTTTTACGGTAGACAGGACGACAGGTAAATATGAAAGAATTCCAGCAAACGGATATTTTGAGGGTCCCTTAGTGATGCCAAGATCGACCGAGTTTATTGACTTCAACGTCTTAAATAGAGACAATTATCTAGTCTTTTCTGGAAAATTATTAGACAATAGAAACCTGAACGGTATCTCCGATAAGAAAGTCGGAATATATAAAGTTCTAGAGGAAAATAAATCTTTTTTAGGCGAAAAAAAGACATTAGATAACGGAAGTTTTGAGCTTCGCTATTCCAACTTCGAGAACAAAGGCGCTTTCAGATTCGAGGCCTCTTTCCATGGAGATAATTTTTACAGAACCGAAAACTCAGAGCCGGTATTCGTGACCTCCATCGATTCCTTTACGTTCATCTCCCTTTCAATACCCTTCTGGTGTTTATTATCCCTCGGTGCGTTCTTGTTTTTCAGGATAGAGGATGAATACCCGGCTCTACTCTTGGCCTGGGGGGTCTTTTTTGCAGCATTCTTTTTCATTTTTCTGAGCCGGATATTTTCCGGCTTTATTCCCGGACTTGCTATGGGGTTTTTCCTCGGAAGATATTTCCATACCGACTGGAAAAAATTTTTGAAGGTGGGTTCTATGGGGGGAGTTTTTGCTTCTGTAATCTTAAGCATTATAATCTTTATTGGTATTTCCATATTTGACAGGACGGTCCGAGTACTATATTCCTTTAATCAAAGCGGTTTTCTATTAAATCATTTTATTTCGTCATCTCTTCTCGCGGTCTTTTTAATCGGGGTAGGAATGGCTTTTGGAACTCTTCTAGGAGGTTTTCTAAGGAAACTGAAGGACCACGTGATATAGATTGAATAAATTTCTATCTTGCCCTGTTTAGATAAACAAAGTGGTTTTAAGTAAAAACGCAAACAGTAAATACCTCTTTTCACAAAGAATAAAAGGACATGGACTATAAACCATTAATAGACTCTGAGGAAGGGAGGTGAGAAATATTTTTGATGAAAAAGGCATTAGCAACCAAATGACAGGACTGATTGTAGTCTTAGTAATCGTGATAATTGCTGCTTCTGCAGGATTCTTACTGATGGGAGGCGAAGAAGATGGAAATGGCGGCGGCGTTCAGGAAAACGTAGTAGAGATGTATCACTGGTGGACTGCTGGAGGAGAGAAAAATGCCATTGACAAGGCTATAACAATGTTTCAGGATCAAACCAAATATCAGGTCATCCAAAACACCGTAGCCGGTGGAGGAGGAGGGCCTCTATTGTCTACGGTAAAACAAAAGTTTGCGGCTGGCAACCCTCCAGATACGTTCCAAGCCCTTTATGGTAGAGGAACTGTATACTCCTGGAGAGACCGCCTTACTACGATAAATGAAGCCTGGACTGATGATTACAAAGAAGTAGTTCCCGAGGCTATCCAAGAACTGGGGATGTATGATGGAGATCACTATTTAATGCCTCTGAACATCCATACTTACAACGACCTCTGGTATAACAAGGAAATAGTAGAGGAAGCTGGAATTGACATGCCTCTAAATAGCTTTGACGAGTTCCTCAATGCTCTAGAAAAAGTAAAGACCAATACCGATTATGTCCCTCTGGCCTTCGGTGTAGGCTGGAAGGGATGGTATACCCAGCTGTTTTCTTCAATACTTTCCAGAGAGAGTGAGAGCTGGCAACGAAGGTTCCTCCTTGAAGGTGACATAAATCCGGAAGAATCGGACGTAATTAGAGAGGCTATGGAGGATTATGCGACAATTTTCAAAGAGGGATACGTTAACCAGAACTACACATCCATTACATGGGATGAAGCAGGAGACATGATTGCAAACGATGAAGCCGCTTTCAACACGATGGGTGACTGGCAAAACGGACACTTGATGGCCGTCGGAGCCACTCCCGGAGAAGATTACGGTCAACAATGGTTCCCGGGCGCAACCATGATCCAGGTTCATGGAGATAGCTTCGGAGTTGCAGAAGGAGCCCCACATCCAGAAGCCACGATGGCGTGGATCAATGCCATGAAAGATAAGGATATTCAGGTTGAGTTCTGTATAAGAAAGGGAGCCACCCCACCCAGAACGGATACGGAAGTTGAACCTTTCGGTGCTATTCAGACCCAGATAATACAAGACGTTAGAGGAGAACAGATGCCAATTATCTCCGATCCCGCAGGTGGACCGGAAGGAATGCGAGCTAACCTAGCAAATGCACTGTCATTTTTGGCTGCAAATCCAGACAGTATCGATGAAGCTCTTACCAAGTTCGACCAAGAATACGAAGCACTAACCTTCCCATAATATCGGCAAAAATAATTGCCGGTTAACTTTTTTCTTTTTATTTATTTAAGTCCGAATCTCCGCCATTACACGAATAACCAGATCAATTATCCTATAAATTGCGACTCAAAGGAGCAAAATTTAACGAAAGATTAATTTTTTATAAATACATCCCCACCTAACGGCGATATCCATGGAAGAGGCAAATGAAAAAGGCCACTTGGTTCCAAAACCTTTGATAGTGTTTGCTATTGTTGTCGTGCTTTCCGTGACCTTCATATCTGTACTCGGCAACCCAAATTCTTCAAACGACGGCTCACAGGGACCTCCAACCACGGGGGAGTTTATCACGTACAAAAGTGAAAAATACAAGTTTTCCTTCGATTATCCCCAAGATTGGGTGGTGGAGAACACAATATATCACGATGAAATAAATATCAAAGTGAAAGAAAACTCCTCAAGAGGATTTTACGCCCAAGCTTGGGCCATATTCTCGGCGGGAAGTTTAGACCTTATCTCTCCGGAAACTCTCGAAGAAGGCATTGAAAACTTCGCCGATGCGGAAAATTTTTCTCTAGTTGCTGGTCCCAAGGATGTAAAAATAGGCCCTGCTCAAGCTAAGGATTTTACGGTTTTAACCGAGTATATGGGAGACGAATTCCGGGTCCGTCAGAGATGGTTCAGATGGGAAAACAAAGACTATAAGACCTCATATGTCGCAAAAGAAAATTTCTACGATAATTACGATGATACTCTTGAAAATATCTTCAAAAGTTTCTCCTTGAAAGTGAAATAGACTATAAACCGGTTCTTTTTCAAATTATCCTCCCCTGGCTTACAGGTGTTTCTGTAGCTTTCCACGAACGAGACAGAATGATATTTTTAATTTGGAATGCGGGGGGTGGGAATCGAACCCACGAAGGCCCTACGGCCACCGGATGGCCTATCTATAGGAGAGATCTTAAGTCCGGCCCCTTAGACCTATCTCGGGCACCCCCGCTCACAAAACATTTTTTCTCATCTCCTAAAAAACTGCACTAATTTTGAATCTAATAAAAATAAAAAAAACCAAACGATCTACTTGATTTCGATTTTCTTTTCAGAGTTTTTAGAATCTCTCTTGGGCAACCTCACTTCCAGTATTCCGTTCTTGAACTTCGCTTCCGTTTTATCGATATCTACTTTGGCAGGAAGGGAAATCTCCTTTCTGAATGAATTGAAGCTAATCTTCCTGTGGGCACCGCCCCAGCTCTCGAAGCGCATTTCACGCCTCATCTTGGCTTCAAGTATCAATTCATCCTCCTTGACGCGAACCTCGATATCATCTCGATCCACACAGGGGAGATCAGCAGTGACGAGTACTTCGTTTTCTGCCTCCCGTATATCGACCAGCGGGTCCAAACAACGCCTGCTTAAGTCCCAACTCGGGGGATTTCTACCTCGTCGACCGTCGCTCATGAGTATCACCCATACATTACAGGCATTTCTTCCTCTCTATCCTTGTCCACCTTTTGCATCGCTTTCTGCGTCTGCCGCATTAGGTCCCTAGTTGCAACCTTTATCTCCTCTTCCTTCTCTTTGAGCTCTTCGACATCTATATCCAGTCCTTCCATGTTGTTCAGCGCCTTGAGTACCGATGCCGCCGCTCCCGGATCAGGATATTTCTGGAAGGAATCGGCGAGAAGGTACAAAGTAGAAATATCGTTTCGGTAAAGGTCACGCAGGAGAATACCGTTTATTCCCGTTACAAAAGCATCCTCGAGCACGTGCAAATCGTTCTCCTTAAGCAGGTCTTCCATACTGTCCGCGGACGGGACACCGTGGACCTCGGACTCGTCGATTTCTGCCCTGTTCTGATTGGGCATTCCTCCCAATATGACGACCTTTTCAGGATCTATTTCTCCCAACCAGCTAAGCAGGGTTCTAGAAAACGGATGAATAACCCCCGGAGTTATAGGAATCTCGGAAGTTACTGCGATAAAATTATCTTTTCCGAATATTCTCATTGGATGAGTTGGTCTGGCATCGTGAACCGTAGTAATCGGAGGAAACTTGTCGGACTCTATATAACCTATCTCTTCCATCTCAAGCTGATCCATTAACTGTTTAACGACGATTGGACCAATCAAGCCGACATCGGGAAATCCTAGAAAAACGGTAGATTTTTCCTTGATCTTTTCCTTGTCAGTCTCTATGATAATATCCTCGGAGACGTCATTCATTTCCTAAACACCCTCCACCTTCCTTTACTCACTGGGAACGTTTTAATTTTGCTCTCGGCAACATGAATTTCTAATCACGTTCGCCCTTGCTCTTCTTATCTGAAATTCTGTAGACGGCCCGGTATTTTTCCTTCTCAGTCTCTTTCCTAACTTTTTCATCCAGCTCTTTCTGAATTTTCTCTTTCTCGCTCTCTTCCTGATTTTGCTTGTTAGAGAATTTCTACCCCCCAGATAATAATTTGTTAAAAACGAAATATAAGCTAACTTCGGAGCACGAAATTAATTCTACCGAACCGGAAACTTATTGAAAAGTCTTAAAATTCCTATAATTGAGGCGGCGTGCTTAAATGAACGAGCGTGAGAAGCGAGCGGAGATATTGGTTCAAGGAACTGTCCAAGCAGTCGGCTTCAGACCGTTTATTTACAGGACAGCAGAAGAACTGGGCCTTTCAGGTACTGTGAAAAACTTGGGCGACGCAGGAGTAGAGATCGAAATAGAAGGATCTGAAAGCTCTATTCAAAACTTCCTAGAAAAAATTAGAGAGGAAAACCCTCCCCTCTCCCGTATAAGATCAATCGACGTTAAATATTCGAAACCAAAAGGGTTAGAAACCTTTCAAATTTTGGAATCCGAAAAGAAGCAAACGGAAAAAGGCGGTACTATCCCAGCCGATGCAGCGATATGTGAAAAGTGCCTCTCCGATATGCGAAACCCCGACAGCAGATACCATGGATACTGGGCCACCTCTTGTGTGGACTGCGGTCCTCGATTTACTATAATAGAGTCCCTACCATACGACCGGCCTCGCACATCAATGAAAGAATTCCCGATGTGTGAGGACTGCAGGAACGAATATGAAAACCCACTCGACCGGCGGTATCACGCTCAAACGATCGCGTGTCCAGACTGCGGGCCGGAATTGATCTCTCACCCAAGAACCGAAAATCCGATCCCAGAAGCGGGAAAAAGGTTGAGGGAAGGAAAAACGGTAGCCATCAAGGGGATAGGCGGTACACATCTGGCGTGCAACGCCTTCGACGACGAGGCCGTAAACCACCTGAAAGAAAAGCTTCAGAGACCTCACCAACCCCTAGCGATTATGGCAAAGAACTTGGAGATGATAAAGGAAATAGCGAATTTCAACGGGGACGAAAGAAACTCACTGAGGTCCGTAAAGAGACCCATAGTCATTTTGAACCAAATTGAAGATTCCAAGCTAAGCGAGGAAGTGTCCGAGGGTCTTCACAACGTCGGAGTGATGCTTCCATACACAGGATTACATTTCCTCCTCTTTGAACAACTCGAATTTCCACTCGTTATGACGAGCGCAAACATGCCGGGACAACCCATGCTAACCGAAAACGAGAAGATAATCTCGAAGCTTGGAGACACTGCGGACTTTATGCTACTTCACGAAAGAGAAATAGTCGCGAGATGCGACGACTCCGTGATCAGATACTCGGGAGGAGAAAGAAAGTTTATCAGGAGATCAAGGGGTTGGGCCCCCTCGCCGATAAAGCTGGATTATGAGGGAGAACCGGTTTTGGCCCTAGGAGCCGAGCTGGACAATACGATAGCAATCTCCGACGGAGAAAACTGCTACGTATCCCAATACATCGGAGATGTGGACAACCTCGAAACTCTAAAATTTCTTGAGAACACGATCGAACACCTGACAAGTATTACAAGTTTGGAGATTCCCGAAAAGGTAGCCTGCGACCTTCACCCCAAGTTCCTCACCACCGAATTGGCTCACGAGATGGCCGAAAATCCCGTTCAAATACAGCACCACCACGCCCATCTGGCCGGCGTCCTCGGGGAAAAGGGTCTCAAGGAGACAATAGGAATTTCAGTCGACGGCGTGGGGTACGGTACGGACGGAACGGTTTGGGGTGGGGAAATCCTCCATTCGACGAGAACGGACTTCGAGCGGCTAGGTCACCTTTCGAAGATGCTGATGCCTGGAGGGGACAGGGCCACTAAATACCCTTCCAGAATAATCGCAGGGATACTCCACGAATCGTCCAGCCTTTCGGACATTCTGAAAAAACACGCGAGCTTTCCCGGAGGAGATGAGGAACAAAGAGCCGTCGAACATCAGTTGAAATCCGGCTACAATTCCCCGGAGACCACTAGCACGGGAAGGTTTCTGGACGCAGTGTCTTCACTCCTCGGGGTGTGCTACGAAAGGAGCTACGAGGGCGAACCCGCAATGAAGCTGGAATCATTTTCTATTAAAGGATCCCCTCTAGAAGTGGAACCCAATACATACGCGAAAGACGGAAAAACATTGCTCGACGTCCAAGAACTCTTCAAAGAATTGGTCGAGCTCAAGGAAAAAGGGAAGAATAAAAGAGACATCGGAGCGACTGCGGAAAACTGCTTGGCCGAGGGTTTGGCAAGGATCGCCACAGAGAAGGCAGAGGAGAGAAACGTAAGAAACGTGGCTTTGACCGGGGGGGTCGCCTATAACGACCGAATCAGCAAAAAGATAAGAGAAGTTGTGGAAGATGCTGGTCTGGAGCTAACAACAAACCGAAAAGTGCCGTGCGGAGACGGCGGTACTTCTTTCGGACAGGTAATTGCGGCGACGAGCCCCCAGTAAACTCTTTAAAAAATTTCAACAAATCCTTGGAGTCGGAGCCCCGACAGCAGCTCTCACAACCCTATGCCCGCCGACGGAGGTGATTAGGGTAACTTTCCCGGGATTCTCCTCCGTTACCTCACCTATTATCTCGGCGTTTTTTCCGTGCTTCGTGTCCCTTATGGATTCAAGTAATGAACGAGCTTTTTCTTTCTCGACACCTATCACGGCCCTACCCTCGTTCGTAAGATTCAACGAATCGATACCCAAGAGCTCGCAGATGTTCCTTACGGGTTCGGATACCGGAATGCTCTTCTCGTTCAGGGCGATGCCCACCCCGGACTTTGAGGCAAGCTCATTCAGTGCACCGGCGAGACCGCCACGGGTGGGGTCTTTCATCGCAGTGACGCCCCCTCGTTCAAGGGCGGTCTTTATCGTGTCCCAAATCGGAGCGACATCCGACTCCACGGGGGTACCAATATCAATTTCCTCCCTCTGAGCGATTATAGCGGCCTCGTGCTCGGCAATGTTACCCGTCACTATGATTCTATCTCCGGGCTTCAGGCCGCTATCCGTCTTGAGGGAATCCGCCAGTCCAACTCCGGTCGTCGTGACTATCATGCCGTCCAACGCTTCCTTTCCCACGACCTTGGTGTCGCCCGTCGCCACCGAAACTCCGGCCTCATCGGCCGCTTTCTTCATGGATCTCATGATTTGTCTCAGTTTCTCGGTCGGAAACCCCTCCCTCAGAACAACGGCCACTGCCATGGCGATCGGTTTACCACCCATAACTGCAACATCGTTTACTGTTCCAGCCACTGCCAGCCTTCCAATATCGCCACCGGGGAAGAAAAGCGGTTTGATGGAGTGAGAATCTGTGGAGATGACGAGATTTTTATCACCGACCTTCATCGAAGCCCCATCATCCAAATCGTCGAGCCCGACCGTTAAATTGTCCTCAGCTTCCAGCTCCTTTAGAATGACACCCTCGATTAGATTCATCATGGATTTTCCGCCAGCTCCGTGTTCCAGCGATATTTTTTCTTCATCCATTCTTCTCGTCCTCAAATAATTATTAGCACGTAATTCTAGGATTGTTTATCTTTTTAAAAAAGTATCTTGAAGAACTCCAAAAAATCAAACGGATGCCCCGGACCTAGCTTCGGCAATCTCGTTCCACGCCTCAAGTCTCCTCTCCGCCTCCTGTGGACTCAAGACTTGAATAGCATAGCCGGTGTGGACCAAAACGTAATCCCCCTCGTCCACCTCTTCGAGAAGGTCCAATCGCACCTCCCTCTCGGCACCGCCAAAATCAACTACGGCAGAATCTCCAGATATGCTTACTATCTCTCCAGGGACTGCCAGACACATCTTTGATACCTTCCAAGAAACGTATTATTTATCCTTCACCTAAATATTAACAGGTAATATGAAGAAGAGCTTGGTCGATGGGTTCAGAGACAGGGAAAAGGCGAAAAATATATCCTCAAAAATAGAGGAAGTTTCGAAGTCCCTTGGCAAATTGAACTTGATGAACGTCTGTGGAACCCATGAGATGACCATCGTAAAGCATGGTCTCAGGAGCCTTGTCCCCGATAACGT
>CAZEBR010000009.1:5099-26647 GCA_964510375.1 Hadarchaeota archaeon (SeqCode) | reverse complement strand
CGCGGGACCGGGATGTCCCGTGTGCGTCACGCCCGCTAAAGAGATAGATGAGGCTTTGGAACTCGCAAAAAACGGAAAAATAGTCACGACTTTCGGCGATATGTACAGGGTCCCCGGAACCGTTTCGTCGCTGGAGAAGGCAAAAACCGAGGGTGCAGATGTGGAAATTGTCTATGGAATTTCCGATGCAGTAAAAGTGGCCGAAAAAAATCCGGAAAGGGACGTTATTCACGCCGCTGTCGGGTTCGAAACGACCGCCCCCACCACGGCCGCCGAAATCTCGAGAAATCCACCTGAAAACTTCCATATCCTTACCAGTCACAGAACAATGCCCCCCATAATGAAATACATTCTCTCTTCGGAGGAGACGAAGATTGACGGCTACATCTGTCCGGGACACGTCTCTACTATAATAGGTAAGGAACCATACGAAACCCTTAGCGAAAAATTCGGTATATCTCAAGTAATAGCTGGATTCGAGCCTTTGGACGTTCTACTCGGCGTCCTTATGCTACTGCAACAGATAGACGAGGGTAGAAACGAAGTAGAAAACGAATACGAAAGGTTCGTGAAAACGGAAGGAAATCAAAAGGCCAAGAAACTAATGGAAAACGTGTTCAAACCCGTAGATGACATCTGGCGAGGCTTTCCAGTAATTCCGGATTCAAAGCTAGAGCTGAGAAAAGAATACGAGGATTTCGACGCAAGAGAAAACTTCGACTTGAAAATTGAAAGGAAAGAGGACTTTGCGGAAGGATGTCGATGCGGCGACGTGCTAAAGGGTTTGATCGATCCCCCGGAATGTCCCCTATTTCTCGACGAATGTTCCCCCGAATCCCCGGTCGGTCCATGTATGGTGTCCGCGGAAGGAGCCTGCAGCGTCAGGGCAAAGCATGGCGAATCGAAAAACTAATAGCGTCTTGTTTTATTGAAAATCGAGAAATGATTTCATCCTGTCGT
Source organism: Hadarchaeota archaeon (SeqCode) (assembly GCA_964510375.1). GTDB lineage: Archaea > Hadarchaeota > Hadarchaeia > Hadarchaeales > JAGGTB01 > CAYLJV01. Next base: position 25,687 of record CAZEBR010000009.1, on the reverse strand, counting down.
AGAGAATATCGGTGAGTTCCGGTACTCTTTTCTCCACGGGGCTTGAAAATTCATCGCCAAAATCGGTATTCTTAGGCTCAATCCCCATTATCAAAACCTCATCCGGCCTTTCACCGAGCCTGTCGGACAGACTCAATATCTCAAGTATATCCACACTATGGGGACCTCCTGACCCCTTCAAAGACTCCACTTCCTCGGGAGAGAAAAATCGGTGATCGCCCGGATTGCCACTGAAGCGTACCGCATCGACTAGGATTACCTTTTCAAGATCCTTTAGTACATGAAGAATCTCAAAATTTTCAACGCCCAACTCATATACTTTTAAATCGTCCGGTAATTCCCTACTTTCGACATTCTCGGCGAGCCTTACTCCTATCCCGTCATCGCCCTTAATTGGATTTCCTACTCCTATGACTCCCTTCATGACTTCCTCCGAAAAAAATTGAAAAGAATCGAATGTTTACTCCACAAATTCTACATCGAGGTAGTGAGCAGAGCATGAAATACAGGGGTCATATGCCCTCACTAGCATCTCCAAGTCCAGCTTCATCTCGTCTTCAGGCTTATCAAGTATCTCCGGAACCATCTTCTCAAAATCCTGTTGTATATTACCGTGGTTCTGGTTCGTCGGGATGATGCAGTTCGCTTTTGTGCAAACCCCTTCGTCATCGTAGGTATAGTCGTGGATCAGCAAACCTCTTGGAGCTTCGACCACTCCTACGCCCCTGCCTGCGCTCAAATCCGCCTCAGGCTTCTTGTATTCGGGTTGGGATTCAAGGCCTCTGTCCAACAACTCGTCGATTATTTCAATCGAATCCTCGAAACAGTGGACCGACTCAACTATCTGGGCAACGTTGTTCATGAATGGGTTGTGTGACATGGGCTTTAAGTCAAACTTTTCAGCAACTTCTTTGGCTCTGGGATGAAGCTGATCGTAATTATTGTTCAACCTTGCAAGTGCACCGACGAAGTACGATTCTCGATTGTTCTTGGTGTATTTTGCAGTGGACTGGGGAACTATATACTCGTTCGTGTAATCCTTGTAATCCTCTACCTCTTTTGTTCCGACATCGGAAGATTCCAAAATACCGTCATAAAATGCATACTCTTCCTCGGATGTGAGCGAAATAAACTCCGTTTCCCTCTCGAAATCAGGCAGATTTCCGGCCAAATCGGTCAAAAACTCCACGACAGCATCGAAGTCATCAAAGGAATTTTCGAGCTTTTCTTTGATCTCTTCGAGTTCCTCTTCCGAGGGAATCTTGGAAAAACCGCCTGGAATCAATCTTTGTTGATGGGTATCCCTTCCGCCGATCGCCTTCGATATCTCGTTTCCTAACCTGTGAAGCTTAATCACGGTCTTGACTTCATCGGGGTGGGATGATGCCACCGGTATTACCGAACCCTTGCTAACTAGATCGGGTAGGGCCAAGTAACCGACATGCAAAATATGACTCTGGACTTGCTCACCGTTAAAGGCCAACCTCCTCAAAAGTTTATCCTGTTCGGACACTTCTATGCCCAAGGCGCTTTCAGTGGCCTTCAAGGAGGCGAACTGGTGTGCCATCGAGCAGATGCCACAGATACGGGAAGTAATATGGTGAAGCTCGGTCCAAGATCGGTCAACTACCATCGACTCAAAAAATCGGGGAGATTCTATCACTTGCCATTCGCACTTTTCTATCGATCCGTCTTCCACGTTTACCTTAATATTGCCGTGGCCTTCGACCCTCGTTAAATACTCCACATCTACTTTCTTATTCTCACTCATCTTCTTTTTCCTCCTTTTCTCTAGCTTCTTTTTGCCAGCCGAAGTAAAGGTTGAATTTATTTATTATCTCCTCTGCAGTCAACCCATACTCATCCAGGACCTCCTCATGGGCGTTCTCGTTAGGATTATCTATCATTCCCCTACAACCCCAGCACTTGGTTCCCTCGTTCACGCAACACGCATCGCAGCCAGCCCTCGTTATCGGACCGAGACAGAATTCACCTCTCTCAAAGGCACAAATATTCTCATTTAATTTACACTCGACGCATACTGGATAATCGGGTATATTCGGCTCCCTGCCCTTCACGAGAGATTTCACGACATGCAAGAACTCGTCGGGATCAATCGGACATTGTGGGACTTCGTAATCGACATCGACTATAGCGCTCGCAGCTTTCGCTTTGTCCCAAGAATCGTAATGATCTCGCTTATCACCATAAACCCTCTCCTGAACCTTATCGAAATCTTGAGAATTCCGTATGGCATTTATGCCCGCTATCGTAGCGCACGAACCGATAGCCACTAAAACGTCGGCATTTTTCCTGATCCCTTTAAGCCTCTCCGCATCGTGATCATTTGTAATCGAGCCTTCCACGAACGCGATGTCGTAATCATCGGAATGCTCGGTCATGACCTCCCTGAAATTAACCACATCGACTATATTTATGAGATCGAGCAAATCCTCTTCCAAGTTAGCTATCTGAAGCTGATCGCCCTCGCAACCTGCAAAGTCAAAGAACGCTGCCTTCGGTTTCTCTTCCACCATTATATCGCCTCGCTTTCACCTTTTATATCGGAGTATTTGAAAACTGGTCCGTCCCTACAGACGTAATACTCTCCAATCTGGCAGTGCCCGCATTCCCCCACACCGCATTCCATTCTTCTTTCTAAGGAAAGGAACCTGTGATCGTCCGGTATACCCAAATCGTCGAGTTCCTTCATCACGAACTTGTACATTATAGGAGGGCCACAAACAACGGTGTAAGTGGTCTCGGAATCGAGGTCTACCTCTGGAATTAGTTCGGTAATGACACCGACGTTACCGTCCCATTCAACATCAGCAGGACAGGTATCAACGGTTTGCTGGCATTGGAAATCATCACATTGACGCCATGTCGTAAATTCCTCAACAAACAGTCTTTCCGAGGGCTTCTTACATCCATAAAGTATAGTGGATTCACCATATTCGTCATTTTTATCCCGCACGTAGTTGATAAGTGACCTTAGAGGGGCGAGTCCTAGTCCCCCACCTATGAAGAGTATGTCCTCTCCCTTCAGAAAGTCAACTGGAAAACCATTTCCAAAGGGACCTCTGATCCCTATCTTGTCTCCCTCCTCCATCCTATGTAGCTGTTTCGTCACCCTTCCTACTTCCCGGACACATAACTCAAAGGGACCACTCTTTGTCGGGGAGGAAGTGACTGAAAAAGGCGCCTCTCCATAACCTGGGATATAAAGCTCCACAAACTGTCCAGGCATATGGTTTAGAGGCTGACCATTATCCATCTGGATCTTGAATAGCTTTTCCTGTTGGGTTAGCTTAGTAACGCCAACGATCGTTGCCTTTTCTGACTCAAAGATACTTTCTTCCATCATGCCCCGGATTCCTCCTTAAGCTCATTAAATATTCTGGCAGCGGCTGCGATGTCGGGTACGCAATGATGTCCACATCGACCACAACCAACACAGGCGATATCGCCGTATCTTTCGTAGATATACTTACCCTTTCTCATGTACCTATGCCTATATCTTTCAGCTCTTTCCTCCCGAAAGTTCTCGCCTCCGGCAACGACTGCAAAATCTTCCAAGAGACAACCGTCCCACTGTCTTTTCCTCTTTCCGGACTCCATATCAAGCTCATCAATATCCTCAACATCGAAACAATAACAAGTAGGACAAACTAGATTACAGCTTCCACAGCTGTAGCAATCCTCTGAGTGCTCCTCCCAAAATTCCATATTATCATAATTCTCTTCCAAGATGGTCGGAAGCTCCTCGGGAGGAAATTCGAGCTCTTTTTCAAACTCGTCCATCATCTCTTCTTTTGCCCGTTTTACCTCCTCAATTTCTTCGGGGGTGGCGTCCCTAGTTTTCACATCCTCCAGTAGGTCGCTACCCTTCTTCGACCCTATATCGACGGCGAATGTGTCGCCCAAATCAGTGAGCATAAGATCATAACCGGAATCGGTGGTAGCCGTTCCCATGCTGGCAGCAAAACTCCACTCCCAAACGTTCTGGATATTTACCCCAATCAAAACGCTTTCCTCTCTTTTCTCTAGATAGTTGGAATCCTCGTATTCGTCGGAAAATACTTTGTCCAGTTGCTCTATAGCAACCAAGTCATATGGGTGAACTCCGATTATTATCCTAGGCTCCATCTCCTTGACAGGGTTCAGGTCAAAGTCACCATTGGTCCGACTGTACTCGAGAACTGTCTCTTTTGGAGGCATAAAGTACTTCTTCGGGGGTAAAATGGTAACATCATAATCCAATCTTAAATCGTCAGCGGAGTTTAGTTCATCAAAAACAAACTTTTCATCCTTTGATTGGACACCCACGACCTCCCTAGAATCGTTCTCTATCAGGCCGTTTACGAACCTGTTAAACTCATTTTTTTGGACAATTTTCATGTAGGGTGTCCACCTGCTGTAATTTTGTCCCTATTACAGACTTTTAAAATTTCCGTTATTCTGAACAAACTGTGTCACAAACCGGACAAAATGTAAAAAATATTAATAATTTAGGAAAAATTATCATCAATAAAACTCAAAGCAATTCCATCAACGCCATATAAAATTAAATTATTATCTAAATTCAAATCAGAATATTTTTCGTTCCTTAAGAAAACAATAACCAATATTTAGGAAAGGCCTACAAAATAAAAAAATCTATCAAGAGCTCAACCTGTATTTTTGATGATACAATCATGCAATAGACAAAATTATAGTTGAGCTTTCGCTCAAACAACTTTATTTTTAAATTTTATCTAGCCCCAGAACGATATGATTTAAAGTAAATCCAAATTCCACCAAAAGAAGCGGGTGATTATACCTTAAAGAACCTTGCTCGAATTTTTTATCGTTCCTATATCATCGCCCTTTTGTACTATCACACAACTATTATCCCCAGTCATATCACCCAAATTCCGTCAATCAAAACTAGTGAGATGGTACAATTAATCCCCTACTTGTTCGTTGTAACATTACAGGTACTAACTATTTTTATTATTGTAACCGTAGCAGAAAAAGAGTTCAAAAAGGGATATTGATAATCCCAAAGCACCAAAATAAAAAATTTATGTGAAAAAACAGATTATTTCACCATAAATGTAACTTTTAACGACTAAAATCTCTCGAAAACAAACAAAAAACTTTTTATATCCATGAATAGTAAAAATCCTCAGTTCCACTGATGCAACCAAAGACCGGAAAATGAAGGTGACAAATCATTAAGATCCTATTCGTGGACGATGAACCAAGCTTGCTAGAACAGGCAAAAATATTCCTCCAGAAAGAGATAGACGAAATACAAGTCAGGACGATGACTTCCGCCGGCGAAGCATTGGATCTGCTGGAAGATTTAGATTTCGATGCCGTCGTCTCAGATTACCAGATGCCCGAAATGAACGGACTAGAATTCTTAGAGGTTGTAAGAAATGAGAAAGAATGGAAAATTCCATTTATTATTTTTACCGGAAAGGGGCGAGAGGAAGTAGCTATCGAAGCGTTGAATCTCGGAGCCGATAGATATCTGAAAAAGGGAGGAGACCCAAAAACTCAATACGGCGTGCTAGCAGATGCGATTGAACAAGAAGTGAAGTACTATAAAATGATGTCCGAAATGGATGGAAATGGAAAAGGATAGTATAACCAATTAATAAACACCTTTTTCAGTTACAGAAATTTTTACATACACAGAAGAGAACACGATTTTAAATACTGGATTCCATAACAATCAGATGAACCTCCCAAAACGAGTCCAGGGAAAAAGAATGAAGGTACTGTTTGTCGACGACGAAGAAGATGTACTGGAACAAGCGAAAATATTTCTAGAAAAAAAGGAGGATATCGAGTTAACCACGGCTTTATCAGCGAAAAGAGGGCTCAAACTCCTAGAGAGCAAAAATTTTGACGTTATAGTCTCTGACTATCTTATGCCAGGTATGAATGGTCTCGAATTCCTCAAAAAAATAAGAGGACAAAACATCGATATACCATTTATAGTATTCACTGGTAAAGCCGGGAGAAAAATAGCAGATAGAGCCGAAAAATTCGGGGGAAATCATTTTCTGATAAAGGGAAGTGACCCGGAAGAAACCTACGATGTACTGGCAGATTATATTAAAGAGGCCTACGAGGAATCCCCCGAAAACGGAGGAAGCGAATCCGTAACAGGCCCGACTTTCTTTAGCGGAGAGGAAGGTTTTCGCATAAACGTCCTTTTTGTTGACGACGAGCCTGATATCACAGAACAAGCAAGAATATTTCTGGAAAAAAACGATGAAAGATTGAACGTCATCCCCGTAAACTCCGTAGCAACGGCCCTGAGGTTAATGGAAGAGAGGGACTTCGATGCCGTCGTTTCAGACTACAAGATGCCTGAGAAGGACGGACTCGAATTTCTAAAAAATTTGAGAGAAGAAAGGGAAACGGATATCCCATTTATTATATTCACAGGGAAGGGCGGAAGGGAAGTCGCAAAAAAGGCCATTAAGCTGGGCGGCGACCACATGGTTCTCAAGGGCGAAAACCCCAAATCGCAGTACGGCATCCTGGCCGACAAGATAATTGAGAACGTCGAGAGATACCAGATCAAAAAGGCTTTTACCTTCTAACGGGCATCAATCTTCAACGCTATCATCATCGGAACTATCGACTTCCACTTCTTTCTCAAGATTTGAGACGACCTCGTCCAGATGTTCGGTACTCTCGGCCAAGTTTTCTATCGCAGTGGTATGGGATTTGAGGTGCCTAGCGTATTCGCTCATGGCGCTAGAGAACGAGGCCATGCTCTCTCGAATATTCATCGAGCTCTTGAGGGCCTCGTCGACTCTCTGCTCCCTCATCCTCCTCTTTTTAAGCCAAGGCGGAATAGTGCTGTACAGGACCAAGGTCGCGAGCAATATTCCCCCGTATATTCTCCCCCAGAGGGTCTGAAAGAAGAGAAATAGATGACCAAGCAACGGGATCTTGAAGCCGCCGTACATGCCCGTGACGTTGCTAATCCTAGTCTTGAACGGGTCCTCGCCGGTAGCGTCTCCCTTAGTCTCTATATAATTGCCGTCTATTCTTACCACCCTGTGAATGAGATGCTCCGGATATCCGTACTGATCTTGATATACTTCGGGAACCGTAAACGAAATTATATCCCCTCTCCCTATTTCTTGAGGGGATTTCGTATAGACTATATCCCCCTGGCTCAGGGTGGGCTTCATACTGTTGGAGGCCACTATTCGAAACGGTACCCCGGGAACGTAATAAACGATTACCGCAATGAGCACGAACGTTAAAATAGCAACGGTCAACTTTGCTGTCCTGTTCCAAAAATCGGTGCTCTCCGCCCGTAACCTATCCGATATTCCAAGACTTGATTCCGCCTCATCGGGGCTCAAAAGCTGAAACTCCAGATAGTATATTTTTTCTCCCTCCTCGTCCCTCTCCTCCCTAAAACGGGGTTTCTCGAGGTCGACCCTTCCCTCACCCAGGACCTGTTGGACCTTTTCGGAAGGACTCACGGAAAAATGGTGCCAGTACCAGTCGGTGGTGGACTTGCTCTCTCTAGGAAGCCTCAGATGCACGTGCAACTTCTCTGCATCCGGACCTTTTTCAACCTGGACCAAATCGGAAGACAGGTCCAAATCCTTACCCCAAAGATTAGCCAAATTATTAGCCTTTGCCCCGACTTCCTCGGGCAATCTTAACCTGTATGTCCTACTACCGAGAGGCATTCTCCGCCCTTTTAAAAATACTCTGTGTTTTACGATTTAAGAAAATTGGTAGTTAATTTTCAGGAATGATTGTCTTGATGTGGAGTATAAAAAAATAGATAAAAAAATCTAAGGAAGGAAGGTCGAGCTTCGGTCCAGCCTTTTGGCAGGTCTATAGTCGATTATCTTTTTATTAATAAGCAGCCTCGTCGATGTTGACGTGGTTTATAGGTCCTGGGTACTCACCATATCCCTCTTTAGCGTAGAAGTAGCCGTTCTCCAGAGTAATTACAATGTTGTCATTCGCATGGTCGCTCGTTATTTGGAACGTAGCGGAGGGTCCAGACCTCGTAACTACAGCGTTTTCCGGAAGTTCCGTCCAGGTTCCGGAGTCCCAGTAATATATTCCGAGATTTTCCGTAAACGAGGTGTATTTCTGGTTTATTTCATTTCGGTTCACCAGCTCTACCTCTATCCAAAAACCGTTATTGAATGCAGGATCTGGCTCGATTCTGAAGAGATCACCATTTTCTATAGTCCCGCCGGTTCCACCTACAATGTTATCGGGCCAGCTGGGACGGACACCGCCACCAGGACCATTATCGAAATTAGTGCTAACAGTAGCAATCGAAGACGCAGTTTGAGCATCCGGGCTAATCCCTAGAGTGCCGGAAACTGTAGCGTAAGTTATCCCAAATATTCCACCGATTAGCGATAGAATCAATATTATCGTAACTTCCTTTCCTCCTGGAAGTTTGCTAGAGACAGACCGTTTTATACCACCAGCGATTTGGAAACTTCTGGTATTCTTCATTTTTATACCTACTTTACTACCTTTTCTCCCATTTACAATTAAAAAGATTTCTTCTTTGATTATCAACTTTGATAATTACTAATTGCTCAGACTGCTCATCACAAAAATCTATAATATGGAAAAATGAAGCAAAATGATACTTATTTTATATTTGCAGACGATCAATTTTTTGAATTTTTTCAATAATGATTATCACCTTTGATTATCAAATGATTATTTAAAATTACTTATTTTTTATCATAAGATTTTTTATTATCAAAAAATATTATTCCAAGTGATTATAACGCCTGATAAATAGATAAGTACCCTTTTTAAGCTTATTTTATCTATTGTGATAATGAATGTGTATAATCGGAGACGATTATTTGAACTAAAAAACTGGAGTGATAATAAAGATGTATAATTTCACTCGATTATCCGATCCGATAAAAGCGGAAGGAGGTGAAGACACTGGGGATTGACTCTCTAAGGAGTCCGGATCCGAGCGACGATGACGCAGGGATGATAGGGATAGGAACTATGATCGTCTTTATAGCAATGGTCATTGTGGCCTCGGTTGCGGCCGGCGTCTTGATTAACACGGCGGGCGCTTTGCAGCAACAGGCCAGAGCCACGGGTGAAGAGACCATTACGGAGGTCTCGTCCGGAGCCAAGGTGCTTGGTATCAAGGGCAAGACAAATCCCGAAAACGAAATAGACAATATATACTTGATCGTAAGACCGTACGCCGGAACGCGTGGAATAAACCTAGAAAGCACCGTTATCCAATACAAGTCAAAGTACGAAGCCTACCATCTCACATACGGCGAGACAGCAAACGAAAACAATTTCTCCGTAACTTCAATCCAAGATGTGACCGGTACCGGGGGCACGATGCTCAAGGAAATGGGCGATATTTCCATGATCAAAATCGATATAAGGACAAACTTGGTTTCGAGCGAGAAGGGAAGCGTTTCGATAATTCCAAACGTCGGATTCCAATCCTACCGTTGCTTGATAATACCCACGACGCTGCACGAAAATAGTTGGTACGAATTATAAATCCCCGAAAAAATATGTTGGAAAAAGTTCAAAACCCCCGATTAAAGGGTGAAGAAAGAAAACGTAAAGAAATCATGACGAAGCTTTTATCGAACGAGGAAAAAGAATTCCGACTGGTCTTGGATGAGGACAGGACTTCGATCGAGATATCGACGGGCGAAGAATCGATAGAACTGGTACCCACGAAACACGGCGACCTGGAAATCTACATGGAAAACCACTACCAGACAAGGATGCTCAAAAAAGAATTCCTCAACAAAATCACAAAACAACTCGAAGAAGATTTCGACGATCAGGCAGATCCAAAGAACTTCGCAATACGCGTAAAGGACAACAAAAATATCCTCGCAATACTGCTCAAGATAAAAGCTTCACTCGAAAGTAATGAGCTGGGCGAAAGAAAAAATTGACTATTCATCATCTGAAAAACCAGAAACTGTCGATTCAAACTCACTACTAGGTGAGCGAAGGGGTCTCTAAAAAGCTCGACCTACCCTCCTGAAAAAATGGAGGAATCCTATGTCGCCCATAGTCTCGAGCGATTTTGGGGGACCCCTTCCCCCTCTTTTTTATTAGATCTTTAGATGAAAACCGGTCCTTCTTTTTTTCAAATATTAGCCGATAACAGGTCCGATTAAACAACCCTCTTTTACTGTCAAAGATATCGCTTTAAAAAAGGAACATTAATACCTAAAAAAACCTATTTTTATCAAAATTGATTATCATTTTTGATTATCAGTTTTGATTACTAATTATGATAAAAATAAACCACTATAAGGAATCTTAATCGTATTTAAAAAATTTATAGAAGCAAATTATTATCTAGGATGATAATCAAGGGTGATAATTAGATAAAAACGTTTTATAAGCGTTTACCAGATTTGTTTATCATAGATGATAACAAATGATGATTATTGCTGGAGATTATAAATCCAGATTATTGCCCTCGATTATCGAAGTAGATTATATAGACAGATTATCGAACCTGATTCATCGCTCTAAAATGCCCTTACAGGAGGTGAAAGATAATGGGAGATATTACAAGAATTAGAGAGGACGTAAACAGTAACGAGCGTGGTCTGATCGGTATTGGAACTCTGATCGTTTTTATCGCAATGGTCATCGTCGCAGCGGTCGCCTCGGGTGTCCTTATCAACACGGCTACGGCCCTTCAGGGACAGGCCAGGGACACCAGTAGATCCACCATGAGGCAGGTCGCCTCGGGAATTCGTGTACTAACTATCAACGGACGAGCGGCCTCAGTTGGCGAAGGGACGCGTGTAGAAAACATTGAACTATTCGTTAAAACGAGACCGGGCAGCCCCGGTATAAATCTCAAAAACATGTCCATAGAATACGTCTCGGCCGCAGCAGAACGACACCTTGTAATGCACGATAACGCCTACGCCACCAGACAGGATTTCTACGACAGTAATTCGCCCGATCGTCTGGGAGATGACAACTTCGCGGTGGTAAAAATCAAAAATCCCAGCGGAACAGACAACTACATGCTTGCGACACCCTCGGACATGGCAGAGATTTGGATTGACGTCACAGCAATAGAAGGTAATGGACTTGCCCCATCCGAAAAGGTCACTTTGGCTTTGATGCCCGACACCGGTTTCAAAACATACGCTCAGGGAAGAACGCCGGCAACGATGGCTTCGAAGGGCGTGTACAAACTAAGGTTGTAGGTGATTAGTAAGGACCGGGTATTACTCCCACCCGGTATGAATTACTAATTTTCCCTACAGACGAAGAGGTCGAATAAAAAACAAAAGCAAGAAGTGATATAATGAACGAGATAAAACATGAAACCGACTGGACACACGTCATCACGGAGTTTCTACCCAGCGAGGAAGGAGAAGTCCGACTGGTCTTGGATGAGGACAGGACTTCGATCGAGATATCGACGGGCGAAGAATCGATAGAACTGGTACCCACGAAACACGGCGACCTGGAAATCTACATGGAAAACCACTACCAGACAAGAATGCTCAAAAAAGAATTCCTCAACAAAATCACAAAACGACTCGAGAGTGAATTCGGGATTCGGTTGAACAGAAAAAACTTCATCAATAGAAGCGTCTTGGCGGCCCTGCTCAACCTTAGAGCCCTGTTCAGAGGAAGCGGAAAGCGGTCATCAAGCACCCAAGGCCCTCCTTCGGTCAAACCAAACTTCTAATATTTTTACCCTTTCTTTTCCTATTCTTCTAAAAAACCAAAGGAAGAACCGTAAGATTCGACCTGAAGCATAATCTAAAAGGTAAAAAATCAAACGATAGGTTAGGATATCATAACCTTGACAGAGAAATCAGAATTTATCGATTCAATAACGAATAAGGTCTCCAGCCTGCTGTCCACGATCAATCTAAAAATTATTTTTGTTTCTATGTTAACTGCCAAAAGCTTGGACACTTTTACTGCTTGGATCGCGTTTAAATGCAACCCGGACATTTTCGCTCTAAGGGAAATGAACGACCTTATTCGTGAAGCCTTTGTTAAAGGGGAGATCCTTCCGTTTTTATGGTCCCAAATGCTTATTTACTCGCTGTTTGCCCTTACGGCTTTATCGCTCTGGTGGTTCGCCAACAAAAGAAGGGACAGAACCAAGACAATCCTATCTATCCCTGCCCTCACATTGGGATTCATCCCTCTTTGGCTGTACCCGGTAACAATATCTACTAATATAATTAACGGGATAATACTCTTGAACCTAACTTGGCCCATATCCAGACTAGTTTACGCACTGATGGGCTTTCCAGTTGCTTGCTTTTTTATAATCATCTCCCTGAATTCCACGAATCGGCGCTTTTTAGAAATATCCTTCCTAGCCGTTATTTTAATCAGTATTTATCTCTGAAAAAAACGAAATTTTATTGGAGTTGATAATTTATTATCATTGATTATCTAGTTTAATAACCTTGTTTTAATTATTATTGATTATCAGAGACTGATAATTGCTTAAAAGCCTTTTTTATTTACTAATAGTAAATTTAGAATCAAATAATCAGTATTTATTATAGGAGGTGAGAAAAAATTGAGTGACAACTGTAACGTAGAAGGTGAGAAAAAATTGAGTGACAACTGTAACGGCTTAGGGGTCGAAAAGGATAGACGTGGTATTGTCGGTATCGGAACGATGATCGTGTTTATTGCAATGATTATCGTGGCTTCCGTAGCCGCGGGAGTACTGATTAACACGGCCGGCTCCCTGCAACAGCAGGCCAGGGCCACCGGTGAAGAAACGATTTCCGAAGTCTCCTCGGGAGTCCGAGTCCTCGCCGCAAAGGGACTGACGGGCACCGCAAACAATACCATCCAGCAGATAGATCTAATCGTAAGACCTTACGCAGGGACACGGGGAATCAACCTCGAAAATACCGTCATACAATACAAATCGGAGTACGAGGTTAAGCACCTCAAATCCGGAGGAGGAGAAAACCAGTTCGGAGTCACAGAACTACAGGACGTCAGCGGGACCGGCAAATACATGCTCGAGACTATGGGCGACATAGTCAAAATCACGCTCGAACAGGGAAGTTCCGCAGACTACGACAACGCACTCGGGCCGTCTGAATCCGCTATAATAACCTTCTACCCCAATTCCGGATTTAAAACAGTCTATGGAATTTCAGTGCCGCCAACCACAGAAAACAAGGCAACCTGGTACGAACTGTAAAAGCTGAGGCTGGATCGGGGAATTAAATTCCCCACCCAATTTTATTTATTCACTATCGCACCACAGAATCTTATAACAAACCGTATAAAGTTAAAGTGAGAAGAGTTGAGACCAAACGCAGCCAGATCATGAAAATGTACTATCAAGGCCGATATTCAATATCAGAAATAGTATCTGTATCGACATCCTTTATTCAAATATAAATACTTATTAAAAACGGCATGCCCAACTGAAAAAATCCTAAATTGGTGAGTTTTATGGATAGGCTCAAGCTAGCCACGGCAGTAACAGTATTTATCCTCCTAGCTTTAGTTTCAGCCAGTGACGCATGCGCAAAGGATCCCCACGACGGCGAAAACTTCTATTTCGTGGCCGAAAACAATTCGATCATGCTCGAATCGGTTGAAGATCTAATAGGGGACAACGTAGACGTTTCTGATGTTGTAAAATGGAACTGGGGAATTAAAGAAAAAACCTACTCGCAGGCTCAAGTAACGGGAACGGCAAAGCTTGAAAAAAATATGCAGAAAAATCCGATATTCATCGCTCCGACTATCGATGACGACACGACCTATCAGGAAAACGTCCTGCTTAGAGTTCTCGCCACTTACGGCGATGATGAATTTGATTACGGCCACGCGAAAGTCGTAATCGGTAATTCACTCACCGCTCGGCCCGGTGGACCCTACGAGGTTGTCGAAGGAGAATCGACAGTTCTCGACGGAGACGACAGTAGCGGTATGGGAAAACAATACAACTGGGGAATAATCGACTCTAGCGACGGCATGAGTATTTCCAATAATCTTACTTCCAGCCCTATCTTTCACGCTCCAAAAGACGTGGATCGAACCAAAACTGTGAACGTGATGCTCGAATTGACCGATGGAAAGGGACTGAACGACTCATACGACAGCGCTACGACCAGCGTGAAAATCATCGACACGGATCTATCGGCGGAGTTTAATGAAATCACGGTCAGGGAGGGATCAACGGTAAACTTGTCTAGTACCAGTAGCGGATACATCGAAGGTTACGAATGGGAGATAACTGGAGACTCCACCGGCGAATCCTCTCTCGAAAACGAGACCTCCCAAGTCTCGACGTTTCATGCACCGCCAGTGGTCGAAGAAACCACGGAGATATCCGTAAGATTGACAGTCTCAAATCCTTACGACCAGAAATCTTATGACGGGACAATCACCGTGGAACCGATTCTGCCGAACCCCCCAGAAAATGTACTTATCAATGGAACTGAAAGCCCCTCAGACCTAAATACATTATCCCCGACCATATCTGCGGCATTTTCAAGCGATAATCCGGCAGACGAAGCCGAAAAATTAGAGGTTCAGGTCAAAAAAGGTGCAGAAAATATCTGGAACGTAGAAGAGTCTGTTGACCTCTCCGTAAAAGATACTGCCGAGCTGGAATACAGCGGAGAAATGCTAATCCCAAATGAAGACTATACCCTTAGGATAAGATTCAGCGACGGAAGCGGATGGGGCCCCTGGAATAAAGTGAATTTTGGAATCGGCGATTTTCTATCCTTAGATAGAGCAGAAAGTCTAAAAATAATCAATAATTTACAAAACGGAGCAAAAAAGACGGAAATCATCGAAGGGGCACTAGAAACGGATAATCAAGCAACGATCAAACTACTAGAGAATATCGGAACAATAACTCTTGCAAACTTGCTCGCACAGATGGCGTCCTCACCAAATTCCCCGAAACATGCCGCCATGGTGTTAGAAGGAATTTCAGAAAATAAGGCGATCGATACCGTCAGGGCAATGGTTGCTTTCCAGAACTACGAGGAAATAAACAAGATCTTTGCCAGCACCAACCAAATTTCAGAAGAAAGAGTCAACGCCATCTATCAGTCCTTGCTAGAGGAAGAAAGAAAAAATCTGGACCCCCATCTATCGGAAGACGTCAAAAAAAGAATATCAGGAGTCGGAGGCGGTGGAATATTTGGCTTCACACTAATTATAGAGATACTAATGGTAATCTTAATCGGGTTTTTGATCATAAGATACCGATCTAAATTGGCCGGAATACTCGGAAGAAAGGGGGATAACGAGAAAAAATGGAAAAAAATACTCAAAGAATTCCTGGAATCGGGAAAGAATCGCATGGCAATAAGGGCAAACATGCCACCCAAGGAAATTGCCAACTCGGCGCAAAAAGCAATCAAAAAACACGGCATCGAAAATAGAGTGAAGCTAGGAAAGAATGAAGACATGATCGTCTTGGTAAAAAAGTAAAGATTTGAAAATAAGAGTAATATTCCTAATAACTCTCCCTGACTCGAGCGTTCATATTGACCAACCTTATCCCGCTGGGGTCGTGCCTCAGAACGACATGATAAACATTTTCGGTGACGAGCATCTCTCCGGTCGAAGTTCTATTTATATATATCTCCACACCCTCCCGGATGACGGGATAACGATTCGGTAACAACTGATTGTTCTCCCCAAAAGGATGCGTAGCCGGATCTCGGAAGATTACTTCGCTATTTCGACCTTCTGTAACGGACAAGCTTAATCCATCCCAAGTGACGGGTTCGCCACTCCTGTGAACTAATTCAAGCCTTTCTTCTCCCCCTCTAGCTATGATAACCGCATTCGGCCTACCGAAATACATAAAGGCGGCAGTAACGACGGCCGTGACAAAGACCGCTATGACGAGAAAAGCTATTCCGCGATTTTCCTCTAAAAATATTATCAACCACCTCTCCTTCAGGTGGGAAGTAAAACGTAGAAAGTCGAACCCTCGCCCTCCTCGCTTTCCACCCATATCTTCCCGTCATGTAGCTCCACAAAATGCTTGGTAATCGCTAGCCCAATCCCCAATCCTCGGCTTTCCTCACCGGATTCTTCCCTTCCCCTGTAAAACTTCTGAAAAATATTTTCCCGCTCTTCCTCGGGAATTCCTACACCGTTATCGGAAACACTTACCCTTATTCCGTCCTCGGTAACCTCGGCACCAACCTCTATATTCCCGCCCCTGGGAGTATACTGGATAGCATTCGAAATTAAATTCTTGAATACTTTCTCCAGCAATCTGGGCCCGCCGACGATATCCGGCAAATCTTCAGAGATTTCCACGGCGAGTTCATGATCCTTACTGTCGATTTTATCCCGCAAATCCGCAATGACTCCGTTAAGAATGTCCTCGATCGAAACGGATTTATCGCCAGCCTTTATCCTGTCCGCCTCTATTCTGGAGAGGTCCAGCATATCCTGCACGAGACCTTCGATTTCCGCAAATTTCCCCTTTACTTGAGAAAGTTTATCCTTTTGATTTTCGTTCAAATCACCCACCTCCTCGGCGCTTAAAATATCAACGTAGGTTTTTGCCGGGGTAAGAAGGGAACTAAACTCGTGAGCGATCATGTCTATAAATTCGGCACGAGTCTCACTTGTCCTCTCGAGTTGCTCGTTTCTATCCCTCAACTTATTCTGTGTTTCTCTCAAGCGTGTGTAGGCCTCGCTAAGTTCCTCCCTCCGGTCACGTAACCTCTTTTCCATCTCCTTATACTCAGTGATATCCTCGATCACCAGCTGTGTAGCGGGCTCACCATTGTACGTTACTTGAACTGATTCTGAGCTAACATATCGAACCTTTCCAAGATTTGTAATTATTCTGAACTCCTTGGTGAACGGAGATCTCTCTTCGACTTTCTGCAAGTCAAGAGCATCCAAACCGTCCTTATCCTCAGGATGTACAAAATTGAGAATGCCTTCCTCTTCAAATTCCTCTTCAGGACATTCAAAAATGTCCCCGATACGCTTGTTGAAATACTTGATTTCCCCGTCTTGAACTATTACTATCCCAATTTTCGCATGGTCTATAATCCCCTCCGGTTTTGCAGACTCGTTAACCATGCCCAAAACTGCAGGCCGGTCCTCTATTCGAACCGGTATCAATCGACTTTCAAGCCAAATTTCTTTACCGTCCTTTTTTTCTCCCCTAATCTTGAAATTTCTTTTTTCCCCGTTTTCAATTATATCCTCTACGTGATCTCTCATCTTTTTCAAATCCGCCGAAGAAAGAATTCTATCCAATTTTTCCTCCTTTAGCTCTCCGGAATCGTAACCAAAAATATTTTCCAATCTAGAATTGTTAGCTTGTATCAAAAGTCCGTCGTCGGTCCGGTAGGTCACAAATATACCTGAATCCATATTATTTACTATGGACTCGAAAACAGAAGCAGTTTTTCCCAAATCCCCATATGCTCTTTCAAATTCTCTGAGATCAAGACCGACTGCTATTACAGATTCTAAATCTCCGGAAGCACCCTTCAGATGAATTGTCTTCCACTTTACAGGTCTATTTTCCCCCTCCTTAGAAATCCATGGGATAACCTTGTATTTCGGAAGACTATCTCTCTCGGTGCTTAGAAGATATTCTCTCGCCTCTTCCAACTCATAGTTCTCAGGAAAGAACTCCCAGACGGGGCTACCCACAACCTCTTCTTCTGAATATTCGGTAACCTCTTCACACTTATCGTTAAAGAAAATTATCTTTCCTTGCCGGTCAAGACCCAGAATCAAAGGACCCACTTCAAGCATATTCTCCGTGGTTTCATCTAACTTCAGACTCGATTTTTCATTCATTCTTTCCAATCTTATTACCCTCGATTAATCCGTTTTAACATTCCGTTTCCATTCAGTCCTACCAAAACTAATCATTAGTTCGCTACAAAGCGAATTGTAAATACATTTTTAGTAATTTTTTATTTACTAAACTATAACTTACTCTCTGTTTATAAGTTTTTAGCTATATATCAAAACGGGCTAAATTTTTCCATATATGAAAAAAACAATTTACTCAACACATAAACGAGATTAGCTTGATTTCAAAGCACTATTTATGGACGGAATCTCCCTTAAAGTCTTGTTAGAGATGATAAATTGAACCTCATTTTTATTACTGTTAATCGAAAGAGTATACATTGAGAGTACGATGAAATCGAAGTGCTCCACTGATATGAAATTTGAAGCACGCAGGGCAAAAAACCTGAAAAAATGAGAAGGAGATAAAGTTGCCCGAGGAAGCGAAAATAAAAGATGGTGAACAGACGACCAGCGACGTATACTATGAAGATGAATTACATTCTATATCCGAAGAAGTTTCGGGAGAAGTGACGGAAGAGATCGAAGAGAAACCCAAAACCGTTGCTATAAGAAAACCTTTTCTCAAAATGACTCACCTCAAGAAGGGAAATCCAGAAAACGAATTTATAGTTCTGGAATGGTTGGACTTCCTAATCTCGAAAAATGACATCGGCGAATTGATAAAAATACTTTCTTATTACGTGGATCTAGGATGGATCAGTGAGGACGTAAAAAACCATCTAATCTCCTATGCTAGAGGTTTTATGGAAACCACGGAAACGAGCTCTTTTTCTGAGGTTCAACTCGACAGCAAAAAGTACCGCCTGATGGGAAGCAAAAACAAGAAAAAAGAAAAATCGCTCGAAGCCCCATCAACCAACCTAAAGACGAGGGACCATATTAGATCCCTTTTGTACATTCTCGAAATTCTAAAGGACGAAATTCCGGAAAAGGCCTACGAGAAAATTCTCAAAAGAGCCGGGATTGAAAAAGATGAAATCGAAAAAAGCGACGAAGTTGAAGAAGACTCGCAGGAAAATTCTTAGTTCTAACGTTTTAACTCGAAAATACTAACCCAGTAAAAACCTATAGGGCGTTAAAAACAGACGATAATTTGACATTTATGACCAACGGTTGCATAAAGGAAAAATACGACAACTGTGGACCCTCGACTGAAGGAGAGTACTGTCTGTTCCACAAGCCAGAGAAAAATAAAGAAGAGGCTGAGAGATTCTACAGAGAATTGAAGAAAAGATCAAACGCAAAAATGGAAAAAGAAAAAGACGGAAAGACAAGGCTAATTTTTGAAAAATCGGTCGACTGGAAAGGTTACGTGTTTCCTGAAGTACCAAAAGGAGAAGAATTTTCGTTTAACGACTCCAGATTTGAAAAAGAAGCATTCTTTAACGAATGTAAATTCGAAAAGGATATCGATTTCTGGTCTGCGGAGTTCGAAAGGGGTGCTTTCTTTCATCGAGCCACCTTCGAAGAGGAAGCAAAATTTATCTATTCAAAATTTAAGGGAGTGGGCGATTTTTCGGAAGCCGTGTTTAAGAAAAAAACCGAATTTATGTTAACGACCTTTGAAGAACTAGCGATATTCTCGGACCTAAAAATCGAGGAGGAAGCAGGCTTTGATTACGCCAGTTTCGAAAAAGAATGCAATTTCTATAATGCACAATTTAAAAATAAAGCACTTTTCAGCAATACGACTTTCAGGGGGAGGGCAATACTGAATTCAATAAATTTTAATGACTTATCCATTTTCAGCGAAGCTAGATTTGAAGGTGAGGTCTCCTTCAAAAATTCTAAATTTTTTGGTAAATCCGATTTTGGAAATGCGAGCTTTCTAAAGGATACCTTTTTCACAAATATCAAGTTCCTAGGAGTCACGAGCTTCAAAAATACAAACTTTAAAAAATCAGCGAATTTTTCAGAAAGCGAGTTTAAAGAAAAAACCAGATTCAACGAAACGAGGTTTACCGGTGAAATCACTTTCGATGATGCAATTTTTAGTAAAAGTGCCAGCTTCGAAAACTCCCATTTTGAAAACGACGCTTCGTTTAGAAACATGATCTTTAAAAGAACTCCCAGCTTAGTGGAAGCACAATTTGACGGCGATCTTTCGTTCAAGCACACTAGCTTTGATCAGGGGGTCGAAATATTTGAGAATCCGGATTTTTCACCAGAAAACAAATACAAACAACCTAAGGCGGAAGAAGAAGCATGCAGGGTGCAAAAATTGGCTTATGAAGAGGAGGGAAGGAGAGATGATGCCGATGAAATGCTAGTCTGCGAAATGCGGGCGAGGAGAAAACAAAAAAATCCGATAGTTTCCTCGTTAGAAATGATAGTCGCGGACTTCACCTGTAAATACGGAACTAGCTGGAAAAGAATATTGGCAAACTCGGGAACTTTAATACTGATTTTTGGTTTTCTCTACTGGCTTATTCCCAGAATATTTAATGAAGGGTCTCTCCTGATCTCGAGGACAAATGAACCCATATCCACGTTTTGGACGAGCCTTTACTTCAGTACAGTTAACTTCACTACCGTGGGGAGCGGTAGTTTTGATCCAACTGGATATTTGAGGTTTTTATCTGGAATGGAGGCCGTTATAGGAGCGGTTATGATCGCACTCCTGATAGCGGTATTCGCCAGAAAATGGATGAGATAAGAATATGAACATTCTTAAAAAGGGTTCGGCTCGTAACAATTTACACCATTAAACGGCAACA
>CAZEBR010000009.1:0-5089 GCA_964510375.1 Hadarchaeota archaeon (SeqCode) | reverse complement strand
TGAGATCAATTATACTGTACCTTCCTTCGCTGACGAGCCCAGCAGCTTCATGCAACGAGGAGGGAGCGGAAAGATAAATACCCATCTCGATGGCATCAGGATCATCGACAATCTTTCCAATGTCTAAAACCGAGGGCCGTACTAAATCGTTAGAAAGTCTGACGCCACGACCGCGATTTAAATCGCCGCTCGTATCGACGGCCACTAAAAAATCACATTCGAGCTTAAAACTGCTCAATATTTCCAGAACCTCTTGAGGGTAAATTCTGGTGGCCTTTGTGACAACTACATCCTCGTTAGAACGCTCACGTAGAGCGGAAAAAGAGTTCAAATGACCCTTCTCGTAATTTTTCACTTCGAGCGGTGTAGCTCCATACGACCTAATCTCATCTCGGAACTCTTCAGATGCCTTCCCAAAAGTTACGAAAATCTCGGATAGTCCCGAAAGCTTCAACCTCTCCGCTTTTATTTCAATCAGCGGACTCAGCTCTGACTCCACCTTATATCTAGCCCATTTATCCAATTCAGGATTCAAATTTCGTGTAAGAATCAATGCCTTATTGCGGTCGGTCATCTGGAACCCAATAATATTAGATAAAAGGTAAACACTTAAAGAAGACGGTCGGGTTCCCTATCCTAAAAAATATCCCGATAGCCGGCCCGAAGGTAGGATACCAGGATTTCAAGTATCTTGCTACTGGCTGAAACAACCTAAATCGATAAACTAAAGCTATTTCCAGCCTCAGCCGGCTATGGTCCCTTTTCCCGTAGAGGCTTAATCCTTTGTAGATTTGATGTTTATGTTCAGCGACTTGTCTTCAAATCCAAAGGAAACTTCCACGAAGGAAACATTTGTTCTGACAACCGTAGCCCTCTTTCCATCCTGAGTCAACTTTTTCTCTTTTACTCTCAGGAGCGATGCTTCTATCAGTTCTTCTACTCTACGATAACACGTCGCAATTGGGATGTCCAGTTCTCTACTCAGCTCTCTAACGGTTTTTCCTTCTTCTCTCGTAGCTGCCAGTATTCTCAGCGAGTAATCATCTGCCAAAGGACCCAATAACTCATCTATCATCGTTTCCAGCTCGTTGCTTCCGACATCGGCAAGGTTCAATGTCTCTTTTAAACTGAGATCACCGCCAAAATCAAGTCCTTGTTTACTGTCCTCTCTCTCGGGGGGTTCCTGTTTTTCGGCCACGTCAGATTTATTCAAATTTTTCACCTCCTTGGATTTTCGTTAGTTTTATTTTCATATTAGTTAATTTTTACTTACTAAAATAAATCTTAATTATCATTAATAAACCTTTAGTTAGATTCTCTTTACTAATTTTGACTTTACTAAATGATAATTTACTCAATGTTTATAAGTCTTTAGTCAATTATAGTTTACCAAGAGGTAAAAATTTGGGAGAAACCATAAACTCGGCCTTACCTTTATTACCGGTAACTGGGAGAGAAAATAAACGGGAGATTTTTAGGAGTTGAGTCAAAATGGCCTCCTTCATAAAAAGCTTGTTAGGTAGAGGAGAAGGCGAAGAGGAAGGCGAGGATGAAATTAGCTTGGAAGATATTGAGGACCTTTCGGAAACGGAGAGGGAGGACGATTTAGAATTAGAGGAAAGCGAGGAACCTGCCGAGTTCGAGGAAGGTACCGAAACACTCGAAGAGGAAACCGAAGAGGTCGAAGAAGGGGGATCCGTAAGCTCCCAGGAAATTGAAGAATTACGGGAAGAAATGGAAGATGTGACATCACAATTATCCGAGGTCAGATCCCAAAACGAGGACACCCAGGATAAAATTAGTGAATTCGAAGAAAAGATGCAGAAGCTCTACATGATTTATGAGGTTATTTTCAAGGATGTCAATCCTTTTGAAGAAGAGTACGATTTTGAAGATGACGTTCACAACGTCCTAGACGAATTCGTGACCGGAGAAGGCGGAGGAGCGGGTGGCGGTGTCGGAGAAGACCGAATTTCCGAACTAGAGGAAAGACTGAACGAGCTGGAAGAGGACATTGAAACTGGAGACTTTATATCGGAACCAGCTGAAGACGTGGAAGAAGAATACGAAGAAACTTTTGAAGAAATTGAAGAGGAAGAACCGGAGGATATGGAAGAGCTTGGAGAACTAGAAGAGGAAGAGGAGGAAACTGAAGAGGCGGAAGAACCCCCCATAGAACCAAAATGGGATGTAGGGGAGAAAGTCCTAGGCCCCAACGGCGAGGAACTCGAACTTGTAGAGAGACAATGGGACTCCTTTAGAGAAAAATGGCAATACAAATGCAAACCAGCTGGAGGTTAAGATCATGGAGCAAGGGTACTATGAAGATGAATTATCGGGTCCCCTTGAAGAAAGAACTCTAGAAGAAAAAACGGAAAATCCGGATAGCGAAAATGTAAAAACACACAAAAAAGCTGCGCTGGGGAAACCCTTTCTTAAAATATCTCACTTGAAGAAAGGAAATCCTGAAAATGAACTGATACTCTTAGAATGGTTAAATTTCTTGTTTTCCAAGAACGATATGGAGAGCTTCATAGAAACTCTTTCCTACTACGTAGATCTGGGTTGGATCCAAAGGGAAGTTAGAAGTTATCTAATTTCCTACGCTAGAGGACTAATGAAGAAAAATAGTAATGGCTCCCTCACGGAAGTCCAGATGGGAGACAAAAAGTACAAGATAGGGCAAAAGCCCGAAGGCGAAAAATCGAGTGCTCCTGGGCCGGATGAAATAGATCCCAACGACCATATAAAATCTCTCGTATACATCCTTGAAATTCTCAAAGATCAGATACCCGACGACTCTTACGAGAGAATTCTGGAGAGAGCGGGAGTAAAGAGATAATAAAAATCCGTTCACCTCGGGTCCCTTCGGTCATCAACCAGCTTTTCAAAACCTTAATTCCCATTTTTACATATTCAAGTAGTCGGTCGAAACTCAGAGAGATTTTATTAAACCCATGACCAAAACTTAATGGAGTCAGGATGGAACCGAAAGAAGATGAGCTTGAAAATCTTAAGAACCTAGTCTACGAAGAGGGAGGATTTGACTGTAGTCCCTATAGTAAAAAATTCATGAAGAGAAAGTTCAAAAATCGAATGCGCTTGAACAATATCAAATCCTATAAAGAATACGCGAATTTCCTAAAAAACAACCCAGGAGAATTCTCCAAACTCATCGACGCCATAAAGATCCCCGTCACCGAATTTTTCAGAGACCAAGAAGTATATGAGGACTTTGAAACTGTAGTTTTACCCGAACTAGTTTCGACTAAAGAACAGAAAAAACAGAACATGATCCGATTTTGGAGCGCAGGGTGTGCGTCCGGAGAAGAACCATACTCGATCGCAATGTCTGCAAAGGAAGTGCTGGGCGACAAGTTGGACAGATTTAACTTGAGAATTCATGGTACGGATATAGACGAGGAAGCTATAGAAAAGGCCAAAAACGGTATTTACAGCGAAGATGATGTAGAAGGAGTTCCCAGAGACTACTTAAACAAATATTTCAATCAGAAAGACGGGGAATATGAAGTAAAACACGAACTCAAAAGGATAGTCCGAATAAAAAAGCACAATTTGGTATCGGATGATCCCCTAACAGGATTCGATGTCATCTTCTGTAGAAATATGCTTATCTATTTCTCAAAAGAAACACACGCAAAAATCCATATGCGTCTTTTTGACTCCTTGAGGGATAAAGGATACCTCATAATAGGAAAAACCGAATTGCTACACGGCGAGCCCAGAGATAAATTTGAGCCCGTTACGAAGAATAGAATTTACCAAAAACCATCTTCTTTCTGACCTGCTTTCGAAAAAGCCTGCCCCGGACACTCACTTCAATAATCCAGCTATGTCAAGAATCAATGCCACTCTTCCATCCGGCAAAACGGTCGCTCCGCCAAACTTATCCAGACCGCTCAGAATACCTTCAAGCGGTTTAATCACAGTCTCCAGTTGATCTTCCACGCTATCGACCATGAGCCCTATCAGCTCGTCCCTCCTCTCTATGATAACGATAGGTCCCAAACTCCCGTCTTCAGAAATGTCCAATATTTTTCTTAATTCCAAAATTGGAACGACTTGATCTCGGAATTGTAGTACTTCTTGTTGCTTAACAGTTTTTATATCGTTCCTACCGGCCATAGTTACTTCCTCCACGTTTCTTAAGGGAATAGCGTAAATTTCCCCACCGACATCAACCATCAGCGACTGTATAATAGCAGTGGTCAAAGGCAATTTCAGGCTAATTTTTGTTCCCTTATCCTTTTCCGAATCGATCATAACGGAACCCCCGAGAGACTCCACTTTTCTTTCAACGACATCAAACCCAACTCCTCGACCAGAAATCTCAGTGGCCGTTTCCATTGTGGAGAATCCTGGTGTACCCAGTAGATCGTAGACCTCATCGTCCGACAGTTCCTCCGCCTGCGATTCGTCAATTATCCCTTTTTTGATGGCCTTCTCTTTCACTTCATCAGTATCAATTCCCCTGCCATCATCCTCCACATCGATATACACGTAGTCGCCCTCTCGCCGGGCAGCCAGTTTGAGGGTACCTTCTGGATCCTTACCCTTTTCCTCCCTTTCCTCGGGAGTTTCTATACCGTGATCGATAGCATTTCGTACCATGTGTACCACGGCATCGTTTATTTCATCCATAACCAATCGATCCAACTCGGTTTCCCTACCCTCCATCTCAAGATTTACTTCTTTTCCCTCCTTCTTGCTCAAATCCCTCACTAGCCTGGGGAACTTTCCGAAAAGGTAGTCGACGGAGGCCATCCTCGTCGACAATACGGTATATTGTAAATCCGAGGTCAACCTGTCAATATCCGACATCACGTCCTGCAACTCGTCTATTTCGTAATCGGAAGCTATTTGGGAGGCCCTCATTTGGGAAATAAGAAGCTCTCCGGCGAGATCTTGTAAATCTTCAACCTTATCTACATCTATTCTTATAGTAGAAGCCTTTTTACCTGTGGAAGATTTCTTCTTGCCTTTTTTCTCCTTGCTCTTTTTAGCCTTCTCTTTCTCTTCTTCCTCCGCCGTCTCCTCTGGCTCCTCGACTTCTTCTTCCTCTTCTTCA
>CAZEBR010000008.1:10617-48356 GCA_964510375.1 Hadarchaeota archaeon (SeqCode) | reverse complement strand
GCACTGAAGATGCGGTTGTCGTGGGTTCAAATCCCACTCCCCGCACCATCTCCACTGTTTGATTTAAGTTAATTCAGTAGTATTCAGATTTTCCGTTCGGGATTTATGGTAGCCGTTATTTTTCCGGGTAATCGAGAGATGTTTTTTCTCTGACTTATGTGCTGACAACAAAATTCCCAAGCATTTAAAAGAATAAGTTAGTTAGTAATTACTAACTTAGGTGATCGAGATACCACGAAAGACCACATCGGAGCGGAAAAAGGAAATAGTCAATTCGGCCCTTGACCTGATAGGGGAAAAGGGAATAGAATCGCTCAGAACAAAGCAGATAGCCGATAGGGTCGGTTTTTCAGAGGCCGCTCTCTATAAACACTTTTCCAACAAGAAAGAGGTGGTCAGAGCTACAATTAAAACCGCGGGAGAAGAGTTGCTTGAGTCACTGACCGAATCGATAGAGAAAGCTGATTCTGATGGTAATCTGGCCAAATTGCGAAAAGTGCTCGAAACCCACATGAGGTTTATAAGAGAAAATCCGGGCGTTACGCGTCTCTTGTTTTCCGACGAAGTTCACTTCAACGAGGAGGATCTCCGTGACGCCCTCTTCAATGTCATCTCCGAATATAGGAATATTTTCAAGGATTTGCTTGTGGAGGGGATCGAAGAAGGTCAGATTAGAGAAGACCTCAATCTGGATGCTGCGTTTACCTTTTACTTCGGGATGATCCAGTCTCAGATACTTTTCTGGTCTCTTAGCGGCGGGGAAAAGTCGCTGGAAGGTCAGGTGGACGAGCTGTGGAAACTGTACAGGGGACTCGTGGAAGCGAGGAAATCTAAATGAACATATTCGTTTTAGTACTAATCCCGGTTGCTTTGCTGTTGCTTGGTTGGTCCGCTCTGAAGGACAGTGAAAAAACTAAGCAGAGTCTCGAAGTTTCCAAGGGAATGTTTTTGAATGTAGGGGGCGAAATCTTCGGCCTCCTATTGCTCGTGGCTTTATTCTTTACTCTCGTCCCACAAGGCACCATCGAATCTCTACTTGGAGGAGCTAACGTTTTCTTGAGTAGCGTTTACGGCGCTTTGATGGGAACGGTTTTGATTCTTCCCAAGTTCGTGGCTATGCCCTTGGCTGCAGATCTTATTGCTGAAGGTGCGCACATAGTGGTTGCCGCCGGTTTCATAACTACGCTCACCATGGTCGGGTTTGCCACCCTTCCGGTGGAAATTGAACACTTTGGTAAGAAATACACGCTGGTGAGGAATGTCCTCAGCTTCATCTTTGCGCTACTGATCGCTCTCGGAATGATGGTGATACTGTGAGTCTGAAGGACCGTCTCAAAGATAACCGTATACTTCTCGTTGCTCTGGTGATATACCTAATCGTATTTTTGGTAAATCAAGATATGTTCTTGGAGACACTCAACACGGCATGGATTTATATCCGGGAGATGTTACAGGTCTTCCCGCCTGTTCTGATACTTACCGGGATGTTGGAAGTCTGGGTGCCGCGGGAAACCATCATGAGCACCTTCGGTTCCAAATCCGGGATCAAAGGAAAGTTTGCGTCATTTTCACTCGGAACCGTCTCGGCAGGTCCGATCTACGCCGGTTTTCCGATAACACAATCATTGCTTCGTAAAGGAGCGAGCGTAGCCAATATAACCGTGCTTTTAAGCACGTGGGCCGTGGCCAAGATCCCGATACTTTTGGTCGAAATCCAGTTCTTGGGCCTGAGCTTTGCGCTCGCCAGATGGTCGCTCACAATTCCGGCGATACTCGCCATTGGGTACCTCACCGGTAAAATTGTAGACAGGGAGGACATCATCTCCGAAATAGGCGAGACGGGGGAGATGGTCCAAGAAATTCTGGGCGAGTTGCCGGGACACAACTGTGGATCTTGCGGATATGACAACTGCAAAGAATGCGCCGAGGCCATAGCGGACGGAAAGGCTGAAGCGGACGTATGCAAGCCCGGAGGAGATAATGTGCAAAATTCAATATCCCAGATATTACAAAAGAACGATTTAGAGGGAGGTGAATAATTTTGGAAATAATAGATTTGGACTCCATAGAATCATCTGAAGAGTTCAAACCCCACAAATTGATACAGAAGGACGAAGTCGAGGTGGTTTTGCTAGCCTTTGAGCCCGGGCAGGGGTTGCCGGTGCACGAAACTCCAGTCGATGTGTTCTTCCATGTGGTCGAAGGAGAGGCGGAAATCAAAGTTGGCGAAGAAAAGGAGGTCGTTCCAGAGGGGAATATAGCTTTGAGTCCCGCCGATATACCTCACTCAGTGAAAAATAATTCGGAGAGTGAGGCCAAGATTTTGGTCGTGAAGACTCCGCAACCTTGAAATGAATAATTTTTGTTTCGGGGAGCTAATCGGTGGGTCCGCACTTTATACAAAGGTGGAACCTCCCGTACTCCCCCTTCAAAGAGAGCAGTCGCAGTCCGCAGTCGTCGCAAGTGGATTTCAGTATTCGAAAATGCTTTTGGGGAACGGAATAACTATTTTTGCAGTCGGGGTACTGATCGCACCCGGCGAACTTATTCCCGTCCTCAGTTTTTTTCACGAGAATCTGACCCTCTCCACATTCCGGGCAATCACCGAGGGATTTTTCTTCCTTCATTTTTTTCTCTACTTCTTTCTTGGCTTTAGCCAAAGTCTCACCTATCTCTTTCTCATTTTTCTCAAATTCCTTGGATATTGTCTTTAGTTTGTTTCTGGCCTTATTCACGACCTTTGAGTGTCTTTTGTCTCCATTTCTTATCTCGTCCATCTTGGCTTCGAATTCTCTAGTTAAATTCTCGCTGGTAAGCTCCGGTACGTGATTCTTTAGTGATTTAGAAACGGCCAATCCGAGCTTTGTAACTTCCAATTTTCGTTTGCCCCTGATGTAATCCCTGTCCTTGAGTTTTTCCACTATGGGAGCCCTCGTGGCTTTTGTCCCTATTTCTTTCTTTTCCATCTCCTTGATTATGGAACTCTTCGTGTACCTTCGAGGAGGCTTGGTCTTTCTTTCCAGTGTCTCGACCTTCTCGGGATTGACTTTATCCCCCGCCTCCAGCTTGGGTAGGGGTTCCTCGTTTTTGCTGGAGAACCGATCATAAATTTCCAGCCAGCCATTGTCGGTGTAGTACCGCCCGTTAGCTTCAAATTCGTGGTTCCCTATAGAAAGTCCAATTTTTTGAGACATTATTTTTGCCGGTCTCCCAAAGGTGGCGAGGAATCTCCGGGAGATCAGCTCGTAGACGTTCCACATCTCCTCGCTCAGTTCCTCATTCGGCGTCCTGGTGGGGTATATGCAGGGGTGGGCGGGATCTTCCTTGCTTCCCTCGTTCGGTTCCAGTTTATCCAAGGATAGTACCCTTTCGGCGGCAGATTTCAGCGTCGAGTTTTTCTTCAGCTTCTCTATGATCTTTTTCGTGTTGAGTCCCGGAGGAAGTTTTTGTGATGACGTCCTGGGGTAACTGATGAGGGCTCTGTCGTAGAGGTCTTGGGCTATCGACTGTATTTTTGCTGGCGAATAGCCGAGTTTTGAACTACCTTCCGACTGAAGATCGGACAGGTTGAACGGGTGGGGAGGATATCTGTTTCGTACCTCTTCCTCGAAAGAAGTTACGAGGGCTTTCCTACCTCTGTACCGTTTGGTTAGCTTGTTCGCTTTATCCTTCTCCCAGATTTTGTCGGTCGTAACGCTGAATTCCTTGTCATTGACTTCAATCGATATTTCTACTATCCAGTAAGGTTCGGGTTCGAAATCTTGGATTTCCCGCTCCCGCTCCGCCAGCATGTCCAAGGTCGGCGTCTGGACTCGCCCCGCGGAAAGCGTTCCGTATTCGTCGGCCTTCTTCAATGACTCCGTGAGCGCCCTCGAGGTCGTGAGGCCCCAGATGAAGTCCATGTAGGCCCTCGCGAGACCCGCGTGGACCATTCCCCAGTCGAGCTCCTCGCTGAGGTTCCGGTAAGCTCTCCGGAGTTCGCTCATCGTGAGGGATGAAAATTTCATGCGCTTTGCCTGTTTTGGGACTTCGGAGGAGAGACAGAACCGGAGAGCGTTGTACGCTATGACGGATCCCTCAGTGTCGTAGTCGGCCGCTGCGACGAATTCTTCGGCGTCCTCTCCGATGTTCGAGATTAGGTCGATGTACTCCTTCGTGTAGTCGGCCTCGTCGTCGGTCTCGAACATGGGCTCGTATCTCGCGAATAGGACGGGGTAACCCTCCCGGTCCGTCGCCAGTCCGAAAAGGTGTCCGGCGCAGGGCACCACGACTACCTTACTTCCGTTTTCGTCGAATTCGTAGTAACGGACCTTTCCCCACTTTTTCTCCTTCACTCTCGAGGGGGACACGGACTTTGCGATTCTTTCGGCGGCGGACGGTTTTTCCGCCACTATCAGTTTCATTTAGATCCCTTCCTTCTAATCCAATACTTTCGATGAAAGTTAGTCGAGAATTCTTTTGAATTTTCATTTTCTCTTCCGGAATCTATATTTTTAATTAGTATTTATTAGGAAATAGAACGGCTTTTGGGGAGTTAAAATGGATGAGGGCGAACCGGAAGGAAAAACCTTTGAGGATTGTGAAGATCACCTTATTAATTGTGGTTATGGAGGGAACGGTAGGGGTGGTACTCAAAAACAGGCCCTCGGGAATGAGGATTTGGTTGGAAGAGATGAAAGCGAAGAGGCTTTGAAGGGCATCAGGCATGAAATAAATTACAGCGGTGGGGAAGCCACGAAGGAAAGGGGCTTGGAGGAGGCAGGTGTAGCCAGGGCGAGGGGGCTGTTTGCCGTCTTACCGAGGGATTCGGACAATATCTTGCTAACACTGAGTTCCAAGGACCTAAACGATGATATAAGGATAGTCGCGAAGGCAGAATCTTCGGAGTCGGAAAAACACCTTCGAAGGGCCGGCGCCGAGGAGGTCGTGCTCCCCGACAACGAGGGAGGGAGGAAGATGGCTAGGTCCTACCTGCATCCCGAGATTACCAGCCTTTACGATCAATTGATGATGGGCGATGTCTGGAGGGCCGGCTCGATAGAGGTCCCTGAAAATAAGGCTCTGGACGGGAGGACGATACAGGAGTCGGGGATAAGGGAGAAAACGGGCGCCTCAGTTATCGGGATAAAGAGGAACGACGATTTGATGACGAACCCTAAGGTCGAGCAGGGGATCGAGGCCGGGGATGTTCTGATTGTCATGGGCACATTGTCTCAGATAGAAGAGCTTAGGGAACTGGCGTCGATGGAAGAGTTGCCTGGGGAGAGGGAAGAGGAAGAAGAATAGTTCAGTCGGCGGCTTCTTCGAGTGAATCGGCGATAGCGGCGAATTTTTCGGGAGGTATCTCTCCTGCACGTGCGTTAGCCAGCTCGTCGGGAATCGAGTTATCGATAATTTCTCTCTTTTCTTTTTTGGCGGCCGAAATTTCCGGGAATATTTCTTCGAAAGAATGGTATAAACTGTTTCTAATCTTTTGTCTGCGGTGCTGGAAGGCGCCTCTGACTGTCGAAAGGAACCTTTTCTCGTTATTTACCTCAAATGGATTTTCTCTCGTCTTTATTCGGATGATAGACGACCTCACCTCGGGTTCGGGAATGAAGGCACTCCGGGGTATATCCTCCAGAATTTCCGCTTCTCCCTGATAATAAACGTTCACCGTCAGGCGACTGTAGTTTGGAGACCCCGGTTCGGCTGTTAATCTCTCCGCGAATTCCTTCTGGTAGGTCAAGACGCCCGTGTCAAACCCCCTTTCAAGCAGCTTGAAGGTGATTGGGGAAGATATGGAATAGGGTAAATTTGAGACCACCTTGTCGAAATCAGGGAGATCTATGTTCAGGACATCTTTGTTTTTTATTCTCAGGTTGGACTCGTCCCTGAACCTCTCGCGAAGTATTCTCGCGAGTCTCACGTCCTTCTCCACCGCTATCACCCGGGCGGCCCTCTCGACGAGAAAAGAGGTCAAATTACCTATTCCCGGGCCTATTTCAAGAACCACATCGGAGGACGAGATTTGCCCGTAGTCTACAATCCTTTTCAGCACCCCTTCGTCGACCAAGTGTGACTGTCCCTGTTCCTTGTCCAGCCTAATATTGTACTCGTCGAGAATTTTTTTCGTCTCTTCCCGTAACATGTTTCCATTTATCTATCATTTACAAACAAATAGTGTATTGGTGATTAGGCTGTCCGACGAAGACTTTGAGAAAAAGAAAAGAAAGCTTTTCGAGGACCTCGAATCATCGAGCGAGTTGAACGGTAACTTGGAGGAGCGGATAGAGGATCTGTATGGAGGAAGAGGTAAGAGGGCGATAGATGTTGTGAAAAATGACGGCGTTAGACGGGAGGATGGCCGATGGTACGTTCAGGGAAGGGAAGATGAATACGAAGTAGTAAAGACTCACTGTTCGTGTTACGATTACGTTTTGAATATCGTCACGGGAAAGGCGGATGTGGACATGTGTTATCACGCCCTTGCCAAAAACATTCAAGAACTTCTCGAATCGAGTTAGGCATCAATCTAAGCCTATTTTGGGACATATATCTTCGAGTGGACAGTCGATACAGTCCGGATTTCTTGCCGTGCAATAATTTCTACCCAGTTCTATTAGGAGCAGGTGGGCTTCTCCCCTCTTTCCCTCGGGTAAAAAGGGTTCCAGCTTGTCCTTGACTTCTTCCGGCCCGTCATCTTCGTTCGCGAACCCGAGCCTTTTCGATATTCTCGCTATGTGGGTGTCGACCGGGAGAACGTCCCGCCCTCCTGAGAATAACAGCACGCAGTCGGCGGTCTTTGGTCCTACTCCCGGCAGGGTTAGAAGTTCTTCCCTCGCTTCCTCCGGACTCTTTTGGAGAATTTTATCGAGTTCTTTTTCGGACTCTTCGGTTACCAGTTCCGATATTTTCTTTATGCTTTTGGACTTGTTCTTGTACAGCCCGGCGGGCCTGATTAGTTCTACGATATCCTCTCGGTCAGCCTTTGCGAATTCCGAGGGCTTGCGAATTTCCGATACTAAATTTTCGAAGGCCTTTTTCGTATTTTTTCTGTTTGTGTTTTGTGAGAGGATAGTTCTTACGAGGGTCAGAAACGCAGAGCCCTCGCCGTGAACGTCCACTTCGAATTCTGACTCCAAGATATTCACAATCTGCTCCGCTTTTCTCTCCCGCTCTGAGTTATTCTTAAACGAATCGTTCATCATTTACTTAGGGGTATGCGATGGAGTTATACCTATTTTGGTTGGTTTTAGCCGGGTCTCCAGCTTTTGGGATTGAAGCTTTGTTGTTCCGGGATATCGGCGGGAGATTCTTTTCTCATGAGGATAAATTGGAGTTTTTTAGGAACGCTTCGGCTCTGGGCCTGGTAATTGTTTTGACTTCATTTTTTATTTCTTATATACTATCTCTCGGTCCTCTTTTCCTCTGTTTAATCTTATTTTCCTTTACTGTGTTCTCGGGAAAATTAATTTCTCTTAAAGACAAAAATGAGGAAGAAAAGGAGATTCATTCCAGTGAAGACATATCAGAGGATGATATTAAAGATATGCTGAAAGATAGAGATTTGGATAGTTTAATAGGTGATGAAGATGATCGGAAAGAAGATGATTAATATTTATTCAATCTTATTTTTTTCTATTAATTTTTGATGACCCCCTCGCCAAAATTGTTAAAAAGATACTTGGTTACCTAAATGTATAAATAGGCAAGATTTTGCCTATATGAACATAAAGGAGAGTGAGAAAAAATGACTGAAAACGTTGGAAGTCACTTGGACGACGCGGGAAAGCAATGGGTCGAAGAAGGCTCTGAAAGAGAGAACAGTGACGGGCCTAGTGAGGCAATGAAGGAAAAAGCTTGGCTAAGCGATCCGGAGGTCTACAGCAAAGCACGAGAAAACCCCCAGGAATTCTGGGCCGAGCAGGCAAGGGAAGCGATAGACTGGTTCGAAGAATGGGACGAAGTCGAAGAGTGGGAACCTCCCTATTACAAGTTGTTTGTCGGAGGCAAGACCAACCTAGCTTACAACTGTCTCGACCGCCATTTGAAGGAAAGGAGGAATCAGGCGGCCATTATATGGGAGCCTGAGCCCACGGAAGAACACGAGCGAGTTTTGACCTATCAGGATCTTTACAGGGAAGTCAACAAGTTCGCCAATGCTTTGAAAGAGTTGGGCGTCGAAAAGGATGATGCAGTCACTTTTTGGATGCCCATGATACCCGAGACTGCGGTCGCCGCACTCGCCTGTCAGAGGATCGGTGCCTGGCACTCCATCGTCTACACGGCGTTCAGTCCGGATGCTGTGAAGGACAGAATGGAAGATGCCGATTCCGATATTTTAATTACCGCTGACGGATTCTACAGAGGCGGCAAAGTGACAACTCTGAAGGAAAAGATCAATGATGTGCTCGACGAGCTGGATGTGGACAATTGCGTGGTCGTCGACCGCGCTGGAAGCAATCCTCCGATGGAGGAAGGCAGAGATCACTTCTACAGCGATATAACCGAAGACGCCGATTCTTACGCCGAGCCTGAGCCCAGGAATTCTGAGGATACTGGATTCCTACTCTATACCTCGGGAACGACAGGGAAGCCCAAGGGAATAAAGCATTCCGTTGGTGGATACACAGCACAGACCGCATTGACGAGCAAGTGGGTATTTGATTTACATGACGGTGATATTTTCTTCTCGACTGCCGACATTGGCTGGATTACCGGTCACAGCTACACCCTTTACGGTCCTCTTTTGAACGGTGTAACCACCCTTTGGTACGAGGGTTCACCATACTACCCCGAACCCGATAGATGGTGGAGAATTATAGAAAAGTACGGGGTCAATCAGTTCTATACTGCCCCTACCGCCATGAGGGCCCTGAGACAGAAGGGTGATGAATGGATCGAGGATCACGACCTGAGCACCCTGAGACTCATGGGATCGGTCGGCGAACCTATAGATCCAGATACGTGGCTCTGGTACTTCGAAAAAGTCGGCGGTGGAAGATGTCCCATAGTTGACACATACTGGCAGACTGAAACCGGTGGAATACTGCTTACCTCGTTGCCCGGAATAGGTCCGTTCGTGCCCGGCGTAGCCGGAGCACCGTTACCCGGCATTACCTACGATGTTTTGGACGCTACGGGTGAACCGACCGAACCAGGCGACAGCGGAAAGGTAGTTCAGAAACATCCCTTTGGTATCGGTATGCTCAGAGGAGTCTACCAGGCCCCCGAGAAGTACGAGGCAGAATATTGGACCGAGTACGGAGACGAGATATACTTCTCCGGAGACGGAGGACGAAAGATTGACATGGAGATAGATGGTCAGCCGCTCATAGAGATCACCGGTAGGATAGACGACGTGCTAGAGGTTTCCGGTCACAGGCTAGGAAGCGCCGAGATCGAAGATGCAATCAGCGAACTCGACGAGATTGTGGAAGTTGCGGTCGTTGGAGAACCCCACGAGGTTAAAGGTGAGGTTCCGGCCGTGTTCGCGATCACCAAAGAGGGTATAGATGTTGAGAGTCAGAGAGAAGAGCTTGAGAAGAAGATCGTAAGCAAGGTCAGAGAGGACGTTGGCCCGGTTGCGACGCCAGGAGTCGTGTACTTCGTGTCCGATGTCCCGAGAACCGAAAGTGGAAAGGTAATCCGAAGATTCCTCAAATCCCTCGTAAAGGACGAGGAGTTGGGTGACATGACGACTGCGAGCAACCCGCAATGTCTCGGAGAACTTGCCGAAAAGACTGGCTACGAAGGTCCGCAAGAAATTGACTTCTGAGAGGAAAATTCACCGAGCAAAGACAGAGTCCGCGTCAAGGTCTTGAAGTAAATCTTCCAAGACCGGAAAATCTTCGACGAAGGGAACTAACTTTTCCCTCGTCTTTTTCCATATTTTTTCTAATTTTTCCGAATTTTTTTCCGGCTTTGCAATCTTATTTGCTTCCATAAGGATGGAAATTTTGTCGGCGGCCTTCACGAGTTTGGCTTCCAGGGTCTTTCCTCGGTTGTATTCCTTTAAAATTTCCGAGTACTCGTTCCGTCTTCGAATTTGACTAACATGCTCCAAAAGAGCCTCCAGAGCTTTTTCCTCTATTTCCTTCTTTGCCTGAGTTCCGATTTGCTCCGTCATTTCCTTTGATAAATCTCCCGTGACGGATTCCGCCCAGTCGTGTATCAGGGCCATTCGCAAGGTCTTTTCGTCGTCCAATTTTTGTTCAGTCGAATCTAATATGACTAGTGCGATTGTCGATGTCTCGAAGGTATGCTGGGCCACGTCTTCGGCTTCGTTGAGATCGATTCCGCTCTCAAGCCAACCCATCCGGGGGGTCCGTTTAAGATCGTTGATTTTTTTCAGGAAGTCGTACAATTTTCATCGCCCAACAGTTGCCAGTTCGACCTGTTTGACTCCTTTCAGTGACTTTAAGTTATCGACCAATTCGCGAATTTTTTCGCCCGGCCCGCTTACGATGATCGTTTCCAGACATTCGTGCTCGGTCTCGTGGAGGTGTTGACTCGTGGTTATGAGGTCTCTGTACATGTGCTGTATGTCGAGCAGCTTGTCCGTGAGACCCCTCACATCGTGGTCGTACAATATGACTATAGTTCCTCTCTGCGCGCCCTTGAGTTTCCTTCTCCATTGGTAGTCCGAAATGAAGTCCCTGAGGGCGTCTCTCACGGCCTCCGAACGGCTGGAGTAGTCCTGATCTTTCATTGCTTCATCGAGTTCTTCGAGCATATTTTCCGGTATCGTAAAGCTTACTCGGCTCAGTTTTTCGGACATATTTTTTCCAAGTAAGTCTATGAAACTATCGTTAACAAATTTTCGTAAGATATTCCATTTTACTGTCTTCGACTTCTATATGTCGGAATTTTGGATCCCCCCCCGATTTTTAGGAGGGCCTCTCCGTGTTACGAATCGAACCTTAAATGGGAAACTTTTAGAGAAATATTGCCATGTAGTGAAGTGAGGTTAACATGCACGAGTGGGCTCTGGCGGAGGGTGTCATATCGACCGCTCTTGAAGTCGCTGAAGATGAAGATGCCGAGAAGCTAAAGGGAATTAACGTGAAGATAGGTAGCCTGCAACAGGTCGACATGGAGATATTCAGAAACGCTCTGGAGAATATTGCGGAGGACACCTTGGCGGAAAATAGCGAGATAAATATCGAAATCGAGACCGCCAAACTGAAGTGCCACGCGTGCGGTCACGAATGGGATTTCGACGAGTCGGTGGAAAAACTTAGCGAAGAGGAAACGGAGTCTATTCATTTCATACCGGACTTGGCTCATACCTATATCAGATGTCCCGACTGTGGAAGCCCCGATTTCGAGATAGTGAGGGGGCGCGGGGTTTGGCTTGATTCGGTAGAACTGGAAAGGTGATAGTTTGGACCCGAGAGTCAATATAATCGAGAAAAGGCTGAATGGGGTAAATGAGTTGATCCCTGTCGCAAGCGGAAAGGGCGGGGTAGGAAAGAGCTTAATCGCTTCGACGACGGCGTTGATTGCTTCCGAAGAGCAGGGATACGACGTGGGTCTTTTGGATCTCGATCTGCACGGCCCGTCCGCTCACGTGATTCTGGGGGCGCAGAACTACGATTTTCCCGAGGAGAAGAAGGGGATAATCCCGCCCAAGGTTGGAGACATAAAGTTCATGTCGACCGTTTACTACTCCGGGGACAGACCGTCGCCCCTGCGAGGAAGCGATATTTCAAACGCCATTAGGGAAATTCTCTCCGTCACGAGATGGGGTTCCCTAGATTATCTTATCGTAGATATGCCTCCCGGAATCGGTAACGAAACCCTGGACACGATCCAGTTGATGCCCGAATCCGAGTTTCTGGTAGTTACTATTCCCTCAAAGGTAGCCTTGAGCACCGTCAGGAAGCTGGTTTCAATGTTGGAGGAGCTCGATATCCCGATTGCTGGGTTGATAGAAAATATGAAGACGGATAGTTCACCTTCCATCGAGGGAGATGTCATGAATTTGGGAATTCCATATCTTGGCCCCGTAAGGTTCGATCCCGGTATCGAAAATGTAATAGGTGATCGGGACGGCCTGCTCAAATCCCAATTTGCACGGGATCTGGCTGAGGTCCTCCCCGTCTGACGAGTAATTATCCGCTTGCTTTGCCCTCATTGAGCTTCTCTTCTACGGATTTCTTTTTTCCTTCCATGCTCAGTGGTCTGTCTCTTCTGTCATCTATTCTCAGAGTGGTTACCACTCGGGCTACCTTTTCGTCGAAGACGCTGTCGTGCATTTTCTCTGTGATTTCAAGTATTTCGCCGATTTCGCCTTCGAGGATAGTTCCGGAGGGGGTGAGTTCATATTCTATTTCCGCACTTTCAAGCTCGTCTAGGGCTTTGGCCACGTATTTGCTCAAAGAGGGATCGTCAGTTCCGATGGGGACGATGGTTATCTCGGCTACAGCCATTTTATCTCTCGCTTCTCCTTTTGTTCCTCAAATTTCTATAACTTGTCGGACGTAGATTACTCGGGAATTTTAAGAATATCTTTTAGCCACCATCGAGATTAGAAAGAAGATGGTGCTGGTTATTATTATGAGAGGGCCGGGACTCCCTATCTGGAGGGGTCCTATCGAGGGACCGATTAGTTTATATAAGGAAACCCCCACTATGCTGGAGATTGCTCCCAGGACGAGGCTTCCATGGGAGTATTGAAAGTGATTTTCGCTGAGGTTTCTGCTTGTCACTGCGGGGATAGCGACTAGGGCCGCTGTTAGAAGGCTTCCCACGACTCTGACTCCGAGGGCTATGATAATTGCGATGCCGATTAGATATACTAAGTTGTATCTATCGACATCTATGCCTTCGGCTTCTGCCACATCCTCGGATATTTCCGAAAGGAGCATTTTAGGATAGATTTTTTTCGTGATTAGTAAGACTCCCAGCGATAAAACTACAGTTATGGCTGTCGCAATAATCGATATCTGGGAGATATCACCTATTAGTGCGGGGACGGTCTCTTCCTTTGGCAGAAAGAGAAACGCTACGGAAACAGAGGACGAGAATACCACGGCCGTGAGCGCTTCCATGGGTATTTTTGTGGCGGCCTCGTAGAGCCAAATCAGTATCACTCCGATTATTAGGAACAGGAAGGCTCCTATGGATACGTCGAACCCGTAGATTAACCCCAAGGCCACTCCGGGTAGCGTCAGGTGTCCGAGGGCCCCTCCCGTCAGCGCCATTCGTTTTGTGACCATCAGCGAGCCGATGTATCCTGCGGCTCCACCTATGAAAGCGGTCATTACGAGGGCCAAGATGAACTTCATGTTGACCTCCTGTGATCGTGTTTGTAGAATTCGATCCCCGCTCCGTATAACTCCTCGAGCTTTTCGGGTGTCAATACTTTTTCCGGCATTCCCGAGCACACCTTTACCTTGTTCAGACACAGCACATCGTTGGCATGATCCCAGACTATGCTCAAATCGTGAGTAACGAGGAGGATCGTCAGCTCTCTTTCCTTCCAAAAATCGTGGAGGAGCGAGTAGATGGTTTCCTGCCCGCCGAGGTCTATTCCTGCGGTTGGCTCGTCGAATAGCAATACCGAGGGATCGTCAACCAGGGCCCAAGCGATTGTCATTCTTTGGAATTGGCCGGTGGAGAGCTCCCCGTAACCCTTTTCTAATATCGAGGCGTCAAGTCCTACCTTGTTTAAGATATCGACCGTTTCTTCTCGAGAGGCCCCTTTCAGTTCGAAAAATTCTTCCACGCTGAGTGGGGGCATGTCTTTTCTCTCGAAAAGTTCTTGGGGGGGGAGATAGTTTACGTCCTC
The DNA here is from genome assembly GCA_964510375.1 of Hadarchaeota archaeon (SeqCode). GTDB lineage: Archaea > Hadarchaeota > Hadarchaeia > Hadarchaeales > JAGGTB01 > CAYLJV01. Next base: position 34,579 of record CAZEBR010000008.1, on the reverse strand, counting down.
GGTATACCAGGTGATTTCTCCAGTGCAGGGTATTCTTTTAAGCAATGCTCTGAGAAGCGTCGTTTTTCCCGCCCCGTTTGGACCTAAGATTACCAAAACCTCTCCTTTGTTGACCTCAAAATTGATATCCTTTAGCACCTCGTTTCCGTCGAACTCAACGTTCAGATTTTGCACCTCCAGAATTTTTTCCGCGTCTTGAGTCATTTCATTTTACCTCCTTCCGCTTCTCGTTTCTGAATATTCTTTTTCCGCAAGGACAAGTCGTCGGGTGGTCGAGTGATCGACAGATCGAGTTGGTCAGCTTGTTTGTGGTGTGAAAATCCAAATTTAATGCTTCATCACACGCCTCTTCCGGATTCATTCCCAGATAATTAACGAACAAAGCCTCTAGTATTCGATGTTTTCTCAGCAAGTTTTCAGATTTTTCTATTCCCTTCTGAGTCAATTTTACACCTTCGTAACTCGTATATTCAAGGAAATTTTTTTCTGCTAAGTTTTGAAGCACTTCGGTAACGGTCGACGGTTTCACTTGGAGATAATCCGCAAGCTTGGTAGTTTTGATTCTGTCGGATTCCTCGTGCTGCTTTCTGTAAATGAGTTTCAAGTAACGACTTTCGTTTTTGGTAAGACTCATAGCTACCCTCTTCTAAAATTGTTAGGCAAGCCCTAAAAATTTTAGGGGAGACCTAAAAATATCACCGAAATCTACATAAGAATTTCTAAGAAACTGTAAAGGGGTTAAAAATGATGATTGAGCTTTCTGAAGATATTTATTGGGTGGGAACGAACGATCGAACTACCGATCTTTTCGAGGGATATTGGCCCCTCCCGAACGGAATTAGCTATAATTCCTACCTTATCGACGACGAGAAATTGACTTTGGTCGATGCCACCAAGGTCGATTACGAAGACGAGCTCTTGGAAAAGGTTGAAAAGATAGCCGATCCGAGCGAGATAGATTACATAATAACTCACCATATGGAGCCGGATCACACCGGGGCCCTGCCGACCCTGAGGCGGGTCGCTCCGGAAGCGGAGATAGTCTGTACTGAGAAGGCAGTCGGTTTTCTTGACGCTTTCTATGGAATCACCGACGGTATAAGGACGGTCGAGAATGGGGATGAACTGGATATCGGTGAAAGAGTTCTGAAGTTTTTTGAGACACCCTTTATCCACTGGCCTGAGACGATGATGTCCTACGAGCCTTCCGACAAGATTCTGTTTTCCGGGGATGCATTTGGGACTTACGGTGCCTTGGAAGGCGGAATTTTCGCAGATGAACTAGACCTAGATATGTATGAGGACGAGGGACTGAGGTACTTCTCGAACATCGTGGGGATGTACAGCGCCCCGGTTCAGGCGGCGCTAGGAAAACTAGGTGATTTGGAACTAGAGATAGTGGCATCTGCCCACGGACCCGTCTGGAGAGAAGAACCTGATAGAATAATCGAGTTGTACGATAAGTGGAGTAAAGTCGAGGGAGAAGAAGGGGTTACCATAGTTTACGGGTCGATGTACGGCAATACGGCGGATATGATGGAGGCAGTAGCGGAGGGGGTTAGAGATGCAGGTTGTAAGGACTTGCGCGTGTTCGATGCTTCGAGGGTCCATCCGAGCTTCTTGTTGATGGAGGCTTGGCGCAGGAAGGGTCTAATCGTTGGATCGCCGACTTACGACGCTCGAATATTTCCTCCCGTTGCCCAGTTCATGGAAGTGGCGGAGCACAAGAAACTCAAGAATCGAGTTGCCGGCATCTTCGGTTCCTATGGCTGGTCCGGCGGTTCGATAGATCGATTGAAATCGGGGATTGACGAAATGGGCTGGGAGCTGCTGGAGCCCATAGGCGAGTTTAGAGGTAATCCCACCGACGAGGAATTAGAGCAGGGAAAGGAATTGGGCAGAGCAGTTGCCGAGAGAGTATTGGAGTAATTTCCGTTTCAAAGCGGAATCTCTTCGGTTCTTTTTTTTATTTATGAAATGAAATTTCCTTTCCTTCGAAAATAATGTTTGAGCAAGCAATACTTCTATAAGGTTTTTCGGAGAGATACGTAATAGGTATAGTCAAAAGGATAGATAGAATTTCGTGAGGTCCTTAAATGGCTGATAATCTGGAACGCGAATTAGACTGGCCGTCCGACAGGAAGTTCTCGGATGTAAAGGAACGTCCAAAGATCGTCGTAAGGGAAGGTTCTTGGCTTATATACACTCTCTGGCATGAATACGGCTGGAAGGACACCCTACAAGAGATGGGGATCACTTGGCCGAAGTTTAAGGATATTTACGAATCGGTGAAGTTTGATTTCCTTCGGTGGAGAAACGGCGATGAAAGATGGGATAGTGCGATTAAGAGTTTGATAGATCGTGTTCGAGAAGAGATTGAGCCGAGGCCGGAGTGATTTGCACAGATAGTCGGCCGGAAAGGACCGGGGATAAACGTTCTTCCCGTAGGGAAAGCAATAAAATGAAAGCTATTAATCTTTTATTTGTGGTATAATGCCGGAAGAGTTTGTTGAGAAGGAAGAGATAGGAGAGGTAACTCACTACTTTACGGATATAAGCGTCGGAGTGATTGAGTTGAGCGGGAGCCTTGAGCTCGGGGATACAATTTCTATAGAGGGTTCAACTACGGACTTTCAACAGGAAGTGGACTCTATGCAGATCGAACACGAGGACGTCGAGGAGGCAGGGGCTGGAGATGCCGTCGGAATGAAAGTCAAAAACAGGGTTCGCGAAGGCGATAAGGTCTACAAAGTAAAGTAATATCGCTCGCCATCTAAAACATCCAATAATATTTCCTCAATTTTTGCATATTTCTGCCTTTGACATGATAAGGGACAAATGAGAGTTCTTCTTTTTGGTGTTTATTTGAGGTCGGTTTGGCAAAATCCTAGGATTTAGATGTTCCCCGGTTCACGGACAAAGAATTAAAACCTATCGGAATGATAATTGGTCCCGGTAGGATAGTTATGGGAAAGAAAAAGAAGAAATGGAAGTGTCCCGAGTGTGGTGGGGAAGGAGAACCCACCGGTAATACTTGGCCTCTTACCAGCCCGATGGCTTTGATGGGTGGGAATCTCATCATAATGGGAACTCTTGAGTGCAAGGAATGCGGGAACAAGTTCAGGAAAAAGATGAAGGAGATTCCTCTCGAGGGGCCAGAGGCGAAAGAAGAGATGAAGAAACATAAAGAGAAATCAGAAAACGAGGAAGAATAATTACCGACTCTTGAGTTTGTTCAGGAAAATCCTGAAGTCGGTCTTTGTGCTTGGATCTTCTTTCTCTGCGGTTAGATTTTCGAATTCTTCTATAAATTCATCCAAGTTTGAGGATTTTTCAGAAACCCCTTTTACAGCTTCTCTTAAATCGGAGGGGTTATTGATATAAGGTCTCACGGAATCGAAAATTTCGTCTAGGATTTCTTTCTCGTTCATTGAAGCACCTATATGTCCAGCAGGTCCTCTTTGTAGGTTTCCATGGTCATTGTAATATCGACGTCCTTTACTCCCTCGTAGGTGCTGACTCTGTCCTCCACGAACTCGCTTATTTCCCCCCTGTCTTCTGCCCGTACCTTGGCTATAAGCCCGTGATTTCCCGTCGTCTTGTGTATTTCACAGACACCGCTGCACCTTTTTAGAATCCCTGCGACTCTTCTGACTTCGCTCGATTTCACGTCTATGTTCAAGAAAGCGGCAACATCGTATCCGGCCTTTTGTGGATCTACCTTTGCCGTATATCCCTTCAGAACGCCGTCGTCTTCTAGAATTTTGATACGCCTTCTGACGCCTGAAGTACTCAGCCCAACTTCCTCGGCTATTTCTTCTAGAGTAGTCCTTCCGTCCTCGATAAGCATTTTTAGGATTTTCATATCTACGCTATCAAGATCTCTCATCTTAATATGCTCCAGCCTCCATCAATTAACGAGAGTCTGTTTTCACCTATATTCGGTCACTGTATTTATCACTTGCTATTTTGGATGGAGCCGGACCTTTTTATTTTTCTACAAATTATTTACTTTTGTGATGGTTACCTCTGAGGTATTAACAGTCGGCGATGAGTTATTGGAAGGTTCCAAGGTCAACACTAACGCAGCCTGGATAGCCGAGACTGTCACGGATGCCGGTGGAGAGTTGGTGAGGATTACTACCGTCGGAGATGACCCTTCGACAATATCCAAGGAAATAAAGAGAGCCGTAAGCGAAGGTGTAGATCTCGTGATTTTGACGGGCGGGCTGGGACCCACTCCTGACGACAGGACACTGGAGGCTTTGAGTCAGGCATTGGAGGTGAGGCGAAGGCTTGACGAACGGGCACGGGACATGGTCGAAGAGAGTTACCGAGATTTTGCTGAAAGAGGACTTATTGAGGAAGGTGGTGTAACTCCTTCGAGAGAAAAGATGGCCAAGCTTCCCGAGGGCTCCGAACCCATTAACAATCCGATTGGAGGCGCTCCGGCCGTTTTGGCTGAGCGTGAGAACACGAAGATTTTCTGCATGCCCGGAGTTCCCCGGGAGATGAAACCCATTTTCCAGGATAATCTGGACAAATTGGGTCTAAAAGGTGGCGAGGGTGAAAAACATGTCCTAACTCTGAACGTGGTAGGGTCCGAGGAGTCCGCTCTGGCGCCCTTGTATGATGATTTACAGGATAAGTTCGCCGAAGTTGAGGTGAGATCGTATCCGGAATATTCCAAAGAAGACGATAATAGAATCATCGTAAAGCTTTCTACTGAAGATGAGGAACGGCTTTTGGAAGTTGAAGATTACTTTCGAGAGTTAGTGGAGAAGCTTGGGAGCGCACGAATTAAAAGCTCTAGCATCCGGAATCAGTAAACTTGTACTTCACCGTCGATTATTTTTTCGGATAAGCCTCTTATGTTCTCTAAGTATTCCTCCGCTATTCCCCGTGCGTCGGAACTCAGGTTTTTTATATCCTTTTTATCTTCCGGGAGAATTTTCACGTTCATAACTTTCGGTTGATTTATCGGCTTTCCTATTTGGCTGAGTGTTCTTACAAAAACCTCTTTTATTCCTTCGAGCTCGGCTACGTCTTGTGCTATCTGCATAGAGAGCAAGTTGTACAGCTTTCCTACGTGGTTCACAGGATTCTTTCCCGCGGCGGCTTCGAGGGACATAGGGCGGTCGAAAGTTATCAATCCGTTCGGTCTGTTTCCTCTACCGGTCATTCCGTCGTCACCCATTTCCGCAGAAGTTCCCGTGACAGTCGTGTACACTATTCCCTTTTCGTGGTCGTCGGCGGTGTTCAGGTAGACTTCTACCTGTTTGTCAGTAATATCGGAGGCGAGATCGCCTATTTCTTCCTTCACTTCTTCCTTCAGGGATATGTAGTGATCCAAGTCGTCGACGTATGATGAAACGACCGCCATCGCTACAGTTAAATTAATGTGATTGTTTTCTCTATCCGCCATGACTTTGATATCCTCTCCTACCGCGGGGTATTTTTCCTTGAATTCGGGAGAGTTCAGAGTTCTCTCGGTCTCCAGGGCCAATTTTTCCGTTTCGGAGAGAGGTGCGTATGCGGTTCCTATCGACGTGTCGTTGGCGGATGGGACACCTTCTTTTGCGAAGACGTTTTTGAGATCGACTGAACCACTTCCTATGCGGGACTCTATTTCCGTGTCGTTTTCTACATCCAGATTTCTTACTTTTTCGTCAAGATAATTTCTACAGGCTCTCGCACCGATCTTGTTTATTGGAATTTTTTCGTTGCCGGCTTTGGATGTTCCACGCCCCGCGACGACGATATAAATCGGTTTCTCGATTTCTCCCCCCCGATATTCCGGTTTTGCCGATCCGCCCACAATCAGAACCTTGTCCGTATTGTGGTGTAGTACCTTTCCAAACCGGTCCAAGTATTCTTTACTAAGAGCCTCGCTGACGGCCTCAGAAATTCCATCGGCCAGAGTATCGGGATGTCCGATACCCTTCCTTTCTACGATTTCTATGTTCTGCCTCTCAATGTAGGGCCGGTCAGAGCTCTCTACCACGATATTTTTGACCATTTTTGCACCAAGCGATAAAACATACTCCCCGTTGCTTATTAATTTTTTAGGGTTTGATAACTAATAGGAATAAATTGGGTATATAATGAGGATAGTACATCCAGACGAGTTAAAATCATTGAGATTAAACACGGGCTTGACACAGGAGGAATTGGCCGAGGAGGCGGGTCTTACTCAGGCCTACATAGCAAAGATCGAATCGGGCTCTGCCGATCCAAAGATTTCTACATTAGAAAAGATATCGAAAGCATTGTACGAGGCAGATATTGAAAAAAATGATATCAAGGCGTTTCAGGTGATGACGGAACCGATTATCTCTGTAAATCCTGACGATAGGGTAAAGAAAGCTATCAGGCTTATGGAGATCAATGATATATCCCAGCTTCCGGTTATCCAGGAGTCGAAGCAAGTCGGATCTCTTGCCGAGAATACGATCGTTCACAGGATTTTGGAAGAAAAGAATATGTTTGGTTTTGTCGAGGGGAAGGTAAATAGTATAATGAATGATCCGTTTCCAACTGTTGGTGGGGAGACGGATATAGAAACAATTTTTCATCTTCTTGAACACAGTCCTGCCGTTTTGGTTCTCGATATGGGAAGTCCGGAAGGGATAATCACAAAAGCTGATATTCTGAGGCTTTCAGCCGCAATGAAGGAATAAAACTTCCTCTCATCTATTTGAAATTTTTGCGATTTCGGGATAAGATTCAAGAACAATTCATTAATAGTTTATTTAGTGGCTCACAAGGTGTGTTTGAATGTTCAATGACTCCACGAAGAACCGGGTGGCGAGGTGGATAGCGGGGGATATAGCTACTTCGAAAAATCCCGGCGCTTCCTTGAAGCGTTGGAGGGAAAAGTTCAGCATCAAACAGAATACCTTGGCGAAGAGGCTTGATATTTCCCCCTCCGTGATCAGCGACTACGAGTCGGGGAGAAGAAAGTCTCCTGGTGTCGGGATTATAAAGAGGATAGTCGAGATGCTGATAAGGACCGATGAGGAGAGGGGTGGTCAAGTAACTCGCGCTTTTTCGCATAGATTCGGAGCTCATCTTCCCCCCGAAATCGTACTGGCAATGAAAGAGTTCGAGAAGCCGGTTAAGGCCAGTGAGTTCGTTGAAGTAATAGACGGAAAGACCTTGGCCAACGGAGATTCACTCGATAGGAATTTGTTTGGATATACGGTTATAGATAGCCCGAAGGCCATTCTGGAGTTATCCATGGAAGATTTCATGGGCCTGTACGGTCTCACGACCGAGCGTGCCCTGATATTTACGGGAGTAAACACGGGCAGGTCTCCTCTGGTGGCTATAAAGGTAAGAGGGATTACGCCGGGAATAGTAATAATTCATGGTAACGTCGATGAAGCTGATAGACTGGGGGTAAAGATCGCCGAGAGCTTGAGGGTCCCGCTCGTTCTGTCGAGAGTATCCTCTATCGATTCGTTGATTGATAAGCTTGAAGACTCCTTCGCTTGATTCGTCGTACGTCGAATAATGTATAGACGATTGATAGTAAGACTTTTATGTTTCAAACGTTCCCCCATTTGTTAAGCCGTTTATACTCCTGAGGTAATCATAATGAGCACCGCGCTAATTGGGTATGGTGCATACGTCCCTCGATACAGGATGAAAACCGAGGAATCAGCCGAACTTTGGGGTGATGATCCGGAAGGAATAAAGAGGGGCCTCAACGTTCTGGAAAAATCGGTACCGGGTCCCGATGAGGATACCGTCACGATTTCGGTGGAGGCGGCTAGGAACGCCATAGAGAGAGCTCAGCTAGACACGGGGAAGATCGGGGCGATTTATGTGGGGTCGGAATCTCATCCTTATGCGGTCAAGCCCACGGCCACGATGGTCGCTGAAGCGATCCAGGCGACACCTACTCTCACTGCAGCGGATTTTGAGTTTGCCTGCAAGGCTGGAACAGCTGCAATTCAATCTTGCATGGGGCTGGTGGAGGCTGGAATCTGTGATTATGGGATGGGAATAGGTGCCGATACGGCGCAGAGCGAACCCGGTGATGCTTTGGAATATGCCGCCTCTGCTGGAGGGGCAGCGTTTATCGTTGGGAAGGATGGCGATGACGCCATAGCAGATATTGACGGCACTTATTCTTATACTACCGATACGCCGGACTTCTGGAGACGGGAGGAACAGCCCTATCCGAAGCACGGAGGTAGGTTCACGGGTAAACCCGCCTACTTTAAGCACATTCTTGAGGCGACCGAAGGCCTGTTTAACAAGCTTCAGCTCGGCGTGGATGATTTTGATTATGCAGTTTTTCATCAACCCAACGGAAAATTTCCGATGAAGGCCGGGCAGAGGCTCGGCTTTGAAGAGGAACAATTGGAGCCCGGTTTGCTCTCTCCGGAGATCGGTAATACTTACTCGGGGGCCAGTTTGCTCGGTCTTGCCGCTACGCTCGATCAAGCCGAGCCCGGCGACAAAGTTTTGATGGTTTCTTACGGCTCGGGTGCTGGAAGCGACGCATTTTCTTTCACCGTTAAGGAAGGTATAAAGGAAAACTCCGACGGGGTTCCAAAGGTTAGAGAATATATTGAGGATAAGGAGTACATTTCATATGCAGAATATGCCAAATTTAGAGATTTGTTGGTGAAGTAAAATGAGGGACGTAGCAGTTATAGGAGTGGGAATGACGAAAATTGGAGAGCTTTGGAATTCCTCGTTCAGGGATCTCTTTGTTCATGCAGGCGGTGAAGCTATCAGGGATGCGGGAATTACAGGAGGGGATATAGATGCCATGTACGTCGGAAACATGTCAGCTGGCCAATTCATTCAGCAGGAACATATAGGATCACTAATTGCTGACCGTGCAGGGTTGACACCCATTCCGTGTACCAGGGTAGAGGCGGCTTGTGCTTCTGGTGGTTTAGCTCTAAGAGAAGCCTTCATTTCGGTCGCTGCAGGTGTACACGATATGGTGGTTGCCGGAGGAACGGAAAAGACTACAGATCTGCTTTCCAACCAGGCCACTGACGTTTTGGCCGCTGCTGGCGACAGGGAGTGGGAAGCCTATGTCGGAATGACTTATCCGGGCCTCTTCGCTACGATGGCGAGGAGACACATGCACAAGTACGGGACGACGCGCGAGCAGATGGCAGAAGTTGCTGTCAAGAATCATAAAAACGGTTCACTTAACCCACATGCACAGTATCAGAATGAAATAAAGCCCAGTTACGTTCTCAATTCACCGACCGTTGCGGACCCTTTGAACATGTTTGACTGCTGTCCGATAAGCGACGGCGGTGCGGCCGTGATATTGGCCCCCGTGGAAGTGGCCAAGGATTATGTGGACGTTCCGGTCTTGATATCCGGCTCCGGACAGGCGAGTGGGACTCTGGCTTTACATGACAGGAAATCGCTGACTGAAATCCCTGCAGCTGTGGAGGCCTCGCGTACCGCCTACGAGATGGCCGGGGTTGAGTCCGAAGATATCGATGTGGCCGAGGTCCACGATTCATACACAATTTCCGAAATTATCGGCATAGAGGACCTAGGCTTCTGCGAAAAAGGCGAAGGTGGAAGGATGACCGAGGAAGGTCAGACCGCTCCCGGGGGAAAAGTTGCCGTTAACATGAGCGGGGGACTCAAGGCGAGGGGTCATCCAATCGGAGCCACCGGAATCGCCCAGGCCGTCGAAGTGGTCCATCAGCTCAGGGGCGAGGCCGGCAAGAGGCAGGTCGAGGGGGCGGAGATCGGCCTTACCCATAACATAGGGGGCTCCGGAGGTACCGGAGTCGTACATGTATTAAAGAGGGGTGATTGAATGCCGGCAGTTCCAAAGTTTTGGAGAAAGATACCGGAAAGATACAACCTGATAGGAACCAAGTGCAAGAATTGTGATAGCGTTTTCTTCCCTCCCAGGAGCATATGTCCGAACTGTCGTAGAATGAGTGGCATGGAGTCGTACCAGCTAAGTGGGAAGGGTGAAATCGTCTCGTATACGAAGATAATGGAACCACTGGAAGGGTTCGAGGATCAAGCGCCCTACGTGTTGGCTATAATAGAGCTGGAGGAAGGACCGAGGATAACCGGCCAAATTATCGATGTCGATCCTGAGGAGGTTGAGATTGGGAAAAAGGTGAAGAAGATGTTTAGGCGCGTGGGCGAGGACGGTAAAGAGGGAATGATATACTACGGATACAAGTTCCGTTTGGTAGATTGAAGGACATATTTGTTTTCAGCTCACTTTGTTTTTTCTAAAAACTTAGACGTATCTCTCGCTTTCGGGTTTAGGGAGCTTAATCCGGAGGAAACTTATTAAGTTCCAATAAACACTTTTAGCGAAACGACCAAGGAAAACTAAAGAAGATACAATGAATCAAAAAATCCATTATCCGAATAAAATGAAGCGGGAAAACTTTCCTCTAGGTGTAACAGCTTGGTGATTTGATGGATATTTCTTGGCCGGTAAAGAATCTTTCACACAAAAAGCTGATCGGTATTCCCATCATTCTCGCGGCTTTTTTCGGTTCAATGCTTGCTTTAAACTGGTATACTGATGGAAATCCCGTTCCCCTCGGAATGGACTTTCAAGGAGGGAGTTTGATCAGCGTCGATAACATTGAGAGGCCTGAATCGGATCAGTTAAATAACTTAAAATCGAGTTTCTTGGAGGAGCTACCGCCGGGCACAGAGGTTGAGATACGGACTTCGGAGGACGGCATTCAAATAGAAACCACGGAAGTCTACCTTGATAATCAGGAGATAGCTGATTTTAATGAGTGGATGAGGGGGGAATTAACAAATCTTGGAATATCTGGCAATCCGACTATTAATGTAGAGTCTATGGGCTCCACAATTACGGATATTTACGTGACTCAGTCCAGAAATGCGGCCATAGCTGCGATGATAGCGATGGCAATAATTCTTTTCATTTCCCTGCGCCGTTATACCGTCGTTGGAGGAATTTTGTTGGTGATAGGGATGGACTTTCTCGGCATATTAGGTGCGATGGCTCTCTTCAATATCCAGCTTACTAGGGCTTCTATGGCAGGGATACTTCTGATTTTTGGCTACGCTGTGAATACCAACATCCTCCTAAGTACTAACATCATCAAACGGAAGGGCGGCACGGACCGAGAGCGTGCTGGAAATGCGATGTCCACCGGTATGAAGATGAGCACGACCTCGGCTGCGGCCATGATTGCTCTTAATTTGGTTACGACCGCTCCCGAGTTGAATCAAATCTCTGCGGTTATAGCAATCGGGATTCTTGTTGACATGGTCAACACGTGGCTTCTAAACTCCGGATTGATAATAAGGCATCAAGAATCGGAGGAGGATAAATACCATGCGAGGATTTAGGGATAGGAGAATCGTTTTATTGGTTATAGCCCTGTTTATCTCCGCTCTGTTTATAATGGCTCCTTGGAAACCAGCCGATTCTCAACCGGAAGGGGCACCTCTGGGGGAGTACGTGAGGGGTCCTAATTGGGGAATAGATATTACCGGCGGATCGAGGATCATGCTCCAGCTACAGGCCCGCGAGGCCAGAGTGAGATTTGACTCCCCTCTGCAAGATTCGGCTGAAGCCGGTAGGTTCATCAGTAGATTGGAAAATAAGCTACGTTTAGAGATCCGGCTTCTGATGACTGACAATAATTTATCCGGATCTGAGGAGCTTAATTTGCTGATTATGGAATCGATAACAGAAAACGCCTTCGCTTCCGCCTTGGGCGATAATGTGAGTTTGTTGGGGGACAGCTTCAAATTCGCTGATTTCAGTGCGAGCCGGCAGAAGTCCCGAATACGGGAACAGCTTATGGATGATTTGAGTGATAGAGTGGACCCACAGGGAACATTGGGGGCTCAGTTCAAACCGATTGGATCCAGATTCATAATGTACGAAGTTTCCCTCACCGATCCCGCGGAGGCCAGAAAACTTCTGGGCCATACTGGTAGACTGGAGATTTTTGTGGATAATACTTTGGTTCTATGGGACAAACATATTGGGGATACCGGAACGATAAGGAAGGAACCCGGACAGGGAATAGTACTTCCCTTCAATCTGGCAGATAATGGTCCGGAGAGGTGGGAGGACCTGACGGAGGGGAAGGCTGGGGAGCCTGGAGTAATATATTTGGATCGCCCAGGAAGCTCGATTGTTCTCCTGCCCAGTACTCTCATGCCGGAATTGGACGAGTCTTATCTCTCCTACAATTCGGACCTACGCAAGTTTAAAGTTACTTTTGAAACGGCGAGAGGGGAAAGAGAATTCTATTTGCAGGTGCCGGTCGTAAGAGTCGACATGAATTCTGATTCTCCGATTTCATCCGATTCTCGAGACTTCTTGAAGAAGAATTCGGGCCGTTATTCCCGAGTGATATGGCTCGGTGGAAAGGCGGATTTTCCTAGCAGTCTTCGGAAGGGAGATAGTTTAGTTTTGGACAACACAACTGAGTTCAACATTGATTATATTTCTCGTCAGGTCGATGACAGAGAGGAAAGCATTTTTTCTTGGGTAGCTGAGAGAGTTTGTGGATACAGATCCTCCCCGACACTCGACGAGAACGTGGCCGGGCAGAAACTCGATAGTCTCTCCATCACCGGTTTGGGAAGTCAGGACGAGGCAAGGGACCTTAAAACCATTCTTTCTAGAAGTCTTCCTATTGAAATCAAGCCGGTAAGTTCTGAAAGGGTGGACAGGCGTTTGAGCGGTAACTTTATGGAGGAAGCTCTGTTTGCGGGGCTTGCAGCTTTCGCTGTTGTGGGTACTTTGGTTTTTGCGTTCTACAAAAGGTTCAAAATTGTAGTTCCGCTTCTGTTGACCATGATCAGCGAGGTGGTGATAACGCTCGGGGCGGCTTCCATAGCGTCTCCATTCATGTCCATCGGTCTTCCCGGTATAGGCGGCCTTATCGCGGTTGTGGGTACCGGGGTAGATCATCAGATCATTATCGCTGACGAAGTTCTGGCCGAAAAAACTTCGGAACAGGGTAAGTTGCCGATAGATAGGCGCACGGGCAGGGCTTTTGCAGTTATATTTTCCGCCGCCGCTACCACAGTCGCTGCTATGGTGGCTCTTGCGATATTCGGATTCGGTCCGATGAGGGGCTTTGCGCTGGTAACGCTGTTTGGAGTTCTCGTAAGCGTGCTAATAACGAGACCTGCGTTCGCTCGGATCGTGGGAGTCTTGCTGGAGAGAGAAGAGAACGAATGAAACCAAATGGATAAGCAAAAATATTTCGTTCGATAAATCTCATTTTCAATGGTAGAGTGGAGCTAATTACGATTCAAAGAGTTTGTTAATCACTTCTGTTCTCAACGAGTCCCTCATTCTCTCTAATCGAGCCTCAAATGTGTTGTTACACTGGAGCGTTCGGTCGCCTTTTCTGACGATAACTCCGCCCTTCGATTTTGCGAGTTCCTCTATGATTTCTAAAGAAGTTTCATTTCCGGTTTCTTTTTCAATTTCATTCTCTAGCTCCTCTACTTCTCCATCGGAGAGGAAATTCTCTCCCTTCGGAACGATAACCTCTAGATTTCCTCCTCCAACTGATATTCCTCCGTCGACGACGAGGTTTTGTATAGTTTTTTTGTATTTTTCCTGATTCTCCCTTAGCTCCTCAAGTCTCTCTTTGACACTTTCAAATACTCTTTTACTCATCTCGTCCTTGAATTCGAGTTTCTTTCTTCTGGCCTCGGTTTTGGCGTTTGAGAGGATTCTTTTTTCCCTTGCTTCTGCTTCTTTTTTTCCCTCTTGGATTATTTCCTCTGATTCTTCTTTGGCCGTTTCTCTGGCTTCTGACTTTCTTTTTTCTGCTTTTTCTTTCGCTTCTTCGATGAGTTTCTCTTTCTTTTCCTTAGCTTCTTTCTCCAGACTTTCGGTAATTTTCTCTATATTGTCCATTGGCTATCACCATGATTCAGGAATGTGATGGTATAAAAATTACGGATTGAGAAACAGATATCCCCAAAGCTACTAGCTATCTGCTCGCACTTGGATCGTTCTGCTTGCTACTTTGCTTTGATACAACTATGATTTTTAAGTTATTATTTATTTAATAATTCCTCTCTTTGCCCAATGAGGCATGAGTTCTGCCGGAAAACGATCTTTATATTTTTCATTCTTCGTGGCGCGACTTTTTTGTTTATTGGGCTATTATCGAGATAGATTAACAAAAATAGGGTTTATAATTCTTGAAATTTCGAGATTGAGGAAATGTCTTTCGGCATAAAAGTTAAATCAAATCGTGAAGAACGGTGGATGAATATCTAGTCTAATTAGAAGGTGAGAGGTTTGTTAAGGCCCGCTGAGATGAAGGGATTTAGAGCAGTAGTCACCCAGTCTAGTCGAGATAAAGTTCTTTCGGGTTTGCACGAAACAGGAGTAGCCCAATTTAGGGAAGTTTCGATGGAAGAGATCGAGGCCGAGGAGATGGAGGAAGAATTTTTCGAAATAAATTCCGTTCTTGGGAGAATGGAGGAAGCTCAGGAGTTTTTCGAGACTCTTGAAATGGATACGGAAATGGAACTGGAGGATGAATCCATCGATTACATTCTTGAGTACTCCAGGGAGATACTGGAGGAAATAGAGCCGAAGATGGACGAATTGAGCTCTAGACTCCAAGAGATTCAGGGTGAGAGGGAGGAACTCAAGGATAAGGTGGATATACTCTCCAAATTAGTTGGTATCGATCTTCCTTTGGAGTACCTTCAATCCACCGAGCGAATAGAGATAGATGTAGGTCAGATATCGGAGGACGAGCTTGATGATTTTACGGATGAGATTAAAGATTCACTGTCGGATAAGGTGTTTTTGGCGGCCTTTGGAGAGGGAAATACTAGGATAGTCGTTTTGATTTGTAGAAAGGAATATTTTTCTGATCTTAGGCCGATAAAGTATAAATTTGGAGTAGAAAGCCTGGATTTGCCTGTTTCTGATAAAACTCCGGAGGAATTCTTGGAGGACTTGGATGAGGAGATAGAAAAGTATGAGAATGAAGAAGATCGGGTTCGAGAGGAGATTGAGAAGATTAGGGAGGAGAAAGCTGATAAAATCAACGCTCTAGCCGAAGTTCTCAAAATTGAGCAGGAACGTCAGGAGAGCCTTCAGCTTTTTGGAAGGACGGATTCGACCACCATCATAGAGGGTTGGGCTCCGAAGGAAGAGGTGGAGGAGGTAGAGGAGGCGATCGAGGAAGCGACTGAGGGAGCCTATTTGATGAAAGTATACGATCCGTCCGAGACTGACATTTCCGAAACCCCGGTCAGGTTGGAGAACCCAAGGGGAGTCGATAGTTACGAGTACCTGACGGAGATGTATAGCCTTCCTAGGTACGATTCTACGGACCCAACGCTCATCGTGGCGATCACCTTTTCGATATTTTTCGGTTTTACGTTGTCCGATGCAGGTTACGGGCTGCTTATACTCGCTCTGTTTCTTTCGGGAATGACTTTCATCAAGAATATGTTTTCGAAACGCCTCAGATATATCATGATTGCGGGGGCAATTGGGACCATTTTGGCCGGCGCTTTGTTTGGCAGCTGGTTTGGCGGTGCCTTCGGTGAGATATTGCCGAATATTTTAGGCCCTCAAAGTGCGTTAGGTAAGGGATTATCGACCGTTTTCGGTCCTCTCTGGACAGATCCAATCCGGAATCCTATACCTTTCTTGAAGTTGACGGTGTATTTCGGAATATTACATTTAGGAATAGGCTTTGCTGTCGCCGGGGTAAGAAAGAATATTCTCAGAAGTAAATGGAGAAGAGTGTTTTTGAATAACATCGGAAATACTTTACTACTCCTCGGCCTGTTTTCACTCGCTTTTTGCGTGGTGGGTATGGGTCAGGAGTTTGGTCTGTTTTTCTTCCCCGAGATGGAGCTTTTTGAAGCCTTTAATCCGCTCGGGTCAAAATCGACCTTGGTTGTCATATACCAAGGGCTGTTTTACGGCGGAGTTGTACTTTCCACTTTGGGAAGGGTTACGGCCGAAGGAGCTTCGATGAGAGATAGGATAGGCGGCGCCGTCAATACGATATATTCGGTAATAGATTTCGTTTCGAACGTCGTATCCTACACTAGAATTCTTGCGCTTGGCGTGGCCACCTCGGTAATTGCTTTGGTGATTAACGAGATAGCCCGGATATTCTTCACCATGATCTACCCCGGAACTTTTTCTGGAGTTCTTTCTTACGTTCTTGCAGCTGTGAGTGTTGTGGGGGTAGTGGTAGTACTTGTGGTAGGTCACTTCTTTAATATGTTTATCAATTCCATCACGGGCTTCGTTCATACAATGCGTTTGCATTATGCGGAGTTTTTCCAGACTTTTTACGAGAGTGGAGGCGAGGAATACTCTCCCTTTAAACTTATAAGGAAGTACACTAAATCGTGGAGTGGATAATATGGACCCAGTGGTATTGGTTGCGATTGCAATCGGTTTGGCCGTGGGTATTCCAGGAATAATGTCCGCCCTTGCGGTGGGCTCGGCCGGAGTGACTGCTGCAGGCATCACCGCTGAACAGCCGGAGAGATTTGGAAATCTGTTTGTTCTAGAGATTTTGCCCGGTACTCAGGGATTCTATGGATTTATCGTCGGGGTATTGATCATGATTGGTACTGGTATCTTGGGCGGCGGTACGGTGAATTTGGCACAAGGGCTTGGACTTACGGCTTTAGCCGCGTCCGTCCCCGCTATACTTCAAGGTTTTACGGCCTATTGGCAGAGCCAAGTCGCATCGGCCAGCTGTGGAGCCGTCGCTAAGAGACCGGAAACTTTCGGAAACTTGGTCGTCTATACTGTAATGCCCGAGACGTACGCCATTCTAGGATTCCTGGCATCGTTCCTGTTGTTGATAAGCTTGGGAATATTCTAAGGTCGAACGGAAGAAGTCCCTACTTTCGACGAAATTCGTTTTTAAAACAGTGGTGCCATTGCTTCATAAGTGCTCATAGTGGATATCAGTCGTGAATCAGCGTAGATCGGAAATATCATAAAATGGATAAAGATTTTAAATCCTGAGGGAATGGTCGTATCTGGCGATGCACGAGATGACTAATAGGACATATGAACCCGATGGTGGAAAGAGGTCAAAATAAGGCGATATAGATGGATGATATAACACTTTTGCTCGGAGTTATTGCTGGACTCTCGGTTATTTCTGTTTTTATATTTTATCGGGCCATTAAGCTTATTCCATATGTGCATTCGAGCGCAAAGATGAACGCTTGGGAGGCGAATATTCTTTCAGAGTCTCGCCTGGATGAACTTCTGGAGTCCCCCCAGGCGAAACAGGTTCTCACGTTTCTTGAGGACACTGAGTACAAGGAATACGTCAGCGAGGTATCATTGGAGGGTAAGATTAGACTTGCCGAGGTTGAAAAGGCCCTCAACTTGTATTCGAGAGACCGTTATGAGGATATTTTGGAGGTAGTTCCGGAGGAAAGAAAGGAAACGATAGAGAAAGTCATAGGATCTATAGATCTCCAAAACTTGAAAGGTATAGTTATCGGACTTAATAGAGGAGTTTCTGGGGAGGAACTGGATAAATTCCTTCTTTCGTCGCCGACCTTTTCCCAAGAAAGGCTTGAAATGCTCACTTCGGCGGAGAATCTTGAAAGATTTTTGGAATGTCTGGAAGGTTCCGAGTATTACGAACCGTTCTCTGAGGCCTACGATGAGATGGATGAAGAAAAAGGTGTGTTTCTTCTTCTCAGGGCTTTGGATAGGGCTTACTACGAGAGTCTTTGGGAAATGGTAAAGGAGAAGAAGGCCCAGAGGGATGTTTTGAAGGATATAATCGGCACGAAGCTCGATCTTACTAACGTCAAGTTGATTTTGAGATTAAAGAGAGAGGATATTCCGCCCGAGAGGATATCCGAATTCACCGTTCCCTCGTACAGGTTAACGGATGAACAGTTAAAGGACATGGCAGCGGCGAAGGACATACAGTCGGCCGCCGATGTTTTGTCGGGGACTGTCTACAGTCAAATCGTTCAAGAGGGTCTAAATAAATACGAGGAAACTAACTCCCTATTCGATATTGAAAGAACTTTCGATGAAGAATTTCTAAGGACTTGTCGCAGAATTTCGCTTTCTAATCCTTTTTCGCTGGCTCCAGTGCTCTCATATATTTACCTGATGGAAACTGAAGTCAGAAATCTCAGAACCATTATCGGGCTCAAATCTGAAGGTATAGAGCCTGCAGAGATTGAAAATAATCTAATCCGAAGGAGAAAAATTGAGCTACAATAACGAGAAGAAAAAAGATAAGATATCTCCTGAGTCTAAAAGGAGAAGAATATTTTTAATCCTTATTTATCCGTTCACATTGGCGCTTATCGCCGCGGGTTTTGCTGCGTTCTTTCTTCTAGTGATGGGGTTTTCGGCTCATCTTGCTGCAACTGTAACTCTCGGTTTTTTCGGGGGGACTTCCACAGTTTTGTATATCGTTTCAAAGCCGGCTATAGAGCAAGCGAATTTTAGAATTCTCTTTCTGAATATTGTTGTGTTCGGCGATATTTTTGCCTTGCTTTCCTTGGCCACTTACTTATTTTCGCAAGTAGGATAGCTATTTTTGTTCCTCGCCGGTAATTTCGTTTAAGACTAATTCTGTTGCTTCGGACATTTTTTCTTCGGCTTCTTTCTCCAGTTCGTCAATTTCTTCTTGAGCTGATTTTATTATCTCGTCTGCTTTTTCTTCCGCTTCTTCTTTCTTTTCTTCCTTAATTTCTTCAACTCGCTCTTGAGCTTCCTTTCTAGCCTCTTCAATTATTTTTTCTGCTTCTTGTTCGGCCTCGGATACAATTTCTTCCGCTTTCTTTCTGGCCTCTTCTAGTTCTTTTTTGGTTTTTTCTTCCGTTTTTCTTATTTTTTTGATATCTTCTGAAGACATATTATCCCGGATGTGTCGTTGTCTTTATTTTACTTTAAACTATTGCTCCACGATTTTTCGATTTTCACAAATCCCGGATTATTTAATTTATCTTATTTGGGGGGCAAAAAATGACTAGTGAACATTCGAAGAGTTTTCGAAAGAATTTCTGATTGGCGGATCTCTTAGAATAACTATCGGAGGCGTGAGACTTTGAAAAGGCCGCCAAAACACGGTCTCGAAAAATTAAAGTTAAAAGCGTTGGTGAATCATATCAACTGAAAAAAGTGTTGGCACAATCTCAGGTTAAATCATGAAAATAACTAGCATTACTGACCCAGTAACTGCCGATGGTCTGAGACTGGCCGGCGTAGAGAGAGCTTTCGAAACTGAGGAGGGGGAGGAAGCGGAGAAAATTTATCTAGAATTGTTGGAGGATGGGGAAGTCGGGATTATTATTCTTACTGAAGATTTGGCCAAAAAGATGAGTGAAGATGTGTTGGAGTCTAAGAGGGACAAGAAGGGCGTAATCCCCATGGTGATTGAGATTCCGGGTAAGGAGGGTCCCGTTCCCGAAAGGAGGGAATTCATTGATAAACTTGTTAAACGTGCAGTTGGAATAAAATTAGAGGAATGAAACTATGGGAAAGATAGCTCAAATATCCGGTCCTGTCGTAATTGCCTCTGGCATGAAAGGGGTCGAAATGCATGAAATGGTCAGGGTTGGAGATGAGGGATTGGTGGGTGAGATTATTGAGATTGATAGAGATAGGGCCACCGTTCAAGTTTATGAGGAAACTTCTGGACTCAAACCTGGAGAGAAAGTTAAAAGAACCGGAGAGCCCCTCTCCGTCGAGCTTGGTCCCGGCCTGATAGGCACTGTTTTTGATGGTATCCAGAGGCCTCTACCGGAGATTAGGGATGAGGCCGGAGACTTTATCGAGAGGGGAGTTCAGGTCGATCCTATCCCTAGGGACAAGGAGTGGTTGTTCACCCCCTCTGATTTGAGCGAGGGAGATAAGGTTCAACCGGGTGATGTGCTGGGTACTGTGGACGAGACGGGCTTGGTCGATCACAAGATAATGGTCCCACCGGAAGTGGAGGGAGAACTCGATGAGATTTTGAGCGAAGGAGAGTACACAGTTACCGATAATATTGCAACAGTGGCAACAGATGACGGCAAAGAAGATATTTCGATGCTTCAGGAGTGGCCGGTGAGGAAACCGAGGCCCATCGAAGACAAGCTTGCTCCCGAGATCCCCCTTATTTCAGGTCAAAGAGTTATAGATTCGTTCTTCCCGGTGGCGAAGGGGGGAACGGCGGCCATACCGGGAGGTTTCGGGACTGGAAAGTGTGTAGTCGGGGAAACTCCAGTTTTGCTGGCCGATGGTAATACGAGACCTATCAAGGATATTTACGAGGAAAGCTTGGACAATGGAGAAAGAACGGTTAATGGAAATGAAGAGTGGGTGGAACTTGACGATCCGATTGAAGTCTTGTCGATGGATAACGGACAGATAGTCAAGAAGAATGCTACTCATGTCTACAAGGATACCACGGATTCTACTGTCCATATAGAGACTAGTTGGGGGAGGCGAGTAGAGTTAACGCCTGTTCATAAACTGTTTGTTTTGACTCCGGAGATGGAGATTGTAGAAAAACCGGCAAAGGAAATCGAGGAGAAAGATACTCTTTTAATTCCAAGAAAATTGCCAATTGATGGAGATTCAATAGAACTGAAGGTCGAAGAAAAACTTCCCGATAAAAGGATTTGCTGCGATGGTTTTAAGGAGTTTAGAGAGGCCATTAGCGAACTTTCCGAAGAGATGGGAACGAGAAAGGAGCTTGCGAAAAAACTGGGTGTAAGTGAGGATGTCCTGACCGAATATGCGTTGGGAAGGAATCGACCTAAGGTAAGGCTTGCCTCTCAGGTTTTTGATCTCGCAGGTTGGAGACATAGAATTGAAAAGGTTAAAGGCGAAAGGAATGCCAAGCCAATCGAAATACCACGAGAAATGGATGAAGACCTAGCTGAACTGCTGGGGCTTTTGCTTGGAGACGGAAGCATTAAGCCGGGTAGCGTTCATTTTTACAATAACGATGAAAATTTGCTTTCAAGGGTTGAAAATCTTTTCGAAGAGCTTTTTGCTGTCGAAACCGAGAGAGAATATGCATCGACCGTGAATTCTGTTAAGGTTAACAGCAGGACTTTGAAAGACTTCTTGGTGTCTTTAGGTTTTCCCAAAAAACAAAAATCGAAGAATTGTTCTATACCGAGAGAAGTTTTTGAGAGTAATGAAAAAGTCATATCAGCCTTCCTGAGAGGATACTATCTTTCCGATGGCGGTTTCAACAAGTATGAAATTGAAATCAGCACCTCTAGCAAGCGGATGAGCAGTGACTTAGTTTATGCTCTTGCTAGGATTGGAGTTAGTTCAAACCTCGGCAAAAGAGAATTGGAAAGCTCTGTGAGCTATAGAATCAGAGTGTCGGGGGCCGAGGTTAGGAATTTTTACAAGAAGACTTCTACTGCTCATGAAAAGTACGATAGGATTCACCGGTACCTGGAAGAATCCGATAAACATTTCAAAGGTTTAGATTCCGTGCGCATTTCTCCAGAAACTGTGATGGAAAAGTTTGAGAAGAGCGGAAAAACTAGAGAGGAATTCAAGCAAGAAGGAATCAAAATTGCTAACTATACTACCCAAAAAGAGAAAATTGGTGTACCCACCCTCAAGAAGTTCTCGTCCGTCACTGGTGATGAGGAACTAGAAAAAGTTGCATTAAATCACCTGGACCATTTCATGCCGGACCCCGTGAAGACCGTCGAGATCAAGGAGGAGGAAGAGATAGTTTACGACCTCACGGTTCCGGAGACCCACAATTTTGTAGGTGGAAATGCGCCGATGTTTCTCCACAACACGGTCATGCTTCATCAATTAGCCAAGTGGTCGGATACTCAAATCGTCGTCTACGTGGGGTGTGGGGAGAGGGGTAATGAGATGACGGATGTGCTTCTTCATTTCCCAGAGCTTGAAGATCCCCGGACCGGAAAGCCGCTCATGGAGAGAACTTCACTCATAGCAAACACTTCGAACATGCCGGTTGCCGCTAGAGAGGCGAGCATTTATACGGGTATTACGATCGCCGAGTACTTCCGGGACATGGGGTACGACGTTGCTCTCATGGCCGATTCCACCTCCCGATGGGCGGAGGCTTTGAGAGAGATTTCCGGTAGACTTGAGGAGATGCCCAGCGAGGAGGGTTATCCTGCCTATCTGGCTTCTAGACTCGCAGAGTTCTATGAAAGGGCGGGTCGTGTGAGAACGGTTGGGAGTGGGGAAAGGAACGGTTCGGTAACGGTTATGGGAGCGGTCTCGCCTCCGGGCGGAGATTTCTCTGAACCCGTTACTCAAAATACTCTCAGGATCATCAAGACTTTCTGGGGTCTAGATTCCGATTTGGCCGATAAGAGGCACTTTCCCGCCATTAATTGGCTGACCAGCTATTCGGGCTATCTTGATAGGGTTGATGATTGGTGGGAGGAGGAAGTTGGGGAGAACTGGAGAGAATACCGGGATAAGGCGGTCTCAATCCTTCAGGAGGAGGACGAGCTTCGTGAGATCGTGCAACTGGTTGGACCCGATGCTTTGCCCGACAGGGATAGAGCCGTGCTGGAGGCCGCTCGGGTGATTCGGGAGGACTTTCTCCAACAGAATGCCATGCACGAGGTGGATACCTACTGTTCGCTGGAGAAACAGCTGAAAATGTTCCAGCTTTGCCTAAAATATTATGACAATGTTATAGATGCGGTCGAAAAGGGTGCCTCGGTTGAGGACGCAGCTCAGATTCCCGTACGGAGCGAGATTGCTAGGATGAAGAATTTGCCCGAAGAAGAATTTAAAGAACAGGCTGAAGAAATTGATAAAAAGATAGACTCTCAGATTGAAGATGTTCTAGAGGGTGAATAGTGTGGCCGCTGCCGAGAAAAGTAGAGAGTACAGAACGGTGAGCGAAGTTTCTGGCCCCCTTATGGTCGTTGAGGGCGTCGAGGGAGTGGGATACGACGAGATTGTCGAAATAATCACCCCCGATGGTCAGGAAAAGCGTGGTCAAGTTCTCGAAGTCCAAGAGGACAGGGCGGTCGTTCAGGTCTTCGAGGGGACTAGTGGAATCGACTCGGACAAAACCGCCGTAAGGTTTACCGGATCCACTGCTAGGTTCCCAGTCTCGATGGATCTTTTGGGGCGTGTCTTTAGCGGCAGGGGGGAGCCCATCGATGACGGTCCTCAGATTGTTCCTGAAGAGGAGTTGGACGTCAACGGGGCCGCCATTAATCCGTCCGCTCGAGATTATCCTACTGACTTTATTCAGACTGGGGTATCCGCGATAGATGGGATGAACACGCTGGTAAGAGGGCAGAAGCTCCCCATCTTTTCGGTTTCCGGGCTTCCGCACAACGAGCTCGCGGCCCAGATAGCCAGACAGGCTACCATTCGTGGTGAAGAAGGAGACTTCGCCGTTATTTTCTGTGCGATGGGAATTACCCACGAGGAGGCTTCGTTCTTCAGGGAGAACTTTGAGGAAACCGGGGCCTTTGAGAGGGTTTCGATGTTCCTGAACCTTGCGGACGATCCCGCTATCGAGAGGGTTCTTACCCCCAGAATCGCCCTCACGGCAGCCGAGTACTTCGCCTTTACTCAGAATATGCACGTTCTAGTCATCCTCACGGACATGACCAACTACGGCGAGGCTCTTAGAGAGGCCTCCGCCGCTCGTGAGGAGGTGCCCAGTCGAAGGGGATATCCGGGTTACCTCTACACGGACCTCGCCTCGATTTACGAGAGGGCGGGGAGAATCAGGGGCAAGAAAGGATCAATAACGCAGATGCCCATCTTGACGATGCCCAGCGATGATATCACTCATCCCATTCCGGATCTTACCGGATACATTACTGAGGGACAGCTGGTCATGGAGCGAGAGCTCCATAGAAAGGGGATTTATCCCCCGATCAACGTCCTACCGTCCCTTTCCAGGTTGATGAAGGACGGCATTGGAGAGGGTCAGACAAGGGGCGATCACAGCGGGGTTTCCAATCAGCT
>CAZEBR010000008.1:8932-10442 GCA_964510375.1 Hadarchaeota archaeon (SeqCode) | reverse complement strand
AGTCCGAATACATCGAGAAGTATCATCCCGATCACCAGTAGGGGGGTCCTAGTTATGGTATCTACGGCCGAAAATATTCAGCCCACTCGTGGTGAACTTCTAAAGCTTAAAAGGCGTATAGATCTTGCAGAGAGGGGTCACGAACTTCTTCGAGAGAAGAGAGATGCCCTGATCACCGAATTTTTTGACAATTTGGATGCTCTGAAGGGCAAGAGAGAGGATGTCGAAGAAAAATTGGAGGAAGCGTTTACTGCGCTGATTCAAGCCAGGGTTGTAATGGGATCCGCCGAGTTGAGTAAGGCGGCTAGCGCGTCCGGAAGAGATTTGGATATCGACGTCGATTCGCGCAATATAATGGGAGTCAACGTGCCGGTCGTCGAGCCCGAGGATTTGAGGAGGAAGGCGACCGAGAGGGGTTACGATTTTCATCAGACTTCGGCCAAGCTCGACGAGGCGGCTGAAAAGTTTGAAGAGGCCCTGCAGGAAATTATTGAGCTCGCAGAGATCGAGGAAATAGTGAAGTTATTGGCTCAGGAGATAGAAAAGACGAAACGCCGTGTCAATTCTTTGGAGCACGTTCTCATTCCCAACCTGGAGGAGAACAAGGAGTACATAGAGATGCGGTTGGAGGAGCAGGAGAGGGAGGACAAGTTCCGCCTCAAAAGGGTCAAGGAAAAGATAGAATAGTATTGGCGGACATATTCAATATCGATTTGCGGCTTTGATATTTCTGGTAAAATGGTCGATAAGGACGAGTACGTAAAGAAACAGATACAGAACTTGAACCGCCACTTGCCCAAAGGTCGGGTTAGCCTGGAGGATCTTCTCGAACGGGACAAACCGAGGATAGAGACGCAGGACGGATCCACGCACAGATTCAAAAAGAAGGAACTGGACTATCTCGCGGACCTCTTGCCTTCCGACGAACATTCTAACCTGAAGCTTCCTATCATAATCAGGATATCTCCTCAGCTCGGGCGGGGCAGTGCCAAGATTTCGGGGAGGATGGAGAAAGAGGTAGTGGGTGAGATTCTGGATAAGGAGCCGGATGACGATGACGAGCTCCTAATTTACAGGCCGGAGATGAAAATAGTCAGGAGAAAATTACCCACAGCTACTCAGTACGCCTTTTTGATTTCCACGAACAGGACCAATCCATCCAAGCGGGTTAGATAGTCTTTGGAAATTTAAAATTATTGCTGGATGGAATTAATTGCGCTCGGAACTCAAGATCTACATCATCTGTAAATCAGTATTGCCAAGTTCGTCATCACGCATTAATAAATGATTGAGAATCGGTTAAAACGATTGTCAACACACTTCTCCTTTTACGCCTTTCCCAAAACTGAAAAATTTGAAATTCGGTTTCTAAGTTGGGGATAAATTTTGGATGAGATAAAGATTGGGACCTGTGGCTACAGTTATTATAATCCACCGGAGGGCTGGAAGGACGAATACGAGAGCAAATTACAGGCGTATTCCGAAGTCTTTGAGGTGGGCGAGATAAACA
>CAZEBR010000008.1:0-8922 GCA_964510375.1 Hadarchaeota archaeon (SeqCode) | reverse complement strand
GTTCACGATGAAGGCTTGGCAAGCCCTGACACATCCCACTAGTAGTCCGACCTGGCGGAATAAGAAGGATCAACTTACCGAGGCCCAGAAGGAGAGTTTCGGTTATCTCCGGCCGAATGATGAGGTGATCGAAGCCTGGAACGAGACTAGAAAGAGGGCCGAAGGCTTGGAGGCCAACGTCTGTGTTCTACAGACCTCAGCCAGCTTCGACTGTTCAGATAAAAATGAACAAAACATGCGGGATCTTTTACGTGGAATCGACCGCGGTAGTCTGGAGTTAGGCTGGGAGCCGAGGGGTGACTGGAAGGAAAATCCGGAGAGGGTGAAGAAGATTTGCGATGACCTGAATCTTATACATATCGTGGACCTGATGAGGGAGAGGCCGCTCTCGAGCCACGATATCGCTTACATCCGTCTCCACGGACTTAACGAGGACGAGTACGATTACGATTATGACTATTCACACGAGGAACTATCCGAACTTGCGGATAAGCTGAAGGATTTGGCCGAGAGTCACGAGAGGGTATATTGTCTATTCAATAATTACGAAATGTACGACAATGCAAGAGAATTGATGGAAATTCTCTAACGGCCGGGCGAGATTTTTATTGCGTGTATCTTTGCCGTTTCGTTTAGGCTATTAATTTGGAGCCTTTCCTAGCGTTTTGTGACTTAATTTCATAGATTGGAGAAGGCCCGAGTTCTGTTCCTGCCGGGGGTTGGTGATGATCATTTTCCGTGGTCTTATAATTAAAAATAAAAAAAGAGACGAGTCGATGACTGTCTCCGAGCGTTCCAAAAATTACTCCATCTCTCCAGACAGATAGTTAATCGAGGCCCTTTCTAACGTCGGCATTCAGATCTTCCTCGTCCAGTTCTCCTTGCTCTCTTTTCTTTCGGGCTTTGTTTGCTGCTTTTATCAATTTTTTCGGGCGCCTTTCGGGAATCGAGCGAACCTTGGAAGGTTCGTCCTTGAGTTCCTCCGATACGAAAAGACCGCAGTAGCACTGACCGTATTCTTCTATGTCCGGGACCCTGTAGCCGCAGGGGCAGATTGCATCTACATCCTTTGTAGGTACCCCGCTCGCTTCCCTGCAAGGACAGAAGGCGTACCCGTACCTCTCTTCGTTGGTCACGAGACCCTCCAATAGGTCCTCCAGCAAATCCTCGTCCGGACAAACGTAATAGCCGTTTTCTTTGGCGTTGGCTTTTACGTCTTCCAGCATTTCTTTTTTGTTTCTCATTCGAAGATTTCCTCGATTTTATCCTTTTTAAACCCGACTATAACCTCTTCTCCGTCGTCTATAACTATCGTGGGAGTGCTCATGTCGGGATTGTACTCTTCCAGTTCATCTCGAGCTTTGTCCCGTTTTTCCCCCGATAGAGTGTCTATATCTGCGTATTCGTACTCTACATCTAGAGATTTGAGCAATTTTTTCGTCTTGTTACACCATCCACAGGTACTGATGGTGTATATCTTCACGTCATGCTCGTCGTTTTCCCCTTCTACTTTTTTCGTAATGCTCATAGCAAAAGATAGTTAGTTTTCCGCTGAATAAAAATCTTTGAATTCTCCAAAAACGTGTAGACTCCTTGTCGTCCTCTCTATGCATTTATGAGGTTCGGTGCTGATTTCCCCCGATTATTCATAAACTTCCTCGGGATCGAACTCTTTTTCCATGATCTCTTCGGTCTCTCCATCGGCCGTGATTTTTCTGTAGAAGCACGACCGGTATCCCTTGTGGCACGCCGGTCCTTCCGGCACGACGTCGAAGAGTAGCGAGTCTCCATCGCAGTCCAAGCGTAAATTTTTCACTTTTTGAACGTTTCCCGATTCTTCTCCCTTCTTCCAAAGTTCCTCCCGGGTTCTGCTCCGGTAGTGCATGGTTCCAGTAGTGAGGGTTTTTAGCACGGCCTCCTCGTCCATGAAGGCGACCATCAGTACCTCCTCGTCCTTCTGATCCCTAGCGATTGCCGTGACTAGACCATCCTTGAAGTTCAGGAGTTTCAGTACTCTCTCGGCTTTTTCTTCACTCAGTTTCACGGGGCCTGCGCCTCCCTCTCAGTTCCTCCATCACTTCTTCGAACTCGACGTCCTTCGCCGCCAGGAGGACCATCACATGAAAGATTAAGTCCGCCGATTCGTGCACGATCTCGTCGCTGTCTTTCTCTTCTGCGGCCTCCAGTAGCTCCAAGGATTCCTCCCTTACTTTGGAAAGGACCTTCTCTTCGCCGCGATCCAAGAGGGAAGAAACGTAGGAATCCTCCCGAGGATTGTCTCGGCGGTCCTTAATCACGTCGAAAACTTCTTCCAAGATTTCAGTCGTCATTCTTTGCCTCCTTTAACCTTTCTTTAACGCTTTGATTGTGAGCGGGTAAGTCTTCTATTTCCGCTAATCTATTGATGACTTCCGATAACTTACCTAATCCCTTTTTGGTTAACTTTTGGACGGTCGGCATGCGCACGAAATCGAGGACCGATAGTCCGTCGTACCGTCTGGCGTCTCCCCCTGTCGGCAGTATATGATTCGGTCCCGCTCCGAAGTCTCCCGCGGAGGTCGGTGAGTACTTTCCGAGGAAGATTGCGCCGGCGTTTTCTATCCTCTCAAGTTCTCTTTCCGGGTTCTCCGTCATTATCTGCAGGTGCTCGGGCGCGTACTGGTTCACGAAATCTATTCCCTCTTCGAGGTCCTGCAAGACCAGTATTTTGCCGTATTTCTGTAGTGCTTCTCCCGCTATCTTACTGCGGGGGGTAGACTCGAGTATCGATTCCACATTTTTTATGACTTTTTCAGCCAGCTCTTCAGATGTCGTGGCGAGTATGGAGGCGGAAGAAGGGTCGTGTTCGGACTGTGCTACGATATCGGTGGCTACGATTTTGGCGTCGGCTGAGGAGTCGGATAGGATGAGAACCTCCGTTGGTCCCGCCATGAAATCTATATCGACTTCGGAGGATACTATCTTTTTTGCTGCGGAGACGTAAACGTTCCCAGGCCCCACGATTTTTTCCACCGGGTGGATCGTTTCGGTGCCGTACGCCATCGCCGCTATGGCTTGTGCTCCCCCCGCTTTGTATATCTCATCCGTCCCTGCCACGTCCGCCGCCACGAGGGTGGCTGCGTTTATGTTTCCTTCGGGGTTTGGCGGGGTGCATACGACAGTTCGTTCTACTCCGGCTATTTTGGCCGGGATGATTGCCATCAGAACCGTCGTGGGGTATTTGGCCCTTCCGCCCGGGACGTAAGCTCCTATGGATTTCAGTGGCCTCACTATTTGGCCGGCTTTGATTCCATGTTCGAATTCCTCCATCCATTCTTCCGGGAGCTGTTTTTCGTGGTACCTCTCGATCGAACTGGCGGCGCTCTTTATTGCTTCCACGTCCCTCTCCTCCATTTTATCGTATGCCCGAGATATGTCTTCTTCAGTGGCTTGGATTTTTTTCGGGGCGATTGCTACCCCGTCGAATTTTTCAGTGAATTTGAGAAGTGCTTTCGTTCCCCTCTCCTTTACCTCCTCAATAATTCTCTCTACTTTCGGCATGATTTCTTTCACGTCTCTTCCCGATCTCTCGAGAAGTTCCTTCCTTCTCCCCTCTGAACAATCTCGGAGCTTAATAGCTTCTAGGCGAGGTTCTTCCATACTATAGGCCCCTTAGAAGAGTTTCGTCTTCGCAAGTGTTCCCGTATTCTGCAGTAAAGGTGTCTGGTTTCTCCACCTAAACCACACCCTTGGTGCTCGGAATGTCCTCCCCGGCTATTTCTACCGCCTCGGAGAGGGCTATCCCCAGGGCTTTGAATATAGCTTCGGCTTTGTGGTGATCGTTGGACCCTCTCATGAGGTCCACATGAAGGTTACATTTCGCGTTGCCCGCCAGAGTCTCCAGCAGGTGAATGAATAGGTCGGAGTTTAAATCGATCAGCTTTTCCTTTTCGAAATCCACTTCTATTTTCGAGTAAACCCTACCACCGAGATCGATAGCCACCAGAGCTAGGGAGTCGTCCATCGGCACGATGGCGTCCCCCATTCTTCTGATTCCCTTTTTATCTTCGAGAGCCTCCTCGAAAGCCTTTCCTAAGACTATCATTGTGTCCTCGGCTATGTGGTGATCGAAATCTCCCCTCGATTCCACGCTGAGGTCGAACTTTCCGTGTTTTCCGAAGCTTTCCAGGAGGTGGTCGAAAAATTCTATTCCCGTTTCTACCTCTACTTTGCCGGAGCCTTCCAGGGTTAGCTCGGCTTCTATGACTGTCTCCTTCGTTTCCCGGGTGATTTTACTTTTTCTCAATCGGAAACCTCCATTGCTTCTTCTAGAGTGATTTTACCTTCGTAGAGGGCCGTTCCTATTACTAAGGCAGAAGCCCCCGCTTCCTTCGCTTTTTTTACGTCTTGGATAGATTTAACTCCACCGGAGGCGATGACCGGAACGTTTACGTGCTTTACGAGTTTTTCTATAGGTTTCGGGTCCAATCCTTTCATTCGACCTTCTACGTCGACATTCGTGAACAGAAATCCCCCGACTCCCATCTCCTCGAACTTTTTCGCCGTTTCATACAGGTCATCTTCGGCTTCTTTCTTCCATCCCTCGATAGCGATCTTGTCATTTTTTACGTCCAAGGCTACCAGCACGCTGTCGCCTCCCGCCTTTTCCACGAGAGTGTCGACAATATCGGGATTTTCGAGCGCTGCAGTACCGATTATAACCCTTGTTGCGCCGTTTCCAAGCAACTCGAACGCCTTTTCAGGTTTTCTAATTCCTCCGCTTACCTGTACGTCTGCCCTTAGGTTGGCTAAGATTTCGATAATTTTCCCAAAATTTTCTCCTTCCCCCATGGCGGCGTCCAGATCTACCACGTGGATGCACGAAGCACCCTCATTTTCCCATCTCACTGCGCTGTCCACTGGGTCCCCGTACCTTTCACCGGTCCCGGGCTCTCCTCCTACAAGTTGCACACACTTTCCGTTTCGAATATCCACGGCCGGAATGATTAACATTTCCCCACCCGTCTAAGGAAGTATCCTCTCAATCGGGACGACCAGTATATCCTGGGCTCCTTTCTCCCTAACTTTTGTGACGAGTTCGTAAACTTCATCTGCCTGAATGACTGCTTGCACGGCCAATAAGTCCGTTCCCTCCACCTTCGATACTGTCGGGCCGGACATTCCGGGGACCAGTTTCTTGATATCGGATATCTTGTCCTTTGGAACGTTCATCATAACGAGCTTGCAGGGTTTGGCCTTTATTACGCTACCTATAGCCGTCGTTATATCATCGATTTTATTCGATTTTTCTTTTAGGCTTTTTTTGTTTCCTATTAGCCTCACGGAGGTTTCAAATAGAGTGTCTATTATTTCGAGCCCGTGGGTTTGGATCGTTGTACCGGTACTCGAAATATCGACGATTAAGTCGGCCATACCAATGATGGGCGTTATCTCGGTGGCACCTGAAACTTCGTTTATCTCGATCTCGATGTTCTTCTCTTCGAAATAGTTCCGGGTCACGTTTGGAAATTCCGTCGCTACCTTGGTTCCGTCTTCGATGTCCTCTACGGAATTTATAGAGGAGTTTTCCTGAGCCGCGATTACCATCTTGGCCTTTCCAAAATCCAGATCTAGAAGCTCCTCGACGTCGGCTTGGCTTTCCAGCACCAGGTCGTGACCGGTGACGCCAAGGTCGGCGGCTCCCGTTTCGACCATGTTGGGAATATCTTGGGTTCGGACGAGTATTACTTCAAGATCGGATACGTTGGTACTGGCGAAGAGTTCTCTGGTCCCCCTGTCTACTATCCCGATTCCCGAGTCTTCCAACAAGTCCACGGTGGGGTCATGCAATCGCCCCTTGTTCGGTATCGCTAGCTTAATAGTCATTTTACATCCCCAATATATTTCTCAAGGCATTTAATTAATCGCTTATTTTGATCGGGTCTCCCCACGGTTATCCGTATCCAGTTTTTTCCGACTCCTCTAAATCCCGAAAGGTTTCTAATTAGAATTCCTTCCTCAGAAAGAAGATCGCAGACCTCAGAGGCGCCCTTTTCTAAGGGATCAGTGTTGGCCATCAAAAAATTTGCGTCGGACTGAAGAACTCTGAATCCTAGCTTTTCCAAGTTTTCCTTCAGGAAACTTCTTCCTTCCAAGATCGATTCTCTGGCTCTGTCGACGAATTCTTCGTCTTCGAGAGCAGCCAAGGCGGCCTTTTGGGCCAATGAGTTCACGCTGAAGGGAGGTCTCACCCTTTCTAACGCGCGGACTAGCTTCTCATTTCCTATCCCGTAGCCTATTCGTACCCCAGCCAGGCCGAAAAGTTTGGAAAAAGTCCTGAGGACCAAGAGGTTTTCATAATCCTTTGTCCAGCTGACTACGGAGGAATCGGAGAATTCGGCATAAGCTTCGTCGACGATGATAACTTTGCCGGTGTCTAGAAGCTTCTTTAGCCCTTTCTCGCTAATCGAGTTCCCGGTCGGGTTGTTTGGTCTTCCGATGAAAGCTACTCTCGAATCGTTCATTTCTTCAGTCAGTCTATCTACATCCCACTGGAAATCTTTCAGCCCGACGAAATTGGGTTCGGCGGCGTTTACACGGCTCGCCAGCTCGTACTCGCTGAAGGTCGGCGTAGGGATTAGGGTCTTGTCTCCCGGGTCCGTCAGGGCTTTGCAGGCGAGATCCATTATTTCATCAGATCCATTACCGATGCACACCTGTTCGGGTTCTACATTCAGGTATTCGCCTATTGCTTCCCTGACTTCGGCGGGATTTGACTCGGGGTATTTCTCGAGGTTGTTGGCTTCTCTCTTTATCGCTTCGATTGCTTTGGGCGAGGCTCCGTAGGGGTTTTCGTTGGAACATAATTTCATGGGTTCCTCCTCTTCGGACGATCCGGCCAACGGATAGGAGACATCCTCTTCGAGCATTTTTTTGACCCTTTTTGAGAGCATTATGTTCCCTCCAGCAGTGTTCTAGGGTTTTCCTCCAGGACTATGTCGCACTGGTCCTCATCTAGTCCCGCACCGATTGCGATTGCTCTCGCTTCGTCCTGAGTGATTATGTCCTCGGGTGAATGAGCATCCGTGTTGACCAAGAGTTTTGCCCCCGTTTCCTGTGCTAGCTTGGCCACTCTTCCGTTGGTGAGGGAGTGACCGTCACGGGAGGTAAGCTCCAAGTATGTATCTTTTTCTGCCGCTATTTCGGCCTCTTCTAAGGACAGCACACCGGGATGACCGATTATGTCCACGTATTTGCAGTTCAGGGCAGAAAGGTTAGTTCCCGGCAGAACGGGCTCGACAATGGTTTCGCCGTGCATGACTACTATTTCGGCTCCCTTTTCCTTGGCTTTTTCTGCTATTTCGGGAATCAAAGTTAGTGGTAGGTGGGTCAGTTCTACCCCGGGTATTATTTTTAAGTCCATTTTCTCGTTGAGGCTCTCGACGGCTTTCAGCGTGCTTTCGAGAACCCCCTCGAGATTGGAAGGTCCGACGTGGTCAGTTATGGCTATTGCCTCGTGTCCGAGATCCTCCGCTCTTCTCGCGAGTTCGGCTGGTAAAAGCTCGCCGTCGCTTAGGAAAGTATGCATATGTAGATCGATTCTTTTCATTATTTCACTTTTATTTACTCTCTAATTGGTACATATCTTCTTTTGCTTTCGTAAATTTATACATCTGTTTATTCTGACACGTCGTATTCTAAAATTCTTAGTCGATGGATTATTCCGCCAAAAATTAGCGAAAAAACAAGTTTTGAAGATTGGGACTGGTGTCGGTCTTAAACTTGCAGTAAGAGGAGGGGGGAGGGGAGCCGAACGGTCGGGGGAAAACCGTTCGGCTCTGGGGGTTGAAGAGGGCGCCGGGCAACGCCCAATGAACTTGTCAAAATCCTAATTATCGTCCATTCTTTTATAACTATTCCTTATTCTAAAACCGTCAGTTTTGTTCAGCAAGGTTTATCATTTTGACGTGATGTTCACATGAGTTTGCGCTGGTCGATGACTTTTACGTTCTTTACTGAGGGTATCTCTAAAATGCTATTTTCTACTTCGTCGGTGCCGCCCGCTTCGTCCGAAATTATAGTCATCACCTTCAAGGCTTTCAGTCCAAAGGCAACTTCCTCTTCGCTTATTTCTTCCGTATCGACTTGAGATTTTATCTTGCTCTTCAGCTCCTCAAGATCCACTTCGGTATCTTCGGGCATAACCTCAAGCGTTATGGCTACTTCGCTCATTTGGGATCACCACCTTTATGGTCCTTTGAATCCGCAGTCGGGACATTCATATTCGTTACTCAGAGTCCTACACTTTCCACATCGCCAGATGGTGTGCTCTCCACAGCCTGGACAGGGAAACTTGACTGCTTTTCCTTCTTGTGATATTTCTCTATTGCAACCTGTACATTTGGGCATTTGAATCGCCATTTCCTTTCGTTGATGGAGGTCTTTAACTTTTTCCGTCACACCTAAATTATTATGGATGCCTTCTAAGTGTTGAGGGCCCGTAGTCCAGTGGACAAGACACGGGATTGCGGATCCCGCAACCCGGGTTCAAATCCCGGCGGGCCCGCTTTTTCATGATTTTTTCATTTTGTTTGTTGCTAGTTTGTGGGCGGCTCTGATGGGTTCTGGGATTTTGTATTTGGGTGAGGATTTTAGTGTGATTTCGATTGCTTTTTCGAGTGTTATTTGGTTTCCGATGCTGACGTAGATTGGGTTTACGTTTTTTCTGGTTCTTAGGACTGCCCCGATTTTTTCTTCGTTTTCTGTGAGGTAGGTGTATGACCCTTTTTCTTTTTCTGGTTCTTTTGCTTCTCCGCAGAGTTTGTTTTTGGCTACTCCGATTGTGGGGTTTTCGATTATTACTCCTAGGTGTGAGGCTAGTCCGGCTCTTCGGGGGTGGGCTAGTCCTTGTGAGTCTATCATGTAGACGTCTGCGTCTATGGG
>CAZEBR010000007.1:54646-56365 GCA_964510375.1 Hadarchaeota archaeon (SeqCode) | reverse complement strand
TGGGCGCAATAGTGGCCAACAGCGGGTGTGCCAACGCATTCACCGGGAGGGAGGGAGTTAGAAACGCCCGCAAAATGTCGGAATTTGTAGCTGACGCCTTGGACATGAAGCCCGAGGAGGTGGGAGTGGCCTCTACTGGACTGATAGGCTCTCAGCTTCCAATTGATGATATTGAGGAGGGAGTAAAGGAGGCTAAGGAGGCTCTTTCTAACAGCTGGGAAGCCGGGACGGATGCGGCCAAAGCTCTGATGACTACGGACACCGAAGTCAAGGAGATTGCGGTCAAGGTGGAGATGGATGACGATTCCGATATTACCATTGGGGGGGCAGCAAAGGGTTCAGGCATGATTCACCCGGACCTCCACGCTACGATGCTCGCTATTATAGTTACTGATGCGGATACGACCTCCGCTGGACTGAGGGCGGCTTTGCAAAGGGCGGCCGATCAGAGCTTTAACATGACCACTGTGGATAGAGATACGAGCACTAATGATACCGTTTTTGCTTTGGCCAACGGCTTCGCTGGAAACGAAAGGATAACCAAGAAGGATCCGGACGAGGAATTTCAGGAGGGCTTGAATTACGTGACGAGGGAGCTTGCGAAGATGATAGCGGCCGACGGTGAGGGAGCGACTCATCTGATCGAAGTAAAGGTTGACGGCGCAGCGACGGAAGAGGAAGCCGAAAAGGCGGCCCGAACGGTGGCAGGGTCCAATTTGCTAAAGACAGCCGTCTATGGAAGCGATCCAAACTTCGGTCGTATAGTTGCGGCTCTGGGATACTCCGGTGCCAATTTTTCGCCTTCCAGATTAAGCATCAGTCTTTTGGGCGGCGACAAAGAGGCGCCTCTAGTTTTGAAGGGGGAATCCCTGCCGGATGATACGCTCGAAGAAGCTGAGGCATTGCTGGAGGACGAAGAAGAGATTCAGATTTACGTAGATTTGGGCGAGGGTGATGAGTCCGCCACCTCTTGGGGTTGTGATTTGTCACCCGAGTACGTGAAGATCAATTCCCGTTACATGATGTTATGAATGATGCTTGTAAACGGATTGTTTTTAAAGGGTGAGGATTTACCTCCAGAGGGTACGATAGAGGAGATTTGAGATGGAAGAACGTGCATCTGTATTGCTTGAAGCTCTTCCTTACATTCAACGTTTCTACGGGGAGATAGTGGTAATAAAGCTCGGTGGAGCGCTTATAGAGGAGGAGGAATTGAAGGAGTCGATCTATCAGGACCTAGTCCTTTTGAATTAAGTCGGAGTGAAACCCGTGGTGGTCCACGGCGGCGGCTCAGAAATTTCGAGAGAGATGGAAAAGGAGGGTAAAGAGTCCGAATTCATCGAAGGCTTGAGAGTTACCGACAAGGAGACGATGGAAATTCTCCACAAGTCACTAGGAGGAAAAATAAACAAAGAACTAGTCCTTGGATTGGAGAAAAATGGAGGGTTGGCTCTTGGGATTTCGGGGATCGACGGAAATCTCGTTTTAGCCGAAAAAATTGATAGTGATAAGGGCGAACTCGGGTTCGTTGGAGAGATCGAAAGGATCAACCCCGAAATTGTAGAATATCTATTGGAGAAGGGTTACATCCCGGTCATAGCTCCGATAGGGGCCGATGCCGACGGGAATAGTTTGAATTTGAACGCCGACACGGTGGCGGCCGAGCTTGCGGCCGCATTAGAGGCCGAGAAGTTCATCGTTCTGACCGATGTGCCGGGG